>NZ_LT629786.1:1243984-1554980 GCF_900105675.1 Pseudomonas synxantha | reverse complement strand
CGCCGTGCCAGGACACGCGAATGCGCTTGGGCAGCCGCGCAGTGCGCGACCGGCTGTCGGCCAGTTCGAAGCGCACGCTCGTGCCCGTCTGTTGCGGCAGGCCGATGACACGCCCTTCGACCCAGCGCGTCTGCCCATCCAGCACCGGGCGCAAGCGGTCATCCAGCGCCCACTGCGCACTGATACAGGCCCAACTCAAACCGAACAGAAAGAACGCCCCGGGATAGGTGCGAAAAGGCAGCAGCATCAACGCCAGCACCAACATGGCCAACACCCCTGCGCCGGGCGGCAACGCAGGTAACCAACGCAACGCCAGTAACCCCAGCGCCAAGGCCAACATCGCTGTTTTCATGGATCATCCTTTTCCACTGATCCATTCAGTCTTAGCTGGCTGACCGGCAGCGCCTATGATGTTTTGTCACAAAGTCTGAATTTTCTGTTTATAGAATCCGGGCATACTTGCCCCTCAAATTGACCTGGACCCCTTATGCCCCGGCGCTTATTCAAACGGTACATGCCCGATCCCAGCAGTATCAGGGAACATAAGTCATTACAGTTTCTTGGCACCCTGCTGCATGATCCGAACCTCTGGCACCTGAACCGGCATTCAGTGGCTCGTGCCATGGCGGTGGGTTTATTTGCGGCTTTTATACCGATTCCGTTGCAGATGCTGCTCGCGGCAATCCTGGCGATTGTCGTGCGCGGCAATATGCCGATCGCCGTCAGCCTGGTGTGGCTGACCAACCCGATCACCATGCCGGTGGTGTTTGTGTGTACCTACATGACCGGCGCCTGGCTGATGAACGTACCGCCGCGCAGCCTGCCCGATAACCTCACATGGGAATGGATCAGCGGCCAGCTGAGCACGCTCTGGCAGCCGTTCCTGCTGGGCTCGGTGGTATTGGGGCTGGTATTGGGGGCGCTGGCCTATTGCTTGACGATGACGTACTGGCGCTGGTGGGTGGCGCACCAGTGGAAAAAACGTAAATTGCGTCGGCGCTGAACAGCTAACGCGCCAGCAAGCGCAGATGCACCCGCAGGCCCTGTCCGGTATTTTCCGCCCATAAGCGCCCGCCCTGGCGCTGCACGGCGTTGCGGGCGATGCTCAGGCCCAGGCCGAAACCACCATCGCCGGGCCGCGAGCCGTCCAAACGGGTGAAAGGCGCGAAGATGCGTTCCAAATCCCGCTCATCAATACCGCCGCCCTGATCCTGCAGCCAGATATGCCAATAATCCCCCTCGCGGCACCCGTCGAGTTGCACGCAGCCATCGTCGGGAGAATGGCGTATGGCGTTGCGCAGGATGTTTTCCAGAGCCTGGGCCAGTGTGTTCAGGTTGCCACGCACCCAACTGTCAGCCGGCAACAGGCACGGCAAGCGCGACGCCGGCCAGTGGCTTTCGAAACAGGCGTTTTCGCGCAACATGTCCCATAACGCCTGCAACTGAATGTCTTCCTGGGGCAGCGGCGCTGTTTCGCTGTCGAGCCAGGCCAGTTGCAGGCTGTCTTCCACCAGGCGTTGCATGGCGTCGATTTCCCGGCCCAGGCGCTCGCGCAGGCGGGTCGGGTCTTGCTCGCTATCGCAAGCCACCCGCAGACGGCTCAAGGGCGTACGCAGTTCATG
This sequence comes from Pseudomonas synxantha, assembly GCF_900105675.1. Classification (NCBI taxonomy): domain Bacteria; kingdom Pseudomonadati; phylum Pseudomonadota; class Gammaproteobacteria; order Pseudomonadales; family Pseudomonadaceae; genus Pseudomonas; species Pseudomonas synxantha. The sequence continues at coordinate 1,553,358 of NZ_LT629786.1, read as the reverse complement.
GGACATGTCGCGCAGCAACTGCTGCTGCAAGCGCACCGTGCCCTGCAAGCGTTCGGACATATGGTCAAAGGCGCGCCCCAACTCTCCCAATTCATCCTGGCGGCTGGTCGCATCCCGGGACAGCCGCGTATGCAACTGGTCGGCACGCCAGGCATTGGCCTGCTCGCGCAATTGATTGAGGGGCATGATCAGCAGCCGATAGAGGCCGATGCACAGCAACAGGGTGAACAGGCCCGGAATCACACCGTTGGTGACTACCCGCCAGAACAGTTGATAGCGCCCCGGCATAAAACGTTGCGGCAACTCGATCACCAGTGACCCCAGGCCAGGATTGACCGGAAACGGCACCTTCATCCACGGCAGCCCTATGACATGCCGGCTGACCGGCCAATCCAGCCCGCGCAAAAAGGTCAGGCGCTGGCTTTCCTTGTCACTCAGGGGCGTGTTGCTGAGGGATTGCAAATCGTTGCCGATCACGCCAACCCAGGTGGTTTCACGCTTGGCCATCAGTTGCAACCAGGCATCCACCCCGGCGCGACCTTGTGTGCTCCAGGCCAGCTCGGCACCTGCCGCATAGCCACCGAGGATCTCCCGCGACTTGTCCGACAGGTACGCGCTCTGCTGCTCCATATAGCGGCCCCACGACCAACTGAGCCAGATCATCAGCAAACAGAAGGCGATCAACAGGCAGGCCAGTTTCCAGAACAGCGAGTGCTTGCCCGGCAGCCGCTCAAAGCCCTTCATCATGACCGCTCAGCATGTAACCCTTGCCCCACACCGTGCGCACTTCACGCTCGGCATAGCCGATGGCCTTGAGTTTGCGGCGAATCTGGCTGACGTGCATGTCGAGGCTGCGGTCATGGGGCGCATAACCACGCTGCAGCACCTGCTGATACAGGAAGGCTTTGCTGAGGACTTCTTCAGCGTTGCGGTGCAGGGTTTCCAGCAGCCGGTACTCGCTGCGCGTCAGCCCGCCCCACTGTGCCTGGCAGCACACATCACAGCGCTCATCATCAAAATGCAGCATCGGGGCATTCTCCCGCATCACTGCGCGCGGCGGCTCAGGCCGGCGATCCAGGGCCACCCGGCGCAGGATGGCTTCAATGCGCACGCGCAATTCAGCCATGCTGAACGGCTTGGGCAGATAGTCATCCGCGCCCAGGCGAAAGCCGCTGATGCGGTCGGCTTCGGCGCCCAGGGCCGACATCAGAATCACCGGCATGGCGTGGCTCTGACGCAAATGCGTGAGGATCGACAGCCCGTCCAGCCCCGGCAACAGGATGTCCATCAACACCAGGTCAAATGCCTGGTCTCGGGCCATTTGCAGGCCTTGCTGGCCGTTGCGACACCACGTCACCTGAAAACCACTGTGGCCGAGCTGCTCATGCACGTAGGCCCCCAACACAGGGTCATCTTCGATGGTCAGGATAGTGGGTAGGCCAACTGTTGCGGGAGTCATTAGCGTCTGCAAGTCATTCTCAATCACTGATTATTCAAGATTAAATGGTTACAGGCAATCGCCACGCGGCGCCGAATGGCCCGAAGATTGCCGCATGTCATTAATTTGCAAGATTCCAGACCGTGCAAATGGCTACACTGCGCAGGTGGCGCGGGCCGGATGCCAGCGTGGATAATTGATAACAACGTGGTAGCAGGAGAGTGGCGTGCTTAGAAGAATGGGGATAAAAGGCCGCGTACTGTTGCTGACCTTATTACCGACCAGCCTGATGGCCTTGGTGTTGGTGTTGGGAGGGTATTTCACCTGGATGCAACTGTCGGAATTGCAGAGCCAGTTGCTGCAACGCGGCGAAATGATCGCCGAACAATTGGCGCCGCTGGTGGCGCCTGCCCTGGGCCATAAGAACACTGAACTGCTGGAGCGCATCGCCACTCAATCCTTGGAGCAGTCAGACGTGCGCGCGGTGTCGTTCCTCGCTCCAGACCGTTCGCCCTTGGCGCACGCCGGCCCGACCATGCTCAACCCGCCGCCTACCGGTAACAGTTCGCATCTACTGCAGCGCACCGGCAACGATGCCACCCGTTATCTGCTGCCGGTATTCGGCCGGCATCGCAATCTGGCCGGCGAACTCATCCCCGATGAGTCTGACCGCCTGCTGGGGTGGGTCGAAGTGGAGCTGTCCCACAACGGCATGCTGCTGCGCGGCTACCGCAGCCTGTTCGCCAGCCTGTTGCTGATCGCCATCGGTCTGATGTGTACCGCTGCCCTCGCCCTGCGAATCAGCCGCACCATCAATTCGCCGATTGGTCAGATCAAGCAAGCCGTGGCCCAGCTCAAGGACGGCAACCTGGAAACCCGTTTGCCGCTGTTAGGCAGCCAGGAGTTGGACCAGCTCGCGTCGGGCATCAACCGCATGGCCGAAACCCTGCAGAATGCCCAGGAAGAATTGCAACACAGCATCGACCAGGCCACCGAAGACGTGCGCCAGAACCTGGAGACCATCGAGATCCAGAACATCGAGCTGGACCTGGCTCGCAAGGAGGCTCTGGAAGCCAGCCGCATCAAGTCGGAGTTCCTGGCCAATATGAGCCATGAGATCCGCACGCCACTCAACGGCATCCTCGGCTTTACCCACCTGCTGCAAAAAAGCGAGCTGTCACCGCGCCAGCTGGATTACCTGGGCACCATCGAAAAATCCGCCGACAACCTGCTGGGTATCATCAACGAGATCCTTGACTTCTCGAAGATCGAGGCCGGCAAGCTGGTACTCGACAGCGTGCCGTTCAACCTGCGGGACCTGCTGCAAGACACCCTGACCATCCTCGCCCCCGCCGCCCATGCCAAGCAGCTCGAACTGGTCAGCCTGGTGTACCGCGACACGCCGCTGGCGCTGGTGGGCGACCCGCTGCGCCTCAAGCAGATCCTGACCAACCTGATCAGCAACGCGATCAAGTTCACCCGCGAAGGCACCATCGTTGCCCGGGCGATGATCGAGGATGAGCAGGAAGACAGCGTGCAGTTGCGCATCAGCGTGCAAGACACCGGCATTGGCCTGTCCAACCAGGATGTCCGCGCACTGTTCCAGGCGTTCAGCCAGGCCGACAACTCGCTGTCGCGCCAGCCCGGCGGCACTGGCCTGGGGTTGGTAATTTCCAAGCGTTTGATCGAGCAGATGGGCGGCGAAATCGGCGTCGACAGCACACCAGGTGAAGGCTCCGAGTTCTGGATCAGCTTGAACCTGCCAAAGACCCGTGACGACGTTGAAGATCTGCCCGGCCCGCCGCTGCTGGGTCGCCGCGTGGCTGTGCTGGAAAACCACGAACTGGCGCGCCAGGCCCTGCAACATCAACTGGAAGACTGCGGCCTGGAAGTCACACCGTTCAACACCCTGGAAAGCCTGACCAATGGCATCACCAGTGCGCACCAGACCGAACTGGCGATCAGCCTTGCGGTGCTCGGCGTCACCGCCAATGACATTCCACCCGAGCGTCTCAACCAACACTTATGGGACCTCGAACACCTGGGCTGCAAGGTCCTGGTACTGTGCCCGACTACCGAGCAGATGCTGTTCAACCAATCGGTGCCCAACCCCAACAGCCAGTTGCAGGCCAAGCCCGCTTGTACACGCAAGCTGCGCCGCTCCCTGGCCGACCTGATCAGCCCGCGCCCCTCGCGCAGCGAACCGGGAGAGCCGCTGTCCAGCCGTGCGCCACGGGTGCTGTGCGTGGACGACAACCCGGCCAACCTGCTACTGGTGCAAACCCTGCTGGAAGACATGGGCGCCAAGGTGCAGGCGGTGGAAAGCGGTTATGCGGCCATTGATGCGGTGAAGCAGGAAACCTTCGACCTGGTGTTGATGGATGTACAAATGCCCGGCATGGACGGGCGCCAGAGCACCGAGGCCATTCGCCAGTGGGAAAGCGAACGCCACGGCACGCCGCTGCCGGTGGTCGCCCTCACGGCCCACGCCATGGCCAACGAAAAACGCGCCCTGCTGCAAAGCGGCATGGACGACTACCTGACCAAGCCCATCAGTGAGCGGCAATTGGCCCAGGTGGTGTTGAAATGGACCGGCCTGGCCCTGCGCAATCAAGGCCCGGAGCGCGTCAACGACGGCCTGGCCCAGGGCGTGCAACTGCTGGTGCTCGACCACGAGGAAGGCCTGCGCCTGGCCGCCAACAAGGCAGACCTCGCCGCTGACATGCTCGCCATGCTGCTGGCTTCCCTGGAAGCTGATCGCCTGGCAATCACCCTCGCCCGCGAAGCCAATGACAACCATGCCCTGATCGAACGCGTCCACCGTCTGCATGGCGCCACGCGCTACTGCGGCGTGCCGCAACTGCGCGCAGCCTGCCAACGCGCCGAAACCCTGCTCAAGCAGGATGATGCCAAGGCCATGGCCGCGCTGGATGAACTGGACATGGCAATTGCGCGGCTGGCCAGTGAAGCCAGGGTCAGTGCCTGATCCTGTATTCATGGGCACCGAATCAACAATGTGGGAGGGGGCTTGCCCCCGATAGCGGTGTATCAGTTACAGATATTCGACTGAAACACTGCCATCGGGAGCAAGCCCCCTCCCACATTTAGTCAGCATTTCCAACGTGTAAATTGCAGGGAGCCTTTTTGATGCGCGTCATTCTGTTCAGCAGCCAAGCCTACGACCGTGACAGCTTTCTCGGAGAGCCGCGCCCCCAGGGCATCGAGCTGCAATTCCAACCCGCCCGCCTCAACCTCGACACCGTGGCCCTGGCCGAACATCACGAGGTGGTCTGCGCCTTTATCAACGACGACCTCAGCGCACCGGTATTGGAGCAGCTGGCCAAAGGCGGCACGCGCCTGGTCGCCCTGCGTTCGGCCGGTTACAACCACGTCGACTTGCGGGCTGCAAAGCGCCTGGGCCTGACCATCGTGCGCGTGCCCGCGTATTCGCCCCACGCCGTGGCCGAGCACGCCGTGGCGCTGATCCTGGCGCTCAATCGGCGGCTGCACCGGGCCTACAACCGCACCCGCGATGGCGATTTCAGCCTGCACGGGCTCACCGGTTTCGATCTGGTCGGCAAGACCGTCGGCGTGGTCGGCACCGGGCAAATCGGCGCCACGTTCGCCAAGATCATGGCCGGCTTCGGCTGCCAGCTGCTGGCCTGCGATCCCTTCCCGAATCCTCAGGTCCAGGCCCTCGGCGCCCGTTACGTGAGCCTGCCCGAATTGCTGGCCGAGGCGCAGATCATCAGCCTGCACTGCCCGTTGACCGTCGACAGCCAGCACCTGATCAACGCCGGCTCCCTGGCGCAGATGCAGCCCGGCGCGATGCTGATCAATACTGGGCGCGGTGGTCTGGTCGATACCCCGGCGCTGATCGAAGCGCTCAAGGAGGGCCAGTTGGGCTATCTGGGGCTGGATGTATACGAGGAAGAAGCCCAGCTGTTTTTCGAGGATCGCTCGGACCTGCCCCTGCAAGACGACGTGCTCGCCCGCCTGCTGACCTTCCCCAATGTGATCATTACCGCGCACCAGGCATTCCTCACCCGCGAGGCCCTGGCGGCGATTGCCGGCACGACACTGGCCAACATCGCGGCCTGGGCCGAGGGACGGGCGCAGAACCGGGTCGAGGGATGATCAGCGGTCACATACCAGGCTCATGATAGGCCGGCACCCGTGATAGGATGCCGCGCCTATTTGGAGGATCCATGGCCGAACACGATTTCCGCTTCAGCTTGCTGAGCCCGCAACACACCCTGATCGAATGCCGCGCCCTGGTGCCGGGCCGTTACCAAGTCACCGGCAACGGTGGTTCGATCAAGCATGGCGACGTGCTGATCGTCACCTTGCGCGGCAGTAAAACCCTGTCGATGCGCCTGACCGTCGAAGGGGATGCGCGCTACTCCATCCGCCCGGCCGGCCAATGGGTCGCCATGGCCCAGGGGCCGAAGTTCGGTGAGCTGGAGATTCATACCTGGAAGGTCAATTGCGACAGCTGCGACACCGTGCTGGAGTTTGAATTTGCGGTGGAAACCAAGCTGACCAAGGAACCACTGCAGCCGGCTGCCAACGCACGCATCAAAGAACTCGGCTGGGCCAGCGAAGGCGACAAGCACCGCTGTCCGAAATGCCAGCAGGCTGCGCAATGAAAGGCGCGTTGTTGCTCGCCGCGATCGGCGTTGGCCTGGCCGGCTGCGCCGCGGATGGCGCGAAGCTGGAGCGCGACCACAGCTATGTGGTGGAATGGATCGGTGAACGACCGCTGATGGACTATGCGCACCTGACCGTCACCCTCGGTGCCGATGGCCGTGCCTATGGCAATGGCGGCTGCAACCACTGGTTCGCGCCGTACACCGTCGAGGGCGACAAGCTCAGCTTCGGCCAGATCGGCAGCACCCGCAAACTCTGCGCCGAGGCCCTGATGGAGCAGGAGCAGCGCTTCTTCCAGGCTCTGCAAGGCGTGCAGCGCTGGGACATCTCGCCGATCGAACAGACGCGGTTCTGGCCGGCCGAGGGTAAGCCGATCCGCTTGTGGCTTGAAGAAGGCTGATATCCTCAATCTTCGGATTGATGGGATCTCAATGTGGGAGGGGGCTTGCTCCCGATATCAGTGTGTCAGTCAATACATCAATTGACTGTTACACCGCTATCGGGAGCAAGCCCCCTCCCACATTTTCTCTGAGGTGTTGCTTTAACCGCGCAGGGCCTTGAGCTTGCCCAGCACCCCTTCTGCGGTCTGTTCCCCCATCAATTGCTCCCGCACCTTGCCCTTGTCATCGATGATATAGGTCACCGGCAAAGCCTCGCTGCGCGGAATCTCGAAGATCCCATCCGGGTTCTGGGCCAGGACCGTGAACTTGATCCCCAGTTTGTCGCTGGCGGCCTTCAGTTCCTCACCCTGCACATTATCGAAATTAACCCCGAACACGCCCACACCCTGCCCTTTCAGTTGCTCAGCCAAGGCATTGAGCTCAGGGATTTCCGTGCGGCACGGTCCACACCATTCGGCCCAGTAATTGACCACCAGCCACTGCTTGTCCAGCCGTTCGGCCGCCACTTTCTGGCCGTATTGGTCAACGCCGTAATCGTTACCGCAGCCGCTGAGCAGCAGGGTTGTGATGATCGCCAATGCACCGATCAGTCGCCTTGTCATGGGGTATTCCTTCGCAAAAATGAACATGGGCTGCGGCCTATCGCCTCTTACGGTTTAAGGACAGGCGCCAGCGCAGGTAGAATACCCGCCACCTTACGTAAGATGCGACCCGCACATGACCGATCTGACGCTTTATCACAACCCGCGCTGCTCGAAATCCCGCGGTGCGCTCGAACTGCTGGAAGCCCGTGGCCTCGCCCCGACCGTGGTGCGCTACCTGGAAACCCCACTGGATGCGGCGCAAATCAAGGCCCTGCTGGAAAAACTGGGGATCAACGCCCGTCAGCTGCTGCGCACCGGCGAAGACGAATACAAGACCCTCAACCTGGCCGACGCCAACCTCAGCGAAGCGCAATTGATCGCCGCCATCGCCGCCCATCCCAAGCTGATGGAGCGCCCGATCCTGGAAACCGCCGATAAAGCCATCATTGGCCGCCCACCCGAGAACGTGCTGGAGATCCTGCCGTGAGCGCGCCCTATGTGCTGGTGTTGTATTACAGCCGCAATGGCTCGGTGAGCGAGATGGCCCGGCAGATTGCCCGCGGTATCGAGCAAGGCGGCATGGAAGCGCGGCTGCGCACGGTGCCGGCGATTTCCACCGAGTGCGAAGCCGTGGCGCCGAGCATTCCCGATGAAGGCGCGCTGTATGCCAGCCTGGATGACCTGAAGCACTGCTCGGGCCTGGCCCTGGGCAGCCCGACCCGTTTCGGCAACATGGCCGCGCCGCTCAAGTACTTCCTCGACGGCACCAGCAACCTGTGGCTCACCGGCGCGCTGGTGGGCAAGCCGGCCGGCGTGTTCACCTCCACCGCCAGCCTGCATGGCGGCCAGGAGACCACGCTGATGTCGATGCTGTTGCCGCTGTTGCACCACGGCATGCTGATCACCGGCCTGCCCTACAGCGAGCAGGCGCTGCTTGATACCCAGGGCGGCGGCACGCCTTACGGCGCCAGCCACCATTCCGGGCCCGACGGCAAACGTATGCTCGACCCCCATGAAATCACCCTGTGCCGAGCCCTGGGCCTGCGCCTGGCCAAGACCGCCACGCTGCTGGAGAACGGCCGTGGCCAGGAAGCCTAAAATCCTGCCGCCCCAGGCGTGGCTGGAACCGCGGGTCAAGGTTGCACGGGCGCTGAGCCTGCTGGCGTTTTTTGGCCTGGTGGGTTTGTTGTGCGTGTACTACCTGTTCATCGCCGACCTGCATGGGGCGCGTCCATGGGTGATCCTGCTGATCGAACTGGTGCCGCTGCTGGTACTGGCGCCCGGGATGATCATAGGCAGCGCCCGCGGGCATTCGTGGATGTGCTTTGTGGTGAACCTGTATTTCATCAAGGGCGCACTGGCGGCGTACGACCCGAACCGCCAGTGGTTCGGGGTGTTGGAGATGCTGGCGAGCCTGGCGGTGTTTTGCACGGCGCTGTTGTATGTGCGTTGGCGGCATCAACTGAACCGTCGACTGGCCGATTGACACGCTCCTACGATGATCAATGGTTGACGGTATACGCCAGCATCATCGACAGCTGGCACATCGGCCGCCCACTCTCGCCATGCCACTGGTTGAAGGCGCCCTGCACCGTTGCCAAATCCCGCAGGCTGGTGGGTGCCTTGTCGACGATCTTCTGTGCGTTCAACGCCGCCACCACGTCATAGCTCGGCACAAACGTATCCTTGCCCACCATCCGCAGAAACCGCGGCGCCGACAGCCCGCCCAACTGGTGGCCGTGTTTGCTCAGGTATTTCCATAACCCGACGATATCGGTTACCGGCCAATCGGCGACGAACGCACCGAAGCTGCCCTTTTCCTGCTCGATATCGAGGATCATCTGCGCGTTGCGCGGCACACTTTTGAGCTTGCCCAGGTGGCGGATGATGCGCGTGTCCTGCATCAGGCGCTCCAGGTGCTCGGCACCCATCAGCACGACTTTTTCCGGATCGAAACCGAAAAACACTTGCTCGAATGCCGGCCATTTGGCATCGACCACACTGTGCTTCAAGCCCGCACGAAACACCCGTAGCGCCAAGGTCGACAGGTAACGGTCATCGGGGATCTTGCGCAATTGCGCCGGGGTCTTGGGCACAGGCAGGTGGGCCTCCAGCTCGGCCGCCGAACCGAAGCGGTTCAGACAATATTCGTGCAGCCACTTGTAATCGCGCATGCCCTCTCCTGGCAGTTGAATTGAAAACGGCGCCCGCAAGCGCCGTGTACTAGAGCCTTGATAAGGCTCAGAGGTTCACTACATTGACGAAACGCGATGCGGCCGTCTCATCGATTTTCAGGCTGGTGAAGTCGAACAGGTTGCGATCGGCCAACTGCGACGGGATGACGTTCTGCAGGCTGCGGAAGATGCTCTCGGTACGCCCGGGGGTCTTGCGCTCCCAGTCCAGCAGCATGTCCTTGACCACCTGGCGCTGCAGGTTTTCCTGGGAGCCGCACAGGTTGCAGGGGATGATCGGGAATTGCTTGAAGTCGGAGTACGCCTGGATGTCCTTCTCGTTGCAATACGCCAGCGGGCGGATTACCACATTGCGCCCGTCATCGGCGCGTAGCTTGGGCGGCATGGCCTTGAGGGAGCCATTGAAGAACATATTCAGGAAGAAGGTCTCGACGATGTCATCGCGGTGATGACCCAGGGCCATCTTGGTCGCGCCGATCTCGTCGGCAAAGGTGTAGAGCGTGCCACGGCGCAGGCGCGAGCACAGCGAGCAGGTGGTCTTGCCTTCCGGGATCAGCTCCTTGACCACCGAGTAGGTGTCTTTCTCGACAATGTGGTACTCGATGCCCAGTTCTTTCAGGTAGGCCGGCAGCACGTGCTCGGGAAAGCCAGGCTGTTTCTGGTCCATGTTGACGGCGACGATCTCGAACTGGATCGGCGCAACCTTTTGCAGGTGCAGCAACACGTCGAGCATGGTGTAGCTGTCTTTGCCGCCGGAGAGGCAGACCATGACCTTGTCGCCATCCTCGATCATGTTGAAATCGGCGACCGCTTCACCGGCCAGGCGACGCAGGCGTTTTTGCAGTTTGTTCTGGTTGACCGTAAGAGTGCCCATGGCGCTTGGATCCGCTGAAGGTGTGTGACGAAAAGCCGGGTATTTTAGCGATGTCGAGTACTTACATTCAATGTGGGAGCAAGCCCCCCATATTTGACAGGCCCAGCGGCGATTAAACCCCAGGTTTACAGTGCGATTTGCTCTAAAGGCCCTACAGTTATTCCGGTCATCACTTCCTATACTGCGACTTGAGGTCGCACACATATATCCAGACCTTTCAGGCCATCTGGCCCGTGGGCGCTCCGATGGGGGGCGATGGTAATAACGACAGGAGTGACTGGCATGATCCATCACGTCGTGGGGCTGTTTACCCATCCCGACCAGGAATGGCGGGAAATTCGTGGCGATAAGGAAGAAAGCATCGGCCACATGTACCTCACTCATACCCTGATACTTGCAGCGATCCCCGCCGTATCTGCCTTTATCGGCACCACCCAGGTCGGCTGGGTCATCGGCAACCGCGCGCCGGTCATGCTGACCCAGGAAAGCGCGCTGTGGATGACCCTGATGTCTTACGCCGCCATGCTCGGCGGTGTAGCAGTGATGGGGGCGTTCATTCACTGGATGGCGCGCACCTACGACGCCAGCCCCAGCATGGCCCGTTGCGTGGCCTTTGCCACCTACACCGCGACCCCACTGTTTATCGGTGGGCTGGCGGCGCTCTACCCGCATATGTGGCTGGGCATGGTCGTCGGCACGGCGGCGATCTGCTACACGGTGTACCTGCTGTATGTGGGCTTGCCGACTTTCATGAGCATCGACCCGGACGAAGGCTTCCTGTTCTCCAGCTCGGTATTGGCCGTGGGCCTCGTGGTACTGGTGGCGATCATGGCCTTTACTGTCATCGTCTGGGGCTTGGGCGTCGGGCCGATCTACACCAGCTGAACAAACAAAACCCTGGGGCAAGGCCACCGCAAGGTGGCTTTGTGCGTCATGCATGACCATTCGGCGCCTGACAGATTCGGAAACACCTGGTTTTGCGGCATACTGGGTGTCTCTGGAGATATGTACAGCATGCCCGAGCAACTCAATACCCGCGTCGAAGATTGTTTCCTGCAAGCCGAATCCTTTTTCAAACGAAGCTTCAAACGCCCCCAGGTCAGCCTCAAGCTGCGGGGCCAGAAGGCCGGTGTCGCGCATTTGCACGAGAACCTGCTGCGCTTCAACCCTCAGCTGTACCGTGAAAACAGCCAGCACTTTCTCAAGCAAACCGTGGCCCACGAAGTGGCGCACCTGATTGCCCACCAGTTGTTCGGCGAACGTATCCAGCCCCATGGCGAGGAATGGCAGCTGATCATGCGCGGGGTTTATGAACTGCCGCCGGATCGTTGCCATACCTATGAGATCAAGCGTCGCCAGGTAAAGCGCTATATCTACCGATGCCCGTGTGCGGACAGTGATTTTCCGTTTTCGGCGCAGCGCCATGGGTTGGTGAACCAGGGACGGCGGTATTTGTGTCGGCGGTGTCGGCAGACCCTGGTATATACCGGGGAGACACGGGTGGAATAAGGGCCTCATCGGGAGCAAGCCCCTCCCACATTTAGAATGTATTCACAGATCCAAAGGTGGGAGGGGGCTTGCTCCCGATGAGGCCAGTACATTCACCCAACCACCCTGGCCTGCCGCAACGCCTCTATCCGCTGAGCACTGAACCCCAACTGCGCCAACACTTCATCACTGTGCGCCCCCACTGCCACACCAATATGCCGAGGCTCTGGCAAACCTTCGGAAAACTTCAGCGGGCAGGCCAATTGCGCTTGTGTCGAGCCATCCCCTCTGGGCACCTGGCTGACCAGTTCTCGAGCCTTCAACTGCGGATGTTCAACAGCCTCCGCCAGGCTCAACACCGGTTCCACACACGCATCCACCCCGGCGAACAGCTCGCAAAGCTCCTCAAAGCTGCGCTTCTCAAACTCCACCCGCAGGGCCTGCTTAAGAACGGCCTGCTGTTCAGGCTTCACGCTGTGGGCCGCCAGCTCCGGCTGTCCCAGTGCCTCGCATAATTGCTGCATAAACGCTGGCTCCAAACTCCCCACCGACATCCAGCGTCCATCACGACTGCGATAGTAGTCGTAGAAACTCCCACCATTGAGCACATGGTTCTCCCACTCAGGCTCCACCCCGCAGGCCAGGTAACCGGCGCCGGCCATGGCGTTCAGGCTGAACGAGCAATCGGTCATGCTCACATCCAGGTACTGTCCCACCCCGCTCTGCTGCCTGGCAATCACCGCCGCCAGCAAGCCCACCACCGCATGCAGCGACCCGCCTGCCACATCGGCCAGTTGTACCCCCAGCGGCAGCGGCCCGCTGTCCCGGCGCCCGGTGTGGCTGGCCACGCCGGCCAACGCCAGGTAATTGATATCGTGGCCGGCGCGGTCCTTATAAGGGCCGGTCTGGCCGTAGCCAGTAATCGATACATAGATCAGCCGGGGGTTGATCGCTTTCAGCGCCGCGTAACCCAAACCCAGGCGCTCCATGACCCCGGGGCGAAACTGCTCGACCAGAATGTCATGTTCCTTCACCAACTCACGCACGATCTCCACCGCCTCGGCCTGCTTGAGATCCAGGGCCAGACTGCGCTTGTTGCGATTGAGATAGGCATGGCTCGCCGACGTGCCGCGGTCATGGGGCGGCAATACGCGCAGCAGGTCCATGCGCGTAGGCGATTCGATACGCAACACCTCGGCGCCCATGTCCGCCAGCAACAAGGAGGCAAACGGGCCGGGCAGCAAGGTGGAAAAATCCAGCACTTTAAGGGACGCCAAGGGACCTGACATACGGACTCCATCCGGGTTGCGAATCCCCACAGACTAGGCAGCCTTGCGCCTGCCGGCAATCGTCAGAACGATCAGCGGCAGTGACCGTTTTGATCACGGCGGGCTTTTTCGCGGCGGCGGCTTTATCATTGGCCCACGTTAGTTGGCAGAGTGTTCCATGAAGTTCGCGATTGCACTGTATAGCGCCGCCCACACGCCCTCCTCGCGCCGCGCCCTGTTGTTCGCCCAGGCGGCGCTGGCCGGCGGGCATGAGATTGTGCGGCTGTTTTTTTATCAAGATGGCGTGTACAGCGCATCCAATAACATCGTTGCTCCCCAGGATGAGCAAGATATCGCCCGCCAATGGCGCGAATTTGTCAGCCAGCACCAGCTTGATGGCGTGGTGTGCATCGCCGCGGCCTTGCGCCGTGGCGTGCTCAATGCCGAGGAAGCCACGCGCTATCAACGCAGCGCGGTTAACCTGGAGGCACCCTGGGCGCTGTCGGGCCTGGGGCAATTGCATGACGCTATACAGGGCGCCGACCGCCTGATCTGTTTTGGAGGGCCATGACATGTCCAAATCCCTGTTGGTAATCAGCCGCCAGGCCCCATGGTCCGGGCCGAGTGCGCGGGAAGCGCTGGATATCGTGCTGGCCGGTGGCGCGTTTGATCTGCCCATTGGCCTGCTGTTTCTTGACGACGGTGTGTTTCAGCTGGCACCGCACCAGGACGCCAAGGCTGTGCAGCAAAAGGACCTCGGTGCCAACCTGCAGGCATTGGGGCTGTTTGGCATTGATGACGTATTCGCTTGCAGCCATAGCCTGGCGGAGCGCGGGCTCACCCCGCCGGCCAGCGCCCAGCCCCTGGGCAACGAAGACATTTGCAGGCTGATTGACCGTTACGACCAGGTGATAACCCTCTGATGTCAACTTTACATGTGCTGTCTCATTCTCCGTTCACCGATAGCCGCCTCGACAGCTGCCTGCGCCTGTGTGGGCGCGAAGACGCGATCCTGCTCTGCGGCGATGGCGCCTACGGCTTGCACAGCCCTGCCCTGCACACCAAGGGCGTGAAGGTGTTTGTACTGGCCGAAGACATGCAGGCGCGTAATTTGCCCCTGCCCGACTGGGCCGACAGTGTGGACTACCCAGGTTTCGTACAACTGTCGATCGACTACGACAAGGTCAACACCTGGCTATGAACACCTTGACCGTAGGCGCTCGCGCCCTGGAACTGGACAAGGACGGCTACCTCGTCGACCTGGATGACTGGTCCGAGGAGGTGGCGCAGGCCCTGGCCGCCGCCGAAGCCCTGGAGCTGACCCCGGATCACTGGGAGATCCTCCGGCTGCTGCGCCAGTTCTATGCCCAATTCCAGCTGTCCCCGGCCACGCGCCCGCTGATCAAGTACACCGCCTTGAAGCTGGGCCCGGAAAAGGGCAACAGCCTGCACCTCAACAAATTGTTCAATGGCACTCCCGCCAAACTCGCCGCCAAGCTGGCGGGCCTGCCCAGGCCGACGAATTGCTTATGACCGACTTTGCCCCCCTGACCCTCGCAACGCCTGAAGAGCACCCCTTTGCGCAGTTCGTGCGCATCCTCGGTAAAGGCAAGCGCGGCGCGCGCAACCTCACCCGCGAGGAAGCCCGGGAGGCCATGGGCATGCTGCTCGACGAAAAGGTCGAGGATACCCAGCTCGGTGCCTTCCTGATGCTGCTGCGTCACAAGGAAGAAAGCCCCGAAGAGCTTGCCGGCTTCACCGAAGCGGTACGTGAACGGCTCAACGCACCAGCCCTGAATGTGGACATCGACTGGCCGACCTATGCCGGCAAGAAACGCCACCTGCCGTGGTTCCTGCTCGCGGCCAAGTGCCTGGCACAAAACGGCGTGCGCATCCTGATGCACGGCGGTGGTGCCCACACGGCGGGCCGGTTGTACACCGAGCAGTTGCTGGAGGCTCTACGGATCCCGCTGTGCCGCAATTGGCAGCAAGTCGAGAGCGCCTTCGAGCACGGCAACCTGGCGTTTATCCCGCTAGGCGACTGGGCACCGCAATTGCAACGCATGATCGACCTGCGCAACACCCTCGGCCTGCGCTCGCCCATCCATTCGCTAGCACGGTTGCTTAACCCGCTGAACGCGCGTTGCGGCCTGCAAAGCATCTTCCACCCGGGTTACCAGGGCGTACATCGCGATGCCAGTGGCCTGCTCGGTGACAATGTGATTGTGGTCAAGGGCGACGGTGGCGAGATCGAGATCAACCCCGACACCCTCAGTCACTTGTATGGCACCACTGGCGGCCAGAGCTGGGACGAAGAGTGGCCCGCCCTCTCCGCCCAGCGTCACGTCAAGCCGGCGACGCTGGAACCTGAACACTTGAAAGCACTGTGGCGCGGTGAGATCGAGGACAGCTATCCACAATTAGCCCTGATCGCCACCATGGCCCTGGCCTTGCGCGGCCTCGGTCACCCACGGCAACAGGCGTTCGAATTGGCCCGACAATACTGGGACGCACGGGACAAATCGATTTAATCGATAATTAAGCCCGGGTCTTTGCGCTTTTAGTTCGAACTCACCCCGCTAGACTGGCTCCAACGCTTATAGCCAAGGAGTCAGTCATGGGTTTGCTGATTGAAGGACACTGGAAAGACCAGTGGTACGAAAGTAGCGCAGATGGCGCATTCCAGCGGGAGCAGGCAAAACGCCGCAACTGGGTGACCGCCGATGGCCAGCCTGGCCCCAGCGGTGAAGGCGGCTTCCAGGCCGAGGCCGGTCGTTACCATCTCTATGTTTCCCTCGCCTGCCCCTGGGCGCACCGCACCTTGATCCTGCGCAAGCTCAAAGGCCTGGAAAGCCTGATTGACGTCTCGGTGGTCAGCTGGTTGATGCTGGAAAACGGTTGGACCTTCGACAAGGCCCACGGCTCCAGCGGCGACAAACTGGACGGTCTGGACTTCATGCACCAGCGCTACACCGCCGAAACCGCCGATTACACCGGGCGCGTCACCGTGCCGGTGCTATGGGACAAGAAGCTCAAGCGCATCGTCAGCAATGAGTCGGCGGAGATCATCCGCATGTTCAACAGCGCGTTCAACGGGCTGACCGGCAACAGGCTGGACTTCTACCCCGAGTCACTGCGCGCAACTATTGATGCGCTGAACGAACGCATCTACCCGGCCGTGAACAACGGCGTGTACCGCGCAGGCTTCGCCACATCACAACAGGCTTATGAAAGTGCTTTTGATGATGTGTTTGCCGAACTGGACCATTTGGAACAGCACCTGGGCACCCATCGCTATCTGGCCGGCGAATACCTGACCGAGGCCGATGTGCGGCTGTTCACCACGCTGATTCGTTTTGATGCGGTGTACTACAGCCACTTCAAGTGCAACCTGCGGCGGATTGCGGATTATGCGAATTTGTCGAACTGGCTGAGGGAGATGTATCAGTGGCCGGGCGTGGCGGAGACGGTGGATTTCGCCCATATCAAGGGGCATTACTATGCCAGTCATCGCACGATCAATCCGACCGGGATTGTGCCGAAGGGGCCGTTGCAGGGGTTTGACAACAGCCATGATCGGGCGCGACTTTCCGGTAAAGGTGTCTTTAGTTGATCGGGATCATCGGTTGTATTTGATGGCCCCATCGGGAGCAAGCCCCCTCCCACATTTTGACTGTGTTCACAAACCAAAATGTGGGAGGGGGCTTGCTCCCGATGCTTTTAAGGCTCACACCTGAGACTGGGCCCCTTCGAACCATTTGAGCTTCTCGCGCAGTACCACCACCTCACCCACGATCACCAGCGTCGGCGCATGCACTTCATGCTCCGCCACCATACGTGGCAAGTCAGCCAGGGTGCCGGTGAACACGCGCTGGTTGGAGGTGGTGCCCTGCTGGATCAAAGCGGCCGGAGTTTCCGCCGAGCGCCCGTGCTTGATCAACTGCTCGCAAATGATCGGCAAGCCAATCAAGCCCATATAGAACACCAGGGTCTGCGACGGCCCCACCAGGTCCTGCCAGGGCAGATCCGACGTACCGTTCTTAAGGTGTCCCGTGATAAAACGCACCGACTGCGCATAGTCGCGGTGCGTCAGCGGAATCCCGGCATACGCCGCGCAACCACTGGCCGCCGTAATCCCCGGCACCACCTGGAACGGGATGCCATGGGCCGCCAATTCCTCGATTTCTTCGCCACCGCGCCCAAAAATGAACGGATCGCCGCCCTTGAGGCGCAGCACGCGCTTACCTTGCTTGGCCAGGTCGACCAGTTGCTGGTTGATCCGGGCTTGCGGTACGGCGTGGTCAGCGCGGCGCTTGCCGACGTACACACGTTCGGCGTCGCGACGGCACAGCTCGAGAATCGCCGGCGCCACCAGGCGGTCGTAGAGCACCACGTCGGCTTGCTGCATCAGGCGCAGGGCGCGGAAGGTCAACAGGTCCGGATCGCCCGGGCCAGCGCCCACCAGGTAAACCTCACCGGGCGCGTGCGGCGGTGCGCCGTTGACCTTGTCGATCAACAGGCGCTCGGCCTCGTCGCCCTGCCCGGCCAATTGACGGTCGGCAATCGGCCCCTGGAATACCTCTTCCCAGAACGCCCGGCGTTGCTGCACATCCGGGTACAAACCTTTGACCTGGGCACGAAAACGCGCCGCCAACCCGGCCAACTGACCGTAGGTAGAAGGAATCCAGGTTTCCAGCTTGGCCCGGATCAAGCGCGCCAGTACCGGCGCATCGCCGCCACTGGAGACCGCAATCACCAAGGGCGAACGGTCGACAATCGCCGGGAAGATCACGCTGCACAAGGCCGGCGCGTCCACCACGTTGACCGGTACGCAGCGACGCTTGGCGTCACTGGACACCTGCGCGTTCAGTGGTTCATCGTCGGTCGCCGCGATGATCAGGGTGCAACCGTCAAGGTCGGCCTCCTGATAACCGCGCAAAATCAGTTCCCCGCCACTGCCCAGCACCAGCTCGCGCAGCTGGTCTTCGATCTGGGGAGCAACCACCCGCAGCAATGCACCGGCGTCAGCCAGCAGCCGGGATTTGCGCAAGGCAATCTCCCCGCCACCGACGACCAACACACGACTGCCGCGCAGGTTATGAAACAGCGGCAGAAATTCCATTTAGCCGATGACCTCAACGCCGCCCATGTACGGCTTGAGCACCTCAGGTACACGGATCGAGCCGTCAGCCTGCTGGTAGTTTTCCAGCACGGCCACCAGGGTACGGCCTACGGCCAGGCCCGAACCGTTAAGGGTGTGCACCAGCTCCGGCTTGCCGGTTTCCGGGTTACGGAAACGCGCCTGCATGCGACGGGCCTGGAAATCACCGCAGTTGGAGCACGACGAGATTTCCCGATACTTGTCCTGGCTCGGCACCCACACCTCGAGGTCGTAGGTCTTCACGGCGCTGAAGCCCATGTCGCCGGTGCACAGGGCCAGGACGCGGTATGGCAACTCCAGCAGTTGCAGCACGCGTTCGGCATTGGCGGTCAGGCCTTCCAGGGCTTCCATGGAAGTCGACGGCTCGACCACCTGCACCATCTCGACCTTGTCGAACTGGTGCTGGCGAATCATGCCGCGCGTATCGCGACCCGACGCGCCGGCTTCACTGCGAAAGCATGGGCTGTGGGCAACCAGCTTCAATGGCAATTGCTTGGCATCGAGGATCTCGCCGGCCACGATGTTAGTCAGCGACACTTCGGCAGTCGGGATCAAGTACAGGTCAGCTTCACCGTCGCGAGTGATCTTGAACAGGTCTTCCTCGAACTTCGGCAACTGACTGGTGCCCATCAGCGCCGGCGCCTGGACCAGATACGGGGTGTAGGCCTCTTCGTAACCATGCTCACCGGTGTGCAGGTTGATCATGAACTGCGCCAGTGCACGGTGCATGCGCGCAATCGGGCCGCGCAGCAGGGCAAAGCGCGCGCCGGACATTTTTGCCGCGGTCTCGAAATCCAGGCCACCGGTCAGTTCACCCAGGGCGACATGGTCCTTGATCTCGAAATCGAAGGCTTTGGGCGTGCCCCAGCGACGCACTTCAACGTTGCCGTCTTCGTCTTCGCCAACCGGTACGGATTCGTGGGGCAGGTTCGGGATGCCCAGCAGGATCGAATCCAGCTCGGTCTGAATGCCTTCCAGCTCGATCTTGCCCTCGGACAACTCAGTGCCCATGCGCTCGACATCTGCCATCAACGGCGCGATATCTTCGCCGCGCTGCTTGGCCTGGCCGATGGATTTGGAACGCGCATTACGCTCAGCCTGCAGTGCTTCGGTGCGGGTCTGGACGGTCTTGCGCTGTTCTTCCAGCGCTTCGATGCGCGCAACATCCAAGGCAAAGCCACGGGATGCCAGGCGGTCCGCTACGTCCTGAAGGTTGCTACGTAACAGTTTGGAATCGAGCATGTCGGTCTCTCGTTTATCAAAGTTTGGTCAAGGACAGGCCGGCCCAGGTGGCGAGCAGCCCGCCGAATACGCTGATGGCCGCATAGCCAATCGCCAGCGGCACTTGCCCGCTTTCCAGCAGGCGCACGGTATCCAGTGAAAAGGATGAAAAGGTCGTCAGGCCGCCGAGGAAGCCAACCATCAATCCGGCACGCACCTCGACAGGCACCTCCGGGCGTAACAAAAACAGGCCGTATAACACGCCGATCAGCAGGCAGCCCACGATATTAACGGCGAGCGTCGCCGTATAGAAGTGTTTCGGCCAATTGGCGTTAATCCAATTGCCGGTGGCAAAGCGCAGCAGTGTACCGGCAACACCACCTGCCGAGACGGCGACAACCAAGGGAATCATGATTTTCTCCGCTGCCGGGGGCTTAAACGGTCGAGAGTGGCCAAATGATTGAGTTTTTCACCGATCTTCAGCTCCAGGCCACGGGGCACCGGCTGATAGAACGGCTGCGGCGCCAGTCCATCGGGAAAATAGTCTTCGCCAGCTGCGTAGGCATCCGGCTCATCATGGGCATACCGGTATTCATCGCCATAGCCCAGCTGCTTCATCAGCTTGGTCGGCGCATTGCGCAGGTGCAGCGGCACCTCGAGGGAGCCATGTTCGGCCGCCGCACGCAGGGCCGATTTGAAGCCCATGTACACCGCGTTGCTTTTCGGCGCGCAAGCCAGGTAGGTGATGGCCTGGGCCACCGCCAGCTCGCCTTCGGGGCTGCCAAGGCGCTCCTGCACCTCCCAGGCGGCCAGGCATAGGCTCAAGGCACGCGGGTCGGCATTGCCGATGTCTTCGCTGGCCATGCGCACCACGCGGCGTGCCAGGTACAGCGGATCGCAACCGCCGTCGATCATGCGCGCAAACCAGTACAGCGCGCCGTCGGGGTTGGAGCCGCGTACGGATTTGTGCAGCGCGGAAATCTGATCGTAGAAGGCTTCGCCGCCCTTGTCGAAGCGCCGGCGCGTATCACCGAGCAGACTTTGCAGCAGGTCGACGCCAATCTCACCACCGTCTTCGGCCAGGTCGGAGGCGTTCTCCAGCAGGTTGAGAAAGCGTCGGCCATCGCCATCGGCAGCGCTCAGCAAAATCTTGAAGCCTTCCTCGCTGAGACTCAGCTGACGCTTGCCCAACCCCTTGTCTTCGCTCAAAGCGCGCTGCAGCAACTTTCGCATCGCGGTTTCGTCGAGGCTCTTGAGCACATAGACCCGTGCCCGTGACAACAACGCGTTGTTCAATTCAAACGAAGGGTTTTCGGTTGTGGCGCCGATAAAGATCAGCGTGCCGTCCTCGACATAAGGCAGGAACGCATCCTGCTGCGACTTGTTGAAGCGATGCACTTCGTCGACGAACAGGATGGTGCGCTTGCCGTATTGCCCGGCCTGCTGCTTGGCGACCTCCACCGCCTGGCGGATTTCCTTGACCCCGGCCAGCACCGCCGAGACCGTTTCAAAGTGCGCATCCGAGACTTTCGCCAGCAGTCGCGCCAGGGTGGTCTTGCCCACACCTGGCGGGCCCCAGAAAATCATCGAGTGCAGCGCGCCCTGCTCCAGGGCTTCGCGCAAAGGCTTGCCGCGAGCGAGCAGGTGTTCCTGACCGACGTACTCATCCAGGTTGGTCGAGCGTAGGCGCGCGGCCAGGGGCTGGGCAATCGGGTCACTTCGAAACAGATCCATGGGCAGCGCTTGAAACCTCTGGGCAGTTTATTCCTGGATCACGTCGGCACCCTTGGGGATGTCGAACTTGAACTTGGAGGCAGGCACCGGCTGGTTGGCCTTGACCCCGGAAAACAGGATATCGGTGCGCTGGCCAACGCTGTCGACCAGGCGCATGTTATTGATCACGCCGTTGCCGAACGACAGGGACAGCGTGTCAAACAGCGTGTCCTTGGATTTTGGCTTGAGGGTGAACTCGATCACGTTGCTGGTCTGCTTGGAAGTGATGTCGAAACTGTCGTTGATTTTCGACACGTCACCCGAGAGCAGCAGCGCCGGGGTCTGGTTCAGGCGCGGGTCGAGCTTCTTGATGGTCGCCTGTTCCAGGTCCGGGTCCCAGAGGGTGACTTTCTGGCCATCGGAAACGATGGTCTGCTCGGCCTTGCCTTCGGTATGCCAGTAGAACAAACCCGGACGCTGCACCGCCATTTCGCCGGCAGTTTCCTGCAGTTGGGTGCCACCGGCATCCAGGGTCAACTGCGAGAAACGCGCGGTCAAGGTCTGGGATTTGTCCAACAGGTTCTTCAGGCTGGCGACGGAAGCCGGATCAGCATGGGCCGAGACAGCGGTCAGGGCCAAGGCCGGCAACAACAGCATGCGGATAAAGCGCATGGGAGTCCTCATTGAATGGTCAGGGCGTGGCGCGTGTTGCCACGCGCCACGGGGTCAGTCGCGCATCTGCCCGGGGGCGATGATTTCACGCGAGCCGTTGGTGTTCATGGCCGTCACGACGCCGGCGTGTTCCATGGCTTCGATCATGCGGGCGGCGCGGTTGTAGCCGATCTTCAGCTTGCGTTGTACAGCAGAGATCGAGGCACGACGGCTTTCCAGCACGAAGGCCACCGCTTCGTCGTACAACGCGTCGGTTTCGGCATCATCGTCGCCACCGCCACTGCCACCGTCGAAGCCGCTGCCGGCCTCTTCGACGCCAGCGAGGATGTCATCGTTGTATTCCGGCGCGCCGCGCAGCTTCCAGGCTTCGACCACGCGATGGACTTCGTCATCGGACACGAAGGCCC
The DNA here is from genome assembly GCF_900105675.1 of Pseudomonas synxantha. Taxonomy (NCBI): domain Bacteria; kingdom Pseudomonadati; phylum Pseudomonadota; class Gammaproteobacteria; order Pseudomonadales; family Pseudomonadaceae; genus Pseudomonas; species Pseudomonas synxantha. Next base: position 1,531,289 of record NZ_LT629786.1, on the reverse strand, counting down.
CGTGCACGCGGATCGGCAGGCTGGTGCCGGGCGGCATGTAGAGCATGTCACCGTGGCCCAGCAGTTGCTCGGCGCCACCCTGGTCGATGATGGTGCGCGAGTCGATCTTGCTGGACACCTGGAACGCCATGCGTGTCGGGATGTTGGCCTTGATCAGGCCGGTGATCACGTCAACCGAAGGACGCTGTGTCGCCAGGATTAAGTGAATCCCGGCGGCACGGGCCTTCTGGGCGATACGCGCGATCAGTTCTTCAACCTTCTTGCCGACGATCATCATCATGTCGGCAAATTCATCGACCACCACCACGATGGTCGGCAGCTTGGTCAGCAGCGGGGCTTCATCATGGATGCTCTCGCGCTTGTACAGCGGGTCGGTCAGCGGCGTACCGGCATCCTGGGCTTCCTTGACCTTGGCGTTGAAGCCCGACAGGTTGCGCACGCCCATCTTAGCCATCAGCTTGTAGCGGCGCTCCATCTCGGCCACGCTCCAGCGCAGAGCGTTGGCGGCGTCCTTCATGTCGGTGACCACCGGGCACAGCAGGTGCGGAATGCCTTCGTAGATCGACAGTTCCAACATTTTCGGGTCGATCATGATCAGCTTGGCATCATCGGGCCCGGACTTGAACAGGATCGACAGGATCATCGCGTTCACACCCACCGACTTACCGGAACCGGTGGTACCGGCCACCAGCAGGTGGGGCATTTTCGCCAGGTCGGTGATCACCGGCTTGCCGCCGATGTCATGGCCTAGGGCCAGGGTAACCGGTGACTTGAAGTTGTCATATTCCGGGGTCGACAGTACTTCGGAGAAACGCACGATCTGGCGGTCTTCGTTGGGAATCTCGATACCCACGGTGGTCTTGCCCGGGATCACTTCCACCACCCGCACGCTGGTCACAGCCAGGGAGCGTGCCAAATCTTTCGCCAGGTTGGAAATGCGGCTGACTTTCACCCCTGCGGCGGGCTGGATTTCGTAACGGGTAATCACCGGGCCTGGGTGGATCGAGTCCACCGAAACTTCGACACCGAACTCCTTGAGCTTGATTTCCAGCAGGTGGCCGACAGCCGCCAGGGATTCCGGGGAATAATTGAGTTGTTTCTTTTCTGCCGGGTCGAGAATCGAGATCGGCGGCAAGGTGCCTTCCACGGCGCTGTCGATGAACAACGGCGCCTGTTTCTCTTTCTGCACGCGATGGCTGGGTTCCGGCGCTTTGGGCGGTGCCGGCGCGATCACCGGCGGCACCTGCTTCTCGCGGTCCGACATGTGCTTGCTCAGGGCTTGCTCACGTTCGATCAAGCGCTCCTTGACCTTGGCCTGCTCGCGCCGGTCCGGGGTGCTTGGGGCCACCACCTCGTTGACACGGGTGTCCACCTCGCGAAGCTGCGCAACCATCTGCTTGCGCTCCACACGGGCGGCCCACCAGCGGTTGGCGGCGCCTTGGAACAGTTCGAACAGGTCAAGGGTGATCTTGCCGGTCACATCCATCACCTTGAACCATGACAGGTCGGTGAAGACCGTGAGGCCGAACAGGAACAGCGCGATGAACATCAGGGTACTGCCCTGGATATTCAGGGTCCTGCGTGCCAGGTCGCCGAGGCTTTCGCCCAGGGCCCCGCCCGCGCCCGCCGGCAGGCCGGTCGGCGCATGGAAGTGAATATGCGCCAGCGCCGCACCGGACAGCACCAGGAACACCAGGCCGATCAGGCGCCAGGAGAACAGCCAGCCACTCCACTGCCATGGCTCATGGCGCTGGCGGAAGATCTGCCAGGTCTTGATCGCCAGCAGCAGCGGGAAAATGTAGGCGAAGTAACCCAGGATCATGAACAGGATGTCGGCACTGTACGAACCTACGGGGCCACCGAAATTCTGCACATCATCGATCTTGCTGTTATGGCTCCAGCCCGGGTCGTCCTTGCCGTAGGTGAGCAAGGCCATCATCAGGAACAGGCACAGGGCACCGATGGCAATCAGTGCGCCTTCCTTGAGTCGATAATGCAGGTGCTGGCGCCAGGCCGGTACGACTGCTGCTTTAGGTGCTGCGGCGGATTTCTTCAAAACGGGTCTTTTCCTGCGCCTTTAGCGCGTCCATCTGTTGAATGACTACACATGACTGCTCTATCCCGAGCAGCTGAAAAATGAACGAATGTTGCTGAATCTACTTTTAACACCGGGTAATGGATAGGTGAAATGGCGATAACGCCACAATGGCCGCATTGTACGGGTTTGCGTGCGCGATGCCACACACTTGCCCTTCACCCGGCCGACTGGACAATTGCCTTGTCACAGCCTGTTCAATTTGAGCATGCATTGTCTTTGCTGACAAAGGCTTATGAGCTGTATTTAGCAATCCAGGCAAGCTTGGCAGATGGCCGGCATGCCTCAGCCCCGATTACGACCACGCCTGATGCACGGAGTTGCAGAAACACCCGCTCATGCTAATCCTGGCCGATAACCTATTCGGGCTGGCCCCCTGGCGCCGGGTCGACAATAATCAACGCTTGCGGGGCAGGCGTTGCCTGCCACTCCCCTCCCCTGCCATAAGCCTGGATGCCATGCTGACCTGGTTACAACGCGACACCCTGACTTTCCCACCCTTGGCTAAGGCCATGCGCGAACCCAATGGCCTGCTCGCCGCCGGTGGTGACCTGTCGGCCGAACGTCTGATCCAAGCCTATCGCCACGGCTGCTTTCCGTGGTTCTCCGAAGGCCAGCCGATCCTCTGGTGGTCACCCGACCCGCGCACAGTGATCTTCCCCGACGAGCTGCATGTTTCACGCAGTCTCGCCAAGCTATTACGCCAACAACGCTATACAGTGACTTTCGACCAGGACTTCGCAGCAGTCATCCAGGCCTGCGCCGCGCCCCGAGCCTATGCGGATGGCACCTGGATCACCGAAGGCATCCAGAGCGCCTATCTGGCGCTGCACCAGCGTGGCTACGCCCATTCCGTCGAGGTGTGGGACCAGGGCGAACTGGTGGGTGGCCTGTATGGCCTGGCGATGGGCCAACTGTTCTTTGGCGAGTCCATGTTCAGCCGCGCCGACAACGCCTCAAAATTTGGTTTCGCCACACTCACCCGCCAATTGCAGGCCTGGGGCTTTGTGCTCATCGACTGCCAGATGCCCAACGATCACCTGCATAGCCTGGGTGCCCGCGCCATACCGCGCAGCGACTTCGCAGACTTCCTGCGTAAACATTTGGACCAGCCCAGCTCTGGACCATGGGTTTCCTAGGCGACTTTCGCCCACCTGGCTTACACTTATTTCAAAGCTTTAACCCGAGGGTTGATCATGACCGAGCTGGCGCGCTTGAAGTTTTATGCCACTCAAGCCCACTCTTGCAGCTACCTGCCCGACGAGCAGGCCACCACGCTGTTCCTCGACCCCAGCCAGCCGATGGACGTGCATGTGTACGCCGACCTGTCCGAGATGGGGTTTCGGCGCAGCGGTGATCACCTGTACCGACCTCATTGCCAGAATTGCAATGCCTGCGTACCGGCGCGCATCCCTGTCACGCAATTTCTGCCGGATCGAAATCAGAAACGCATCCTCAAGCGCAACGCCGACCTGACGGTAACGGCCACCAAGCCGCTGTACAGTGAAGAATATTTCGATCTTTACCAGCGCTATATCGAACAACGTCACGCCGATGGCGATATGTTCCCGCCCAGCCGCGATCAATTTTCTACCTTCCTGGTACGCGACCTGCCGTTCTCGCGCTTCTACGAGTTCCGCCTCGACGGTCGCCTGCTGGCCGTAGCCGTCACCGACCTGCTGCCCAACGGCCTGTCGGCGGTGTACACCTTCTATGAACCGGCCGAAGAACGCCGCAGCCTCGGACGCTTTGCCATCCTCTGGCAAATAGGCGAGGCACTGCGCCAGGAATTGGACGCGGTATACCTCGGATACTGGATCAAGAACTGCAAAAAGATGAACTACAAGACCCAATATCGGCCCATTGAGCTGCTGATTAATCAAAGATGGGTCACGCTTAACTAGAACCCCTTGGCTTAAACACCCTTTTTCGGGCACAATGCACGCCGCTTTTGCCTGGCGCAGTTGCACCGGGCCATTCACTGGATACCGAGGGCTTTACTGCATGTCGAAAGAAGACAGCTTCGAAATGGAAGGCACTGTCGTCGACACCCTGCCCAACACCATGTTTCGTGTGGAGTTGGAAAATGGGCACGTCGTAACCGCGCATATCTCCGGCAAGATGCGCAAGAACTACATTCGTATTCTTACCGGTGACAAAGTGCGCGTCGAGCTGACGCCCTATGACTTGAGCAAAGGGCGCATCACTTACCGCGCTCGTTAAGCAAGTCAATACAAGACGCCCGGTTATGCCGGGCGTTTTTGTGTGTGCGGGATTTACCAAGCAATGAGGAACCTTGTGGGAGGGGGCTTGCTCCCGATAGCAGTGTGTCAGGCAACTAATCTGTTGCTGAGCCACCGCCATCGGGGGCAAGCCCCCTCCCACAGTGGATCTCCACTGTTCTGGGAATTGCATTTCAAGTCAGCAAAAAGGCGCCTTTCGGCGCCTTTTTTTGTTGCTGCAGAACGATCAGGCCATTTCCGCCGTGGTCTCGAAATCGAAGGTCAGCTCGCCGTCCTTCAGGTCGATATGCACCACGCCGCCATGGTCGGAGAGTTCGCCGAACAGGATCTCTTCGGCCAACGGCCGCTTGATCTTGTCCTGGATCAGACGCGCCATCGGGCGAGCGCCCATTGCCGCGTCGTAGCCGCCCTCTGCGATCCAGCTGCGCGCCGCTTCCGTCACATCCAGCTGCACGCGCTTGTCTTCCAGTTGCGCTTGAAGCTCGGTGAGGAACTTGTCCACCACGCTTTTGATGACCTCATGGCTGAGGCGACCAAACTGGATAATGGTGTCCAGACGGTTGCGGAACTCCGGCGTGAAGCTCTTCTTGATCACTTCCATGGCATCGGAGGAGTGATCCTGATGCGTGAAGCCAATAGAGGCCCGCGCAGCGGTTTCAGCACCGGCGTTGGTGGTCATGATCACGATTACGTTGCGGAAGTCCGCCTTGCGCCCGTTGTTGTCAGTCAGGGTTCCGTGGTCCATGACCTGCAGCAGCAGGTTGAAGACTTCCGGGTGAGCCTTCTCGATTTCATCGAGCAACAGTACGCAATGCGGCTGCTTGGTGATCGCCTCGGTCAACAGGCCGCCCTGGTCGAAGCCGACATAGCCCGGAGGCGCACCGATCAGGCGCGACACGGTGTGGCGCTCCATATACTCGGACATGTCGAAACGCACCAGCTCGATCCCCATGGCCTTGGCCAATTGCCGCGCCGCTTCGGTCTTGCCGACCCCGGTAGGGCCTGCGAACAGGAACGACCCGACCGGCTTGTCCGGCGACTTGAGGCCCGCACGGGACAACTTGATCGCGGTGGACAGCGAATCGATCGCCGCATCCTGACCAAACACGGTGAGCTTGAGGTCGCGCTCCAGGTTACGCAGCAGCTCCTTGTCGGAACTGGTGACGTGTTTTGGCGGAATCCGCGCGATCTTCGCCACGATATCCTCGACCTGAGGCACGTCAATGCGCTTCACACGCTTCTCGACCGGTTGCAGGCGCTGATAGGCCCCCGCCTCGTCGATCACGTCGATGGCCTTGTCCGGCATGTGCCGGTCATTGATGTAGCGCGACGCCAGCTCAGCCGCGGCACGCAGGGCCTCATCGGTGTATTCGATGCCATGGTGCGCCTCGAAGCGCCCCTTGAGCCCGCGCAGGATGCCGATGGTGTCTTCAACCGAAGGCTCGGACACGTCGACTTTCTGGAAGCGGCGCGCCAGGGCACGGTCTTTCTCGAAGATGCCACGGAACTCCTGGAACGTGGTCGAGCCGATGCAGCGGATATCGCCCGACGACAGCAGCGGCTTGAGCAGGTTGGAGGCGTCCATTACCCCACCGGATGCTGCACCAGCGCCGATAATGGTGTGGATCTCGTCGATAAACAGGATCGCCTGCGGGCGTTTTTTCAGCTCGCCGAGCAGCGCCTTGAAGCGCTTCTCGAAATCGCCCCGGTACTTGGTCCCGGCGAGCAAGGCGCCCAGGTCAAGGGAGTAGACAACGCTATTGGCCAACAGGTCTGGGACCTGATTGTCGACAATGCGCTTGGCCAGGCCTTCGGCGATCGCGGTTTTACCCACGCCCGCCTCCCCAACCAGCAACGGATTGTTCTTGCGCCGACGAGCAAGGATCTGCGCCACACGCTCAACCTCAAGCTCACGCCCCACCAGCGGATCGATCCGCCCCTGGCGCGCCAATTCGTTGAGATTGCTGGCGTAGGCATCCAGTGGATTGCCCGAAGAAGAAGACTCACCGCCCTCGTCATCCTGCATTTCCTGCTCACCCTCGGAATGATCGCCGTGCCCAGGCACTTTGGAGATACCGTGGGCGATGTAATTGACTACATCAATACGGGCAACGCTCTGCTGCTTGAGCAGGAACACGGCCTGGCTTTCCTGTTCGCTGAAAATTGCCACAAGCACGTTCGCGCCCGTGACCTCACGCTTACCGGAGCTCTGAACGTGGAAAACAGCACGCTGCAATACCCGCTGGAAGCCCAGGGTTGGCTGGGTTTCACGGTCCTCGTCATGCACGGGGATCAGTGGCGTTGTGGAGTCGATGAACTCCTGCAGGTCATGCTTGAGCTTGTCGAGGTTGGCGCCGCACGCACGCAGAACGGTGGCGGCAGCTTCGTTATCCAAAAGTGCCAGCAGCAGGTGTTCGACGGTCATGAATTCATGACGCTTCGAACGAGCCTCCTTGAAGGCAAGATTAAGGGTGACTTCGAGCTCGCGGTTTAACATAGCTTCACCTCATACCCAAGTGGTCGGCGTTAACCGTCCTTCTCGATTTCACAGAGTAGCGGATGCTGGCTTTCCCTGGCGTACTGGTTGACCTGCATGGCCTTTGTCTCGGCGATGTCGCGGGTAAACACTCCACATACTGCCCGTCCTTCTGTGTGAACGGCCAGCATTACCTTGGTCGCCAACTCGCGGTTCAGGTTAAAAAACACCTCGAGCACTTCGACGACGAAATCCATCGGTGTGTAGTCATCATTGAACAAAACCACCTTGTACATCGGCGGCGCCTGTAAAGCAGGCTTGGCCTCCTGGACAGCAATGCCTGCAGAACCGTCGTCATCATGTTCCTGATCCGGGCGATCCTGATTGAATGTTAGTCGAATCTGGCTGTTTGCATGCATGGAAAGAAAGGTTCGTCAGTGGTTCAATTACAGTGGTGGGGGCGACCTGTCAGAATTTCAACTCTGACCGGCTGGTCGCCTTGACTATCGGCGAATCGGTGTTACAACCAATAGAACCCACAGTGGGTAAAAAAGGTCCGCGCAGTCAACCTTATTTATTCGGGTTAGGACGGATAGACAGGATGATACTCCAGTGATGGAGTCTGGTGCAGAGGGATATGGGAATGGCTAGCGGTAAGGTCAAGTGGTTCAACAATGCCAAGGGTTACGGCTTCATTATCGAGGACGGCAAGGATGAAGACCTTTTTGCGCATTACTCGACGATCAAGATGGATGGGTACAAGACACTGAAAGCGGGCCAGCCTGTCTGCTTTGAAATTATTCAAGGCCCCAAGGGCATGCACGCTGTGAATATCAGTACGCCCAACGACCCTAAAGACACTGCAAAAACGGAAGCGCCCGCTCAAAAAATCAAAAAAGCGACTGGCCTGATCAGCCACTGAGCAAAGCCTTGAATGCCAAGCCGGCCATTCTGAGTCATCAGAACGGCCGGTTGTTTTGCCTGCTTACATGTGCTTGATCAACGCATCGCCAAACCCAGACGACGACACCAGCGTGGCGCCCTCCATCAGGCGCTCGAAGTCATAGGTCACGGTCTTGGCCGAAATCGCACCATTGGTGCCCTTGATAATCAGGTCAGCCGCCTCGGTCCAGCCCATATGGCGCAGCATCATTTCTGCCGACAAGATCAATGAGCCCGGGTTGACCTGGTCCTTGCCCGCATATTTGGGCGCCGTACCGTGGGTCGCTTCGAACATCGCCACGGTGTCGGACAGGTTGGCCCCCGGCGCGATGCCGATACCGCCCACTTCCGCCGCCAAGGCGTCAGACAGGTAGTCGCCGTTCAGGTTAAGCGTCGCGATGACGTCATATTCAGCTGGACGCAGCAGGATCTGCTGGAGCATGGCGTCGGCGATGGCATCCTTGACCACCACATTCTTGCCGGTCCTGGGGTTCTTGAACTGCATCCACGGGCCGCCGTCCAGCAGGGTCGCACCGAACTCTTCAGCCGCCACTTCGTAGGCCCATTCCTTGAAGGCACCTTCGGTGAACTTCATGATGTTGCCTTTGTGCACAATGGTCAGCGAGTCACGGTCGTTATCCACCACATATTGCAGGGCCTTGCGCGCCAGGCGCTTGGTGCCTTCTTTCGACACCGGCTTGACGCCGATCCCGCAATCCTGGTCGAAACGAATCTTGGTAACGCCCATTTCCTCCTTGAGAAACTTGATTACCTTGATCGCCTCCGGCGAACCCGCCTTCCACTCGATGCCGGCGTAAATATCCTCGGAGTTCTCGCGGAAGATGGTCATGTCCACGTCGCCAGGTTTCTTGACCGGGCTGGGCACGCCTTCGAACCAGCGCACCGGGCGCAGGCACACATACAGGTCGAGCTGCTGACGCAGCGCCACGTTCAGCGAGCGAATACCACCACCGACCGGTGTGGTCAGCGGTCCCTTGATGGACACCACGTAATCCTTGACCGCATCCAGGGTTTCCTGGGGCAGCCAGGTATCCTGGTCGTAGACCTGTGTAGCCTTTTCGCCGGCGTAAACCTCCATCCACGAGATCTTGCGCTTGCCGCCGTAAGCCTTTTCAACAGCTGCGTCGACCACCTTGATCATCACCGGGCTGATGTCGACACCGATACCGTCACCTTCGATGTAGGGAATGATCGGTTGGTCAGGAACATTGAGAGAATGGTCTGCATTGACGGTGATTTTGTCGCCGACTGCCGGAACCTGAATCTTCTTGTATCCCATGCTGAACTCCATCTATGGATTGAACATCTGGCTGCGTTCGAGCCTACTCCAGATAAATGGCGACTGAAACCTCGCGCCATGCTCATTTGCATCGAAAACAGCATAATTTGTCGCCTACAAGCCTGAAATCAAAGGGAAAAGTGCCAATCCTGAGCACAACGTGCGACTTTAGGCGTAACCCGGCACCTGCGACCTTTAGACCAATGGACGACCCGCCTTTTGTATGAAGGCTCGGCGTAAGCATAGCGACCTATGTATAATGCCGCCGCTGACCAAAGAGTCACGACGGCGGACCGCTCTAGAACATGGCCCTCCGCTGCAAAGCAGGACTAATACAATAGTCCACCCGCTTGACGCTCGACTGATGCAACCCAACATCACCGCGAAGAAACCTCGACCTTTCGCTCATGGATGACTTGAACGAACGCGCTCCACCCGGCGCATCTCGAGTTTCTGCGCACGCTTTCAGCAAAGAAGAGAGTTAATCCGAATATGCCCACCCGCTCGAAGATCATCTACACCTTCACCGACGAAGCCCCAGCCCTCGCCACCTATTCACTGCTGCCTATCGTAGAGGCCTTCACCGCTTCCGCTGATATTGCCGTGGAAACCCGCGACATTTCCCTCGCAGGGCGCATCCTCGCAAGCTTCCCCGAGCAACTGGGCGACAAGGCTATCCCGGACCACCTCGCCGAACTGGGCGACCTGGCCGTTACACCTGAAGCCAACATCATCAAGCTGCCGAACATCAGTGCCTCGACCCCGCAGCTGCAAGCCGCGATCAAGGAACTGCAGGCCCAGGGCTATGCCCTGCCGGACTACCCTGAAACCGTAACCACCGACGCGGAAAAAGAAACCCGTGCACGTTACGACAAGGTCAAGGGCAGCGCCGTGAACCCGGTCCTGCGCGAAGGCAACTCCGACCGTCGCGCACCGCTGTCGGTCAAGAACTATGCACGCAAGCACCCGCACAAGATGGGCGCCTGGGCTGCCGACTCCAAGTCGCATATCGCCCACATGAGCAATGGCGACTTCTACGGCAGCGAAAAAGCCGTGCAGATCGAAGCCGCTGATGCTGTCAAAATTGCGCTGGTTGCCCAGGACGGCACCACCACCGTGCTGAAGGAAAAGACCAGCGTCCAGGCCGGCGAAATCATCGACACCGCCGTGCTGAGCAAAAAAGCCCTGCGCAGCTTCATCGCCGCTGAAATCGAAGACGCCAAGAAACAAGGCGTGCTGCTGTCGGTTCACCTCAAAGCCACCATGATGAAGGTCTCCGACCCGATCATGTTCGGCCAGATCGTTGCCGAGTTCTACAAAGACGCCCTGAGCAAGCACGCTGCGGTGCTGGAGCAGATCGGCTTCAACCTGAACAACGGCATCGGCGACCTGTACGCCCGCATCAAGGCGCTGCCGGCCGACCAGCAAGCGCAGATCGAAGCTGACATCCAGGCGGTGTACGCCGCTCGCCCTGCCCTGGCAATGGTCAACTCCGACAAAGGCATCACCAACCTGCACGTGCCGAGCGACGTCATCGTCGACGCCTCGATGCCCGCCATGATCCGTGACTCCGGCAAGATGTGGGGCACTGACGGCCAGCTGCACGATACCAAGGCGGTGATCCCGGATCGCTGCTACGCCACCATCTACCAGGCGGTCATCGAAGACTGCAAGGCCAATGGCGCCTTCGACCCGACCACCATGGGCAGCGTGCCAAACGTTGGCCTGATGGCCAAGAAAGCCGAAGAGTACGGTTCCCACGACAAGACCTTCCAGATCAAGGCCGACGGCGTCGTCCGCGTCACCGACAGCCAGGGCAACCTGCTGATGGAACAGAAAGTCGAAGCCGGCGACATCTTCCGCATGTGCCAGACCAAGGACGCGCCGATCCAGGACTGGGTCAAGCTCGCCGTCAACCGTGCCCGCGCCAGCAACACCCCGGCCATCTTCTGGCTGGACCCTCAGCGCGCCCACGACGGCGTGGTGGTCGAGAAAGTCCAGGCGTACCTGAAAGATCACAACACCGAAGGCCTGGACATCCGCATCATGGCCCCGGTCGACGCGATGAGGTTCACCCTGGAGCGCACCCGCAAGGGCCTGGACACCATCTCGGTGACCGGTAACGTACTGCGCGACTATCTGACCGACCTGTTCCCGATCATGGAACTGGGCACCAGCGCCAAGATGCTGTCGATCGTGCCGCTGATGAACGGCGGCGGCCTGTTCGAAACCGGCGCTGGCGGTTCGGCGCCGAAGCACGTGCAGCAACTGCTGGAAGAAAACTTCCTGCGCTGGGATTCCCTGGGCGAGTTCCTGGCCCTGGCCGCATCCCTTGAGCACCTGGGTGTGACCTACAACAACCCCAAAGCGCTGGTACTGTCCAAGACCCTGGACCAGGCCACCGGCCAGTTCCTCGACAACAACAAGTCGCCATCGCGCAAAGTCGGCAACATCGACAACCGCGGCAGCCACTTCTACCTCGCGCTGTACTGGGCACAAGCCCTGGCCGCCCAGACCGAAGACACTGCACTGCAAGCGCAGTTCGGCACACTTGCCCAGACCCTGGCCGCGAACGAGGCAACCATCGTTGCCGAGCTCAACGCCGTACAGGGCAAGCCCGTGGACATCGGCGGCTATTACGCGCCGAACCCGGAGCTGACCAGCAAGGCCATGCGCCCAAGCAACACCCTCAATGCGGCGATTGCCAAGTTGAAGTAAGGTTGTAAAGCTGCAAAGAAGCCCCGGCCAAGTGCCGGGGTTTCTGTTTCTACCGCTCAACTGTAGAAACCGGATAAAAATGTGGGAGGGGGCTTGCTCCCGATGGCAGTGGGTCAGCCCCAGATGTATTTACTGACCCCCCCTCATCAGGGGCAAGCCCCCTCCCACACTGACTGTAATCCTGCTGTAAGACGCACTGCGTCCTGAATCGAGGCATCCCATGACCTGGCTCCCCCACATCACTGTCGCCACCATCGTCGAAGACAACGGCCGTTTCCTGATGGTCGAAGAACTCAAGGGCGGCCGCGCCGTGCTCAATCAGCCCGCCGGCCACCTGGACCCGAACGAAACCCTGACCGAAGCCGCCGTGCGCGAGACCCTCGAGGAAACCGGCTGGGATGTCGAAGCCACCGGCATCGTCGGCATTTACCTCTACACTGCCCCCAGCAACGGCGTGACCTATCAACGGGTCTGCTTTATCGCCAAAGCGCTGAAACACCACCCAGGCTATAAACTCGACGACGGCATCCTCCGCGCCCGCTGGATGACCCGTGACGAGCTGATGGTCGTGCGCGACGACTGGCGCAGCGAGCTGATCATCCGCTGTATCGATGATTATCTGGCAGGCCACAGGCACAGTCTCGAATTGATCCGCCCTTCTCTTTAGCCTTAGCGGCCCGGGCCTGATAGAATCGCGTCCTTTTTCAAGACACCCGTTGAAACCCTATGCGTGATCCAGCCCCTTCTGACACACAAAAGAAGCGCGTCATCGTCGGCATGTCCGGCGGCGTGGATTCTTCCGTTTCCGCCGTTCTGCTCATGGAGCAGGGTTATGAGGTGGAAGGCCTGTTCATGAAGAACTGGGAAGAAGACGATGGAACGGAATATTGCACCGCCATGGACGACCTGGCGGACGCCCAGGCCGTGTGCGACAAGATCGGTATCAAGCTGCACACCGCCAACTTCGCCGCCGAGTATTGGGACAACGTGTTCGAACACTTCCTGGCCGAATACAAGGCCGGGCGCACTCCGAACCCGGACATCCTGTGCAACCGCGAGATCAAGTTCAAGGCGTTCCTCGACTACGCGATGATGCTCGGCGCCGACCTGATTGCCACTGGCCACTACGTGCGCCGTCGCGATATCGATGGCCGCACCGAACTGCTCAAGGGCCTGGACCCGAACAAGGACCAGAGCTACTTCCTGCACGCCGTCGGCGGTGAACAGATCGCCAAGACCCTGTTCCCGGTGGGCGAACTGGAAAAGCCCGAAGTACGCAAGATTGCCGAGAAACACGGCCTGGCCACCGCCAAGAAGAAAGATTCCACCGGTATCTGCTTTATCGGCGAGCGCCGCTTCAGCGACTTCCTCAAGCAGTACCTGCCGGCGCAGCCGGGTGAAATCAAGACCACCGAAGGTGAAGTGATCGGCCGCCACCACGGCCTGATGTACCACACCATCGGCCAGCGCCAGGGCCTGGGCATCGGCGGCCTGAAAGACGCCGGCGAAGAGCCGTGGTACGTGCTGGTCAAGGACCTGGAAAACAATGTGCTGATCGTCGGCCAGGGCAACGAGCACCCACTGCTGTTCTCCGGCGCCCTGCTCGCTTCCGAGATCTATTGGGTCAACCCGATCGACTTGAGCACACCGCGCCGCCTGACCGCCAAGGTACGCTATCGCCAGAGCGACCAGCCCTGCACCCTGGAAAAAACCGCCACGGGCTACCGCGCCACCTTCGATGACCCGCAACGCGCGGTCACCCCAGGCCAATCCGTGGTGTTCTATGACGGCGAAATCTGCCTGGGCGGCGGCGTGATCGAAGTCGCGCAAGCCTGGAGCAAGCCGGCATGAGCCCGACCCAGGAGCAATTGACGGCCCTTGGCGGGGTATTTCTCGCCGCCGTGCTGGTGGACAAGATCGCCAAGACCGGCCAGGTCACAGAGGCCGGCCTGGCCTGCATGCTCGGCAGCCTGCTGATTCGCGACCCCAAGGACACCCTGGAGGTCTACGGCGGTGACGACCTGGCCCTCCGCGAAGGTTATCGTGCACTGATCGGCGCCCTGGAGCGCGACCCCAGCACCTTGCAGCGCGAGCCATTGCGCTATGCCTTGTCGATGCTCGGCCTTGAGCGCCAACTGGCCAAGCGTGACGACATGCTGGAAACCATCGGCAAGCGCCTGCCGCAGATCCAGTCCCAGGTGGAACACTTCGGCCCGGCCCACGAAAACGTGATCGCTGCCTGTGGCGCGTTGTACCAGGACACCTTAAGCACCTTGCGCCAACGTATTCAGGTGCACGGCGACATGCGCAACCTGCAACAACCCAACAATGCCTCGAAAATCCGCGCACTGCTCCTGGCGGGTATTCGCTCGGCGCGGTTGTGGCGGCAGTTGGGCGGTCATCGCTGGCAGTTGGTGATCAGCCGGCGCAAATTGCTCAAAGAGCTTTACCCGTTGATGCGCAACGAATAAGTCGCAGCGACAGGCCCTTTTCAAGCCGTTACGCGTAATACGCCGGTCAGTTGGCAACGGACCGGCGGATTTTTTCATGTATGATACGCGCCCCATTTCGTTGCCCGACTGTCCGAGAACACCCCATGCAGCTCTCTTCGCTCACTGCGGTTTCCCCTGTTGACGGCCGCTACGCCGGCAAAACCCAGGCCCTGCGCCCTATTTTCAGCGAATACGGCCTGATCCGTGCCCGCGTTCTGGTTGAAGTGCGCTGGCTCCAGCGCCTGGCCGCTCACCCCGCCATCAGCGAAGTGCCGGCATTTTCGGCCGAAGCTAACGCTGTATTGAATACCCTGGCGGAAAACTTCTCCCTGGAGCACGCCGAGCGTGTGAAAGAGATCGAGCGCACCACCAACCACGACGTCAAGGCCATCGAATACCTGCTCAAGGAGCAAGCGGCCAAACTGCCGGAACTGGCCCAGGTCAGCGAGTTCATCCACTTTGCCTGCACCAGCGAGGACATCAACAACCTGTCCCACGCCCTGATGCTGCGCGAAGGCCGCGATGACGTCATGCTGCCCCTGATGCGCCAGACTGCCGAAGCCATCCGTGAGCTGGCGATCCGTTTCGCCGCCGTGCCGATGCTGTCGCGCACCCATGGCCAGCCGGCGTCGCCGACCACCCTGGGCAAGGAACTGGCCAACGTGGTGTACCGCCTGGAGCGCCAGATCGCCCAGGTCGCCGCCGTGCCTTTGCTGGGCAAGATCAACGGCGCCGTAGGCAACTACAACGCCCACCTCTCGGCCTACCCTGAGATCGATTGGGAAGCCAACGCCCGCGCCTTCATCGAAGACGAGCTGGGCCTGGGCTT
This sequence comes from Pseudomonas synxantha, assembly GCF_900105675.1. Taxonomy (NCBI): domain Bacteria; kingdom Pseudomonadati; phylum Pseudomonadota; class Gammaproteobacteria; order Pseudomonadales; family Pseudomonadaceae; genus Pseudomonas; species Pseudomonas synxantha. The sequence continues at coordinate 1,516,194 of NZ_LT629786.1, read as the reverse complement.
CAACCCATACACCACGCAGATCGAACCCCACGACTACATCGCCGAGCTGTTCGACGCCATTGCGCGCTTCAACACCATCCTGATCGACTTCGATCGCGATATCTGGGGCTACATCTCCCTGGGCTATTTCAAGCAGCGCACCATTGCCGGTGAAATCGGATCGTCGACCATGCCGCACAAGGTCAACCCGATCGACTTCGAAAACTCCGAAGGCAACCTCGGCATCGCCAACGCCCTGTTCCAGCACCTGGCCAGCAAGTTGCCGATCTCCCGCTGGCAGCGCGACCTGACCGACTCCACCGTATTGCGCAACCTCGGCGTGGGCTTCGCTCATAGCGTGATCGCGTACGAAGCCAGCCTCAAGGGCATCAGCAAGCTTGAACTCAACGAACAGAAGATCGCCGCTGACCTGGACGCCTGCTGGGAAGTATTGGCCGAGCCGATCCAGACCGTGATGCGCCGCTACAACATCGAAAACCCCTACGAGAAACTCAAAGAGTTGACGCGCGGCAAGGGCATCAGCCCCGAAGCACTGCAAACTTTCATTGACGGCCTGGACATGCCAGCCGCGGCCAAGGCTGAGCTGAAACTGCTCACCCCGGCCAACTACATCGGTAACGCTGTAGAGCAAGCCAAGCGCATCTGATTCAAGCAAGCCCCTTTGAGACGCCCGGCCGCGCCGGGCGTTTTTATTCCAGTCTGAAAAGTGCTTTTTTTCAATAGGTTACACATGAATCCTGATATTCCTCTTCAACTTCTGGGCGGCATCACGGCACGGGAATTCCTGCGCGACTACTGGCAGAAAAAGCCGCTGCTGATCCGCCAGGCCATCCCTGATTTCGAAAGCCCGATCGACGCCGACGAACTGGCAGGTTTAGCCCTGGAAGAAGAAGTCGAGTCGCGCCTGGTCATCGAACACGGCGAACGCCCGTGGGAACTGCGTCGCGGCCCGTTCGCCGAAGACGCCTTCAGCACCCTGCCTGAGCGTGAGTGGACCTTGCTGGTGCAAGCGGTTGACCAGTTCGTGCCGGAAGTAGCGGAACTGCTGGAGCACTTCCGCTTCCTGCCGAGCTGGCGCATCGACGATGTGATGATCAGCTTCGCCGCGCCGGGTGGCAGCGTCGGCCCGCACTTCGACAACTATGACGTGTTCCTGCTGCAGGCCCAAGGCAAGCGCAACTGGAAGATCGGCCAGATGTGCAGCTCCGAAAGCCCACTGCTGCAACACGCCGACCTGCGCATCCTGGCCGAATTCGAAGAGACCGCCGAATGGGTGCTGGAACCGGGCGACATGCTCTACCTGCCACCGCGCCTCGCTCATTTCGGCATTGCCGAAGATGACTGCATGACTTACTCGGTGGGCTTCCGTGCCCCAAGCGCCGCTGAAGTGCTGACCCACTTCACCGACTTCCTCAGCCAGTACCTGACGGATGAAGAGCGCTACACCGACGCCGACGCCCAGCCGGTCAGCGACCCGCACCAGATCCAGGGCGACGCCCTCGACCGACTCAAGGGCCTTTTGGCCGAGCACATGAGCGACGAGCGCATGCTGTTGACCTGGTTCGGCCAGTTCATGACCGAACCGCGCTATCCCGAACTGGTAGCCGGCGAAGAACTGGGCGAAGAGGATTTCATCAGCAGCCTGCAAGACGGCGCGATCCTGGTGCGCAACCCAAGCGCTCGCCTGGCTTGGTCCGAAGTCGATGATGATGTACTGCTATTTGCCAGTGGCCAGAGCCGTTACCTGCCAGGCAAGCTGCGTGAGCTGCTGAAGCTGGTGTGCTCGGCTGATGCGTTGCACAGCGAGAACCTCGGCGACTGGTTGGCGGACGAAGACGGCCGCGACCTGCTGTGCGAACTGGTCAAGCAAGGCAGCCTGGGGTTTGCGGATGAATAAGATTCACGTAAGTGTCGCGGACTGGCAAAAGGATATCGCCGAGATTCGGCGCATTCGTGAAGCGGTATTTATCGCTGAACAATCGGTTCCGGCCGAGCTTGAGTGGGACGCAGACGACGCTGGCGCCATGCATTTCCTCGCATTTGAAGGCGACTTTCCAATTGGTACCGCGCGCCTGCTGCCCAGCGGGGAGATTGGTCGCGTGTCGGTGCTCAAGGATTGGCGTGGCTTGAAGGTGGGCGACAAGCTGATGGAAGCGGTGATTGGCGTGGCAGAAGGTCGTGGCCAGACCCGGCAGTTCCTCAGTGCGCAGGTGTATGCAGCGCCGTTTTATGAGCGGCTGGGCTTCAAGATTGTCAGTGAGGAATTCCTGGAAGTCGGGATTCCGCATGTGGATATGGTGCGCGGGGGCTGATCCGAGACCGCATCGCCGCCATCGGGGGCAAGCCCCCTCCCACACTTGACCGTATTCCAAAGGATATACTCGGTCAAAATGTGGGAGGGGGCTTGCCCCCGATAGCTATTTCAGCAACACCAACAATGCCCTGCCTGCCAGGGCATTTTGCCGTCTACGATTCAACTTGCGACCCTTCAGGCCGACAAACTGGCACTATCAAGCCAAATGACTCGCAGAGATAACGGACATGTCCCTACGCACCCTGCTCACCGCCCTACTCCTGACCGCCAGCGTTTCGGCCATGGCCGACACCCAAGTCGTCAACCTGAGCAATCGCACCAGCGCCGACCTGCTGCCTGTAGCCCAGAATTTCATCGGCAAGGACGGCACTGTCAGCGCCTACGGCAACCAGTTGATCGTCAATGCACAGCCCGACAAGATTGAGGGCTTGCGCACCTTGCTCTCACAATTGGACACACCGGCCAAGCGTCTGCTGATCACCGTCGACACCAACGAAAACAATCAGCAGAACAGCGGCGACAGCCAGACCCGCATCATCAGCTACGGCACCGCCAGCCGCGATGGCGGCGCCCAGCAGATCCAGGCCAGCGAAGGCGTGCCGGCGTTGATCCAGGTTGGCCAGAGCGTACCGCTGACCACCACCCAACAGGACAGCTACGGCCGCCTGCAGAACCAGACCCAGTATCGCAACGTCACCCAGGGTTTCTACGTGACCGCCAGCGTCACCGGTGAGACCGTACACCTGGCCATCAGTACCAACCGTGACCGCATGAGCCAGGAACGTCCCGATGTAGTGAACGTGCAGAGTACCGACACAACCGTCAGCGGGCGCCTGGGCGAATGGATCACGCTGGCGGGCATCAATCGTGAGACTCAGGCCGATAAATCTTCTACAACCCGCAACTATTCTACTCAGGGCCGCGATGACCTGACTTTGCGTGTCAAGGTCGACACCCTGAACTGAAGCACCGAAAACTGACTGATGAGTCGTATGAGACTAAAGATGTAGTGCCTTAAAAAAAGCACTACAAAACATTTGACGATCCAAAAAAGCATGGGCATGATGGCCTCGCTCCCGCTAATCAGGGGCCCTGGCAAGGGCCTTCGGATCGACGCTCCAAGCTACCCACCCGAGCCGATTCGTGTCTGTACCGCCCACAAGGCGTGTTTGACGAGGTTGCGACTGGAACGAAGTTGTCCCGAGGGACGGAAGCTAACCAGGTAACCCGGCTACGCACTGATGGATCGTACAAAGGCCCACGACGCCCGAAGACCGTTCGCAGTTCGCCTTTACCTGCTCAATTCCGCCTTGAGCCACTCGTTCATCCCGTCGCCTTCCCCGCCAAGCCCGGCTTGACCACCTGAGCTTCTGGTCAGCGAGCAGCCATCACCACGCATTCAATCCGTGGCTGGCAAATGGAATTCTCCACCTAGACCTATGCGACGAGGTTTTTCCCCATGGCACTGACACGCGAACAGCAAATTGCAGCCCTTGAAAAAGACTGGGCTGAAAACCCACGCTGGAAAGGCGTGACCCGCGCTTATTCCGCTGCTGACGTCGTCCGCCTGCGTGGCTCGATCCAACCTGAGCACACCTTTGCAAAACTCGGCGCCGAGAAGCTGTGGAACCTGGTCACCCAAGGTGCCAAGCCGTCCTTCCGTCCCGACAAAGATTTCGTCAACTGCATGGGCGCCCTCACTGGCGGCCAGGCAGTACAACAGGTAAAAGCCGGTATCCAGGCGATCTACCTGTCCGGCTGGCAAGTGGCAGCGGATAACAACTCCGCTGAATCCATGTACCCCGACCAATCGCTGTACCCGGTGGACTCCGTGCCGACCGTAGTCAAGCGCATCAACAACTCGTTCCGTCGTGCCGACCAGATCCAGTGGAAAGCCGGCAAGAACCCAGGTGATGAAGGCTACATCGACTACTTCGCCCCCATCGTGGCTGACGCCGAAGCCGGCTTCGGCGGCGTACTGAACGCCTACGAACTGATGAAGAGCATGATCGAGGCCGGTGCTGCCGGCGTGCACTTCGAAGACCAGCTTGCGTCAGTGAAGAAATGCGGCCACATGGGTGGCAAGGTACTGGTACCGACCCAGGAAGCCGTACAAAAGCTGACCGCAGCCCGTTTGGCCGCTGACGTTGCCGGTACACCGACCATCATCCTGGCCCGCACCGATGCCAACGCCGCTGACCTGCTGACTTCGGATTGCGATCCGTACGACAAACCGTTCGTGACTGGCGAGCGTACTCAGGAAGGCTTCTATAAAGTCCGCGCCGGCCTCGACCAGGCCATTGCCCGCGGCCTGGCCTACGCGCCGTACGCCGACCTGATCTGGTGCGAAACCGCCAAGCCGGACCTGGACGAAGCCCGTCGCTTTGCCGAAGCGATCAAGAAGGAATACCCGGACCAATTGCTGTCCTACAACTGCTCGCCTTCCTTCAACTGGAAGAAGAACCTGGACGACGCGACCATCGCCAAGTTCCAACGCGAACTGTCGGCAATGGGTTACAAGCACCAGTTCATTACCCTGGCCGGCATTCACAACATGTGGCACAGCATGTTCAACCTGGCGCACGACTACGCCCGTAACGACATGACTGCCTACGTGAAGCTGCAAGAGCAGGAGTTCGCGGACGCCGCCAAAGGCTATACCTTCGTGGCGCACCAGCAGGAAGTGGGCACCGGTTACTTCGACGACATGACCACCGTGATCCAGGGCGGCACTTCGTCGGTGACCGCGCTGACCGGTTCGACCGAAGAAGATCAGTTCCACTAAGTACCGCGTACACGGCCACTGCGGCCCCACGGAAGACCTAACCGCAGTGCCGCACAGCAATCACGCCCCGACTGGTTCGGGGCGTTTTTTTGCCTGCACAAAAACCTACCGATGCACTGCGGACCAAATGTGGGAGGGGGCTTGCTCCCGATAGCGGTGGATCAGCAACAGCTGGGTTGGCTGATACTCAGCTATCGGGAGCAAGCCCCCTCCCACAAGGAATTTTGCGCAAAACATTGATCCAGAGCGGTATCCGCGCACATCAAATCGGTTAAAAGAACCGTTGCGGCAACTAAGCGGCACTCAACCAAGTAACGGCAACTTCCCCCGCCACATGAGAAACAATCGCTTAAACCCCCACGCAAACAATATTCATTATCATTTAGCGCTTGAAAACTTCGTTACCGCTTAAACAAAACATAATTGATGAAAAGCTCGCTAATGCCCACACCACAAGGGCTACAGCCCCAAGAAGGTGCACTATGTGCTTATTCCACCGAATAATTTCACCCCAGGAATTTTACTTGCCCGGTGTTTAGCCATAAAATCACCGCGATTGATTGCAGTGCGACATATCGTCACTGCATCGTTACTTTTTCGAGCTCAGAGACCTTTGCTCTCTGTTAAGGATTTCCAGCATGACCGAAGCGACAGGACTCATGGCCCACAACTGGGGCTTTGCCATTTTCCTCCTCGGTGTTGTCGGCCTTTGCGCCTTCATGCTCGGCGTCTCCAGCCTCCTCGGGTCAAAAGCCTGGGGCCGCAGCAAAAACGAACCGTTCGAGTCCGGCATGCTACCTACAGGTGGCGCCCGCTTGCGGCTCTCAGCCAAATTCTATCTGGTCGCGATGCTGTTCGTGATCTTCGATATCGAAGCCCTCTTTCTCTTTGCCTGGTCTGTGTCCGTCCGCGAAAGCGGCTGGACCGGATTCGTCGAAGCTCTCGTTTTCATAGCAATTCTGTTGGCAGGTCTTGTCTACCTGTTCCGAGTGGGCGCCCTTGACTGGGCTCCGGAAGCTCGTCGCAAGCGGCAGGCGAAGCTGAAACAATGAGGCTTTGGCAATGCAATACAATCTCACCAGGATCGACCCGGATGCTCCTAACGAGCAGTACCCCATCGGCGAACGGGAAACCGTTTCCGACCCGTTAGAAGACCAAGTCCACAAGAACATCTACATGGGCAAGCTGGAAGACGTGCTGAGTGGCGCGGTCAACTGGGGGCGTAAAAACTCCCTGTGGCCGTACAACTTCGGCCTTTCGTGCTGCTACGTGGAAATGACCACCGCCTTCACGGCGCCCCACGACATCGCGCGCTTTGGCGCCGAAGTGATCCGGGCATCACCGCGCCAGGCGGATTTCATGGTTATTGCCGGTACCTGCTTCATCAAGATGGCGCCGATCATCCAGCGTCTCTATGAGCAAATGCTCGAGCCGAAATGGGTTATTTCCATGGGTTCGTGCGCCAACTCCGGTGGCATGTACGACATCTACTCCGTCGTTCAAGGGGTGGACAAGTTCCTGCCCGTGGACGTCTACGTGCCTGGCTGCCCGCCCCGCCCCGAGGCATTCCTGCAAGGCTTGATGCTGTTGCAGGAATCGATTGGCAAGGAGCGTCGCCCGCTTTCCTGGGTCGTCGGCGATCAAGGCGTGTACCGCGCCGAGATGCCGTCCCAAAAGGAACAGCGCCGCGAACAGCGAATCGCAGTCACCAACCTGCGCAGCCCCGACGAAGTCTGATCCAGACCCGCTTCTGTTATAGAACGAAAACCTGGCTTCATTCTTTACGTTGACCGAAAGCGATAAAAAACCATGACTACAGGCAGTGCTCTGTACATCCCGCCTTATAAGGCAGACGACCAGGACGTGGTTGTCGAACTCAATAACCGTTTTGGCCCTGACGCCTTCACCGCCCAGGCCACACGCACCGGCATGCCGGTGCTGTGGGTGGCGCGTGCCAGGCTTGTCGAAGTCCTGACCTTCCTGCGCAACCTGCCCAAGCCGTACGTCATGCTCTATGACCTGCATGGCGTGGACGAGCGTCTGCGCACCAAGCGCCAGGGGCTGCCGAGCGGCGCCGATTTCACCGTGTTCTACCACTTGATGTCGCTGGAACGTAACAGTGACGTGATGATCAAGGTCGCCCTGAGCGAAAACGATCTCAGCGTTCCGACCGTGACCGGTATCTGGCCCAACGCCAGCTGGTACGAGCGCGAAGTCTGGGACATGTTCGGCATCGACTTCCCCGGCCACCCGCACCTGACGCGCATCATGATGCCGCCGACCTGGGAAGGTCACCCGCTGCGCAAGGACTACCCTGCCCGCGCAACCGAATTCGACCCGTTCAGCCTGACCCTGGCCAAGCAGCAGCTTGAAGAAGAAGCGGCGCGCTTCCGTCCGGAAGACTGGGGCATGAAGCGTTCCGGCACCAACGAGGACTACATGTTCCTCAACCTGGGCCCGAACCACCCTTCGGCCCACGGTGCGTTCCGTATCATCCTGCAACTGGACGGCGAAGAAATCGTCGACTGCGTGCCGGACATCGGCTACCACCACCGTGGTGCCGAGAAGATGGCCGAGCGCCAGTCGTGGCACAGCTTCATCCCCTACACCGATCGTATCGACTACCTCGGCGGCGTGATGAACAACCTGCCGTACGTGCTCTCGGTGGAGAAGCTGGCCGGTATCAAGGTGCCGGACCGTGTCGATACCATCCGCATCATGATGGCCGAGTTCTTCCGCATCACCAGCCACCTGCTGTTCCTGGGTACCTATATCCAGGACGTCGGCGCCATGACCCCGGTGTTCTTCACCTTCACCGACCGTCAGCGCGCCTACAAGGTTATCGAAGCCATCACCGGTTTCCGCCTGCACCCGGCCTGGTACCGCATCGGCGGCGTGGCCCACGACCTGCCCAACGGCTGGGAGCGCCTGGTCAAGGAATTCATCGACTGGATGCCCAAGCGTCTGGACGAATACCAGAAAGCCGCCCTGGACAACAGCATCCTCAAGGGCCGCACCATCGGCGTCGCGCAGTACAACACCAAGGAAGCCCTGGAGTGGGGCGTCACCGGTGCCGGCCTGCGTTCCACCGGTTGCGACTTCGACCTGCGCAAGGCGCGCCCGTACTCCGGCTACGAGAACTTCGAGTTCGAAGTGCCGCTGGCGGCCAATGGCGATGCCTACGACCGTTGCATCGTGCGCGTCGAAGAAATGCGCCAGAGCCTGAAGATCATCGAGCAGTGCATGCGCAACATGCCGGCAGGTCCGTACAAGGCGGATCACCCGCTGACCACGCCGCCGCCCAAAGAGCGCACGCTGCAGCACATCGAAACCCTGATCACGCACTTCCTGCAAGTCTCGTGGGGCCCGGTGATGCCGGCCAACGAGTCCTTCCAGATGATTGAAGCGACCAAGGGTATCAATAGTTATTACCTGACGAGCGATGGCGGCACCATGAGCTACCGCACCCGGATTCGCACCCCAAGCTTCCCGCACTTGCAGCAGATCCCTTCGGTGATCAAAGGCGAGATGGTCGCGGACTTGATTGCGTACCTGGGTAGTATCGATTTCGTTATGGCCGACGTGGACCGCTAAGCATGAACAGCACGCTTATCCAGACAGACCGTTTCACCTTGAGTGAAACCGAGCGCTCGGCCATCGAGCACGAGCTGCATCACTATGAAGATCCGCGCGCGGCGTCGATCGAAGCCTTGAAGATCGTGCAGAAGGAACGTGGCTGGGTGCCGGACGGCGCCCTCTACGCCATCGGCGAGATCCTCGGCATCCCGGCCAGCGATGTTGAAGGCGTGGCCACGTTCTACAGCCAGATCTTCCGCCAGCCGGTTGGCCGCCACATCATCCGCGTGTGCGACAGCATGGTCTGCTACATCGGTGGCCACGAGTCCGTGGTCAGCGAGATCCAGGCCAAGCTGGGCATCGGCCTCGGCCAGACCACCGCAGACGGCCGCTTCACGCTGCTGCCGGTGTGCTGCCTGGGCAACTGTGACAAGGCGCCGGCGTTGATGATCGACGACGACACATTCGGTGACGTGCAGCCTGCTGGCGTGACCCAATTGCTCGAGGGCTACCCATGACCCTGACTTCCTTCGGCCCGGCCAACCTGATCAAGCGTTCGGCCGAGACTCACCCGCTGACCTGGCGCCTGCGTGACGACGGCGAGCCGGTATGGCTCGACGAATACCAGGCCAAGAACGGTTACGCTGCAGCGCGCAAAGCCTTCGCCGACATGGCCCAGGACGATATCGTCCAGACCGTGAAAGACGCGGGCCTCAAAGGCCGCGGCGGTGCTGGCTTCCCCACGGGCGTGAAGTGGGGGCTGATGCCCAAAGACGAATCCATCAATATTCGCTACCTGCTGTGCAACGCGGATGAAATGGAGCCCAACACCTGGAAAGACCGCATGCTGATGGAGCAACTGCCCCATCTGCTGATCGAAGGCATGCTGATCAGCGCCCGTGCGCTGAAAACCTACCGGGGCTACATCTTCCTGCGCGGCGAATACACCACCGCCGCCAAACACCTCAACCGTGCCGTGGCAGAAGCCAAGGCCGCAGGGCTGTTGGGCAAGAACATCCTCGGTTCCGGTTTTGACTTCGAACTGTTCGTGCACACCGGCGCCGGGCGTTATATCTGCGGTGAAGAAACCGCACTGATCAACTCCCTCGAAGGCCGCCGTGCCAACCCGCGCTCCAAGCCGCCCTTCCCTGCCGCCGTTGGCGTGTGGGGCAAGCCGACCTGCGTGAACAACGTCGAGACCCTGTGCAACGTGCCGGCGATCATCGCCGACGGCGTGGACTGGTACAAATCCCTGGCCCGTGAAGGCAGCGAAGACATGGGCACCAAGCTCATGGGCTTCTCCGGCAAGGTCAAGAACCCTGGCCTGTGGGAACTGCCGTTCGGCGTGACCGCCCGCGAGCTGTTCGAGGACTACGCCGGCGGCATGCGCGACGGCTACACCTTGAAAGCCTGGCAGCCAGGCGGCGCCGGCACCGGCTTCCTGCTCCCCGAGCATCTGGACGCACAAATGTATGCCGGCGGCATCGGCAAGGTCGGCACCCGCATGGGTACCGGCCTGGCGATGGCGGTGGACAACACGGTGAACATGGTCTCGCTGCTGCGCAACATGGAGCAGTTCTTTGCCCGTGAATCCTGCGGCTTCTGCACCCCATGCCGTGACGGCCTGCCGTGGAGCGTCAAGCTGCTGATGGCCCTGGAAAACGGCGAAGGTCGCGAGGGTGATATCGAGACCCTGCTGGGCCTGGTCGGTTTCCTCGGCCCGGGCAAGACCTTCTGTGCTCACGCACCGGGCGCCGTGGAGCCATTGGGCAGCGCAATCAAATACTTCCGCCCTGAATTCGAGGCCGGCATCGCGCCAACCCGCGCGGGCGAACTCACTCAGGTGGTATCGCCGACCATGGTCGGTGCGTAGAGCTTAAAAAAGCCAAGGGCTTGCGCCTGCGGCTTTCTCATGTGCTGACGCCTTGATGGCTGTGTAGATGCATATGAATAACAAGATTCCATTAGCCACGCCCGCTGACAACGGGCCAACGAAGAACTTTGAACCATGGCCACTATCCACGTAGACGGCAAAGCGCTCGAAGTCGATGGGGCGGACAACCTGTTACAGGCATGTCTGTCACTCGGCCTCGATATCCCGTATTTCTGCTGGCACCCCGCGCTCGGTAGCGTCGGTGCCTGTCGCCAGTGTGCGGTCAAGCAATACACCGACGAGAACGACACCCGTGGTCGTATCGTCATGTCCTGCATGACCCCAGCCACCGACAACACCTGGATCTCCATCGACGATGAAGAATCCAAGGCGTTCCGCGCCAGCGTTGTCGAATGGCTGATGACCAACCACCCCCACGACTGTCCGGTCTGTGAGGAGGGCGGTCACTGCCACCTGCAAGACATGACAGTGATGACCGGCCACAACGAGCGCCGTTATCGCTTCACCAAGCGTACCCACCAGAACCAGGACCTCGGCCCGTTCATTTCCCACGAGATGAACCGCTGCATCGCCTGCTACCGCTGCGTGCGCTTCTATAAAGACTACGCCGGCGGCACCGACCTTGGTGTGTTCGGCGCCCACGACAACGTGTACTTCGGTCGCGTTGAAGACGGCGTGCTCGAGAGCGAGTTCTCAGGCAACCTCACCGAGGTCTGCCCGACCGGTGTGTTCACCGACAAGACCCACTCCGAGCGCTACAACCGTAAGTGGGACATGCAGTTCGCACCGAGCATCTGCCATGGCTGCTCCAGCGGGTGCAACATCTCGCCGGGCGAGCGCTACGGTGAATTGCGTCGCATCGAAAACCGCTTCAATGGTTCGGTCAACCAGTACTTCCTGTGCGACCGTGGCCGTTTCGGCTATGGCTACGTCAACCGCGAAGACCGTCCACGCCAGCCACTGCTGGCCGATGGCGCCAAGCTGAGCCTGGACGCGGCGCTGGATAAAGCCGCCGACCTGCTGCGCGGGCGCAACATCGTCGGTATCGGTTCGCCGCGTGCCAGCCTCGAAAGCAACTTCGCCTTGCGCGAGCTGGTCGGCGCCGAGCACTTCTATTGCGGCATCGAAGCCGGTGAACTGGAGCGTATCCGCCTGGTCCTGCAAGTGCTGAATGACAGCCCGCTGCCAGTGCCGAACATGCGCGACATCGAAGACCACGATGCCATCTTCGTGCTCGGTGAAGACCTGACCCAGACCGCCGCTCGCATCGCCCTGTCGCTGCGCCAGTCGGTCAAGGGCAAGGCCGAAGAGATGGCCGACGCCATGCGCGTGCAGCCGTGGCTCGATGCCGCGGTGAAAAACATCGGCCAGCACGCGCTGAACCCGCTGTTTATCGCTTCCCTGGCTGAAACCAAGCTCGACGACATCGCCGAAGAATGCGTCCACGCAGCACCTGACGACCTGGCCCGTATCGGTTTCGCCGTGGCCCACGCCCTCGACGCCAGCGCGCCTGCTGTCGACGGCCTGGACACCGAAGCCGTCGAACTGGCCCAGCGCATCGCCGACGCCCTGCTGGCGGCCAAGCGTCCCTTGATCATTGCCGGCACCTCCCTGGGTTCCAAGGCGCTGATCGAAGCGGCTGCCAACATCGCCAAAGCCCTGAAGCTGCGCGACAAGAACGGCTCCATCAGCCTGGTCGTGCCGGAAGCCAACAGCCTCGGCCTGGCCATGCTCGGTGGCGAGTCCCTGGACGCCGCCCTGCAAGCGGTGACCGACGGCAGCGCTGACGCCATCGTGGTGCTGGAAAACGACCTGTACACCCGCACCGACGCCGCCAAGGTTGACGCTGCGCTGAACGCCGCCAAGGTGCTGATCGTGGCCGACCACCAGAAGACCGCTACCAGCGAGCGTGCCGACCTGGTGCTGCCAGCCGCCACCTTCGCCGAAGGCGACGGTACCCTGGTCAGCCAGGAAGGCCGCGCCCAGCGCTTCTTCCAGGTGTTCGATCCGAAATACATGGATGCCAGCATCCTGGTGCACGAAGGCTGGCGCTGGCTGCATGCCCTGCGCGCCACCCTGCTGAACCAGCCGATTGACTGGACCCAGCTCGACCACGTCACCGCAGCCACCGCTGCGAGCGCGCCGCAGTTGGCTCGCATCGTCGACGCCGCGCCGTCCGCCGCGTTCCGTATCAAGGGCCTGAAACTGGCCCGTGAACCGCTGCGCTACTCGGGGCGTACCGCCATGCGTGCTGATATCAGCGTGCACGAACCGCGTACCCCACAAGACATCGACACCGCTTTCGCCTTCTCCATGGAAGGTTATTCGGGGTCGACCGAGCCGCGTCAGCAGGTGCCGTTTGCCTGGTCGCCGGGCTGGAACTCGCCGCAGGCCTGGAACAAGTTCCAGGACGAAGTCGGTGGTCACATCCGTGCTGGCGACCCGGGCACCCGCCTGATCGAAAGCACCGGTGACTCGCTGAACTGGTTCGCTGCGGTACCGCGTCCGTTCAACCCAGCCCCGGGCACCTGGCAGGTCGTGCCGTTCTTCCACCTGTTTGGCAGCGAGGAGACCTCTTCCAAGGCCGCACCGGTGCAGGAGCGCATTCCTGCGGCCTACGTGTCGCTGGCCAAGTCCGAAGCCGACCGCCTGGGCGTCAACGACGGTGCGCTGCTCAGCCTTAACGTGGCCGGCCAGACCTTGCGCCTGCCGCTGCGTATCAATGACGAGCTGGGTGCCGGCCTGGTTGCACTGCCTAAAGGCCTCGCCGGTATTCCGCCTGCCATTTTCGGCAAAACCGTTGACGGTCTGCAGGAGGCAGCGCAATGACTTGGTTCACGCCGGAAGTAATTGACGTGATCATCTCGGTGGTCAAGGCCATCGTGATCCTGTTGGCCGTGGTCGTCGCGGGCGCCCTGCTCAGCTTCGTCGAGCGTCGCCTGCTGGGCTGGTGGCAGGACCGCTACGGTCCGAACCGCGTTGGCCCATTCGGCATGTTCCAGATCGCGGCCGACATGCTGAAAATGTTCTTCAAGGAAGACTGGACCCCGCCGTTTGCCGACAAGGTGATCTTCACCCTGGCACCGGTGGTGGCCATGAGCGCCTTGCTGGTCGCCTTCGCGATCATCCCGATCACCCCGACCTGGGGTGTGGCGGACCTGAACATCGGCCTGCTGTTCTTCTTCGCCATGGCCGGTTTGTCGGTGTACGCGGTGCTGTTCGCCGGTTGGTCGAGCAACAACAAGTTCGCCCTGCTGGGCAGCTTGCGTGCCTCGGCGCAAACCGTATCCTATGAAGTGTTCATGGGGTTGGCACTGATGGGCATCGTGGTGCAGGTTGGTTCGTTCAACATGCGCGACATCGTCGAGTACCAGGCGCAGAACCTGTGGTTCATCATTCCGCAGTTCTTTGGCTTCTGTACCTTCTTCATCGCTGGCGTGGCCGTGACTCACCGTCACCCGTTCGACCAGCCGGAAGCGGAACAGGAACTGGCCGACGGTTACCACATTGAATATGCCGGCATGAAGTGGGGCATGTTCTTCGTCGGTGAGTACATCGGCATCATCTTGATCTCGGCCCTGCTGGTCACGCTGTTCTTCGGCGGATGGCACGGTCCGTTCGGCATCCTGCCGCAGTTGGCCTTCTTCTGGTTCTTCTTGAAGACCGCGTTCTTCATCATGCTGTTCATCCTGCTGCGCGCCTCGATTCCGCGCCCACGCTATGACCAGGTGATGGATTTCAGCTGGAGATTCTGCCTGCCGCTGACCCTGATCAATTTGCTGGTGACGGCTGCCGTCGTGTTGTTGAACACGCCTGCTGCCGCGGTTCAGTGAGGATTTGACCCATGTTCAAATATATTGGCGACATCGTTAAGGGTACCGGTACCCAGTTGCGAAGCCTGGTGATGGTGTTCGGTCACGGCTTTCGCAAACGCGACACCCTGCAATACCCCGAAGAAGCGGTGTACCTGCCGCCGCGCTATCGCGGCCGCATCGTACTGACCCGAGACCCCGACGGCGAAGAGCGTTGCGTAGCCTGCAACCTGTGCGCCGTGGCGTGCCCGGTGGGTTGCATCTCCCTGCAGAAAGCTGAAACCGAAGACGGTCGCTGGTACCCGGACTTCTTCCGTATCAACTTCTCGCGCTGCATTTTCTGCGGCCTCTGCGAGGAAGCTTGCCCGACCACCGCGATCCAGCTCACACCGGATTTCGAGATGGCCGAGTTCAAACGTCAGGACCTGGTGTACGAGAAAGAAGATCTGCTGATCTCTGGTCCCGGTAAAAACCCTGATTACAACTTCTATCGTGTTGCAGGTATGGCCGTTGCCGGTAAGCCGAAGGGCGCCGCACAAAACGAAGCCGAGCCGATCAACGTGAAGAGCTTGCTGCCTTAAGGAAGAAAGATGGAATTCGCTTTCTATTTCGCATCGGGTATTGCAGTGGTGGCCACGCTTCGCGTGATCACCAACACCAACCCCGTGCACGCCCTGCTCTACCTGATCATTTCGCTGATCGCCGTGGCCATGACCTTTTTCAGCCTCGGCGCACCGTTCGCCGGTGTACTGGAAGTGATTGCCTACGCCGGCGCCATCATGGTGCTGTTCGTGTTTGTGGTGATGATGCTCAACCTCGGGCCGGCTTCGGTGGCTCAGGAACGCGTCTGGCTCAAGCCCGGCATCTGGCTCGGCCCGGTTGTCCTCGCAGCGCTGCTGCTGGGTGAACTGCTGTATGTGCTGTTCGCTCACCAGAGCGGCCAGGCCATCGGCCACACCACCGTGGACGCGAAAGCCGTGGGCATCAGCCTGTTCGGCCCGTACCTGCTGGTGGTCGAACTGGCTTCGATGCTGCTGCTCGCCGCAGCCATCACCGCCTTCCACTTGGGCCGCAACGAAGCCAAGGAGCAATGACGATGCCTGCTATCCCTTTGGAGCATGGTCTGGCGGTCGCCGGCATCCTGTTCTGCCTTGGCCTGGTCGGCCTGATGGTGCGCCGTAACATTCTGTTCGTGTTGATGAGCCTGGAAATCATGATGAACGCCGCGGCACTGGCGTTCATCGTTGCCGGTGCACGTTGGGGCCAGCCGGATGGACAAGTGATGTTCATCCTGGTGATCAGCCTGGCAGCCGCAGAGGCCAGTATTGGCCTGGCGATCCTGCTGCAACTGTATCGTCGCTTCCATACGCTTGATATCGACGCTGCCAGTGAGATGCGCGGATGAACATGATCTTTCTGACTTTCGTATTCCCCCTGATCGGTTTCCTGCTGCTGTCGTTCTCTCGCGGGCGCTGGTCGGAAAACCTCTCGGCCCTGGTCGGCGTGGGTTCCATTGGCCTGTCGGCCATCGTGGCCGCCTACGTCATCTGGCAATTCAACGTCGCACCGCCCGAAGGCGGTCACTACACCCTGGTGCTGTGGCAGTGGATGTCGGTGGAGGGCTTCAAGCCCAACTTCGCCCTCTACATCGACGGCCTGTCGATCACCATGCTCGGCGTGGTGGTCGGTGTGGGCTTCCTGATCCACCTGTTCGCGTCCTGGTACATGCGCGGTGAAGCCGGTTACTCGCGCTTCTTCTCGTACACCAACCTGTTTATCGCCAGCATGCTGTTCCTGGTGCTGGGCGATAACCTGTTGTTCCTGTACTTCGGCTGGGAAGGCGTGGGCCTGTGCTCGTACCTGTTGATCGGTTTCTACTACAGCAACCGCAACAACGGTAACGCGGCACTCAAGGCCTTCATCGTCACCCGCATCGGCGACGTGTTCATGGCCATCGGCCTGTTTATCCTGTTCCAACAGGTGGGCACACTGAACATCCAGGAACTGCTGGTGCTGGCACCGCAGAAATTCCAGGTCGGCGACTTCTGGATCACCCTGGCGACCCTGATGCTGCTGGGCGGCGCCGTGGGTAAATCCGCGCAACTGCCGCTGCAGACCTGGCTGGCGGATGCGATGGCCGGCCCGACCCCGGTGTCGGCACTGATCCACGCCGCAACCATGGTGACCGCCGGTGTCTACCTGATCGCCCGTACCCACGGCCTGTTCACCCTGGCGCCGGATATCCTGCATCTTGTCGGCATCGTCGGCGGCGTGACCCTGGTACTGGCCGGCTTCGCCGCGCTGGTGCAGACCGACATCAAGCGTATCCTCGCCTACTCGACCATGAGCCAGATCGGCTACATGTTCCTGGCCCTGGGCGTTGGCGCCTGGGACGCGGCGATCTTCCACCTGATGACCCACGCGTTCTTCAAGGCCCTGCTGTTCCTCGCCTCCGGTGCGGTGATCGTCGCCTGCCACCACGAGCAGAACATCTTCAAGATGGGTGGCCTGTGGAAGAAACTGCCACTGGCCTACGCCAGCTTCATCGTCGGTGGTGCCGCCCTGGCCGCCCTGCCGCTGGTGACCGCCGGCTTCTACTCCAAGGATGAAATCCTCTGGGAAGCCTTTGCCAGCGGTAACCAGAACCTGCTGTACGCAGGCCTGGTGGGTGCATTCATGACCTCGCTGTACACCTTCCGCCTGATCTTCATCACCTTCCACGGTGAAGCCAAGACCGAAGCGCACGCAGGCCACGGCATCTCCCACTGGCTGCCACTGTCGGTGCTGATCATCCTGTCGACCTTCATCGGCGCCATGATCACTCCACCACTGGCCGGCGTATTGCCAGAAAGCGTTGGCCATGCCGGCGGCGCAGACAAGCACAGCCTGGAAATCGCCTCGGGCGCCATTGCCATCGCCGGTATCCTGCTGGCAGCCCTGCTGTTCCTCGGCAAGCGTCGCTTCGTGACCGCCGTGGCCAACAGTGGCATCGGGCGCTTCCTGTCGGCCTGGTGGTTCGCTGCCTGGGGCTTCGATTGGATCTACGACAAACTGTTCGTCAAGCCATACCTCGCCATCAGCCATGTACTGCGCAAAGACCCGCTCGACCAGACCATCGGTTTGATCCCGCGCGCCGCCAAGGCTGGTCACACAGCCCTGAGCCGCAGCGAGACTGGCCAACTGCGTTGGTATGCAGCATCCATGGCGGCGGGTGCCGTGCTGGTGATCGGCGCCATCGTCGTGGTAGCGGTCTGACTATGTTTAAGTGCACTGCGTACTTTGCGAACTTGCGAAAGGAAACGAGCCCGTCATGATTCTGCCCTGGCTAATCCTGATCCCCTTTATCGGCGGCCTGCTCTGCTGGATGGGTGAACGCTTCGGCGCCACCCTCCCCCGCTGGATTGCGTTGCTGACCATGTCCCTGGAACTCGCACTCGGCCTCTGGCTGTGGGCCCATGGCGACTATTCATTTGCTCCGGCACCGGGTGTCGATCCGACTTTCGCGCTTGAATTCAAGCACGTGTGGATCCAGCGCTTTGGCATCAACGTGCACCTGGCCCTCGACGGCCTGTCGCTGTTGATGATCCTGCTGACCGGCCTGCTGGGTATCCTCTCGGTACTCTGCTCCTGGAAAGAGATCCAGCGTCACGTGGGCTTCTTCCACCTGAACCTGATGTGGATCCTGGGCGGCGTTGTCGGCGTGTTTCTGGCGCTGGACCTGTTCATGTTCTTCTTCTTCTGGGAAATGATGCTGGTGCCGATGTACTTCCTCATCGCGCTCTGGGGTCACAGTTCTTCGGACGGCAAGAAAACCCGGATCTACGCGGCGACCAAGTTCTTCATCTTCACCCAGGCGTCCGGCCTGATCATGTTGGTGGCGATCCTGGGCCTGGTGCTGGTCAACTTCAACAATACTGGCGTGATTACCTTCAACTACGCCGACCTGTTGAAGACCAAGATGTCGCTGACCACCGAGTACATCCTGATGCTCGGCTTCTTCATCGCCTTCGCGGTGAAGCTGCCGGTGGTGCCGTTCCACTCCTGGTTGCCTGACGCCCACGCCCAGGCGCCGACTGCCGGCTCCGTGGACCTGGCTGGTATCCTGCTGAAGACGGCGGCCTACGGCCTGTTGCGTTTCGCCCTGCCGCTGTTCCCGAATGCCTCGGCCGAGTTTGCGCCGATCGCCATGACCCTGGGTCTGATCGGGATCTTCTACGGTGCGTTCCTGGCCTTCGCGCAAACCGACATCAAGCGTCTGATTGCCTTCTCGTCCGTTTCCCACATGGGCTTCGTACTGATCGGCATCTACTCCGGCAGCCAGCTGGCGCTGCAAGGCGCGGTGATCCAGATGTTGGCCCACGGTGTTTCGGCGGCTGCCCTGTTTATCCTCAGTGGTCAGCTGTACGAACGCCTGCACACCCGTGACATGCGTGAGATGGGTGGCGTGTGGTCGCGCATCGCATACCTGCCGGCGATCAGCCTGTTCTTCGCCGCGGCGTCCCTGGGCTTGCCGGGTACCGGTAACTTCATCGGCGAGTTCCTGATCCTGATGGGGGCCTTCGTGCAGACGCCATGGATCAGCGCCATCGCCACGTCCGGCCTGGTGTTCGGTTCGGTCTACTCGCTGATCATGATCCACCGCGCGTATTTCGGCCCGGCCAAGTCGGACACCGTGCTGCACGGTATGGATGCCCGCGAACTGATCATGGTGCTCGGCCTTGCGGTATTGCTGATCTTCATCGGCGTATACCCGCAGCCGTTCCTGGACACTTCTGCCGCAACGATGCATGGCGTGCAGCAGTGGTTCGGCACCGCCTTCTCTCAACTCGCTTCGGCCCGGTAAGAGCGCTATGGAATTCACGATCCAACACTTTATCGCGCTTGCGCCGCTGCTGATCACCAGCCTCACCATTGTGGTGGTGATGCTGGCGATCGCCTGGCGCCGCAATCACTCGCAAACGTTCCTGCTGTCCTGTGCCGGTTTGAACCTGGCCCTGCTGTCGATCATTCCGGCCCTCAAGGTCGCGCCATTGGCGGTGACCCCGCTGATGATGGTCGATGACTTCGCGCTGCTGTACATCGCCCTGATCCTGGTGGCGACCCTGGCGTGCGTGACCCTCGCCCACGCCTACCTCGGCGAAGGCGGCACCGGTTACCCAGGTAACAAGGAAGAGTTGTACCTGCTGATCCTGCTGGCTGCGGCCGGCGGTATCGTGCTGGTCAGTGCGCAGCACCTGGCCGGCTTGTTCATCGGCCTGGAACTGCTGTCGATCCCGACCTACGGCCTGGTGGCCTACGCCTTCTTCAACAAGCGCTCCCTGGAAGCCGGCATCAAGTACATGGTGCTGTCGGCCGCCGGTTCCGCGTTCCTGTTGTTCGGTATGGCCCTGCTCTACGCCGAAGCCGGCAGCCTGAGCTTCACCGGTATCGGCCACGCCCTGGCCGCCACCAACAGCCCGGCGCCGATTGCCCAGCTGGGCCTGGCGATGATGCTGATCGGCCTGGCGTTCAAGCTCTCCCTGGTACCCTTCCACCTGTGGACCCCGGACGTGTACGAAGGCGCCCCGGCGCCAGTGGCTGCGTTCCTGGCGACTGCGTCGAAGGTAGCGGTATTTGCGGTAATGGTGCGTCTGTTCCAGATCTCGCCTGCTGCCAACACTGGGGTGCTGAGCAACGTGCTGACCGTGATCGCCATTGCGTCGATCCTGTTCGGTAACCTGCTGGCGCTGACCCAGAACAACCTCAAGCGTCTGCTGGGTTACTCGTCCATCGCCCACTTCGGCTACCTGCTGATCGCCCTGGTGGCGAGCAAGGGCCTGGCCGTGGAAGCCATTGGCGTGTACCTGGTCACCTACGTGATCACCAGCCTTGGCGCCTTCGGTGTGATCACGCTGATGTCCTCGCCTTACAAAGGCCGTGACGCCGACGCCCTGTACGAATACCGCGGCCTGTTCTGGCGCCGTCCGTACCTGACTGCCGTGCTGACCGTAATGATGCTGTCCCTGGCTGGTATCCCGCTGACTGCGGGCTTTATCGGCAAGTTCTACATTGTCGCCACGGGTGTCGAAGCCCACGAGTGGTGGTTGGTAGCATCGCTGGTGCTGGGCAGCGCCATCGGCGTGTTCTACTACCTGCGCGTGATGGTCACCCTGTACCTGATCGAGCCCAACCTGCGCCGTGTGGATGCCGAGTTGCATTGGGAACAGAAGGCAGGCGGCGTGATGCTGCTGGCCATCGCCCTGCTCGCGTTCTTCCTGGGCGTGTACCCACAACCGTTGCTCACCTTGGTGCAGCATGCGGTGCTGGGGGTTTGATCGCTTAGGTTGATGCAGTCAACAGAACGGCGCCTTTGGGCGCCGTTTTGCGTTTCCCAGGATCTGCTTTTCCCCTCCCCTGCTCGCTGAATTTTCCTCCTCGATCTGCCTCTTCATCCGGCATCTACCCGATGAAGCCGGCCGTATGGTGTTTGCGTTTTAAGAAAGTTCCCACAGCAAGGTCACTTGACCTAACGCGGGTGGGCCACCAAACTCTACGCAGGCTACGTACAGAACATGGATGCTCTATTTATCGAACTGCCGGCATTCGAGCGGCATCGCAAGGACTATCTCAGTGACGAGCTTTTCCAGGGTTTTCAACAGGAGTTAATGAAAACCCCCGAAGCAGGAGATGTGATCGAAGGAACGGGCGGGTTGAGAAAGGTTCGCTTCGTTGATGAACGGCGAAACAAAGGCAAGCGTGGTGGCCTGCGAGTCATTTACTACTGGTGGTCAGGCGGCACGCAATTCTGGTTATTCACCTTGTACGGCAAGCACGAACAGAGCGACCTGACACCCCACCACAAGAAAGCTCTTAAACACATGCTGGACAGGGAAATCAAAGCGAGAACACATCATGAAACGTGACATCTTTTCCGAACTGGTCGAAGGCTTCGACGCCCTGGCCGATGAGCGCCAGGGTAAAATCACCCTGCGCAACCACAAGGTCCACCTCAACAAGCTGGCGCCGCTCACCGCTGATGAGGTGATCGCCGTGCGCCAGCAACTCAACCTTTCCCGGTCGGTATTCGCCATGTACCTGCGTACCAACACCCGCACCCTGGAGAACTGGGAACAAGGCCGGGCCAAGCCCAACGCCCAGGCCGTCACCCTGATCCGTCTGGTAGCGCGTTTTCCTGAAACCGTGGCTCAACTTGCCGCATTGGGCTGAACTGCAAAAGCCCAAAAAAAACGCCCCGATAATCGGGGCGTTTTTTGCAGTACAACAGCGTCAGAATGCGATACCGACCTTGAAGCCGTACTCATCACGCTTGAGCTTGGTGTTATCGGCCACATAGGAGTCGTCGTCGAGCTTGTACTCGGTACGGGTGTAGTACAGGCCCGCCATCACCGGCAGATCACCCTTCTGGTTCATCAGCAGGCTGACTTCGGCGTAGGGGTTGGTGCGATCCTTGAGATCCACGCTGTCGCTGCCAACGCCGTCTACCTTGAGTTTGGCACGGCCATCGATGGTGTGACGGGCGCCGGCTTCAACGCGCAGGGTCATGTCATCGAACTGGTGGTTGTAGCCCAGCGCAGCCTTGGCAAACGGCGACTTGTTGGTCAGTTTCATGTCGTAGCCATTGGTGTCCGGCTCATAGCGGGTCCAGGTGTAGCCACCGCCCACGATCACGTCGACAAAGTTGCGCGCATCCAGCGCGGCACGCCAGCCGAGGTCGAGGTCGGCCTGCCCTTCCTTGAGCTTGTTATCGCTCTTTTCGCCGTACTTGGCTTCGATACCAGCCTGGTAGATGAAACCGGACTCGGCAGTGAGCTTGTTGCCGAAGTTATAGAACAGGCCGGCTTCAGGCATGTGGTCTTTGTCGCTTTGGCTACCGCCTTCGAGTTTGAAGTCGTTGTAGCTGCCGAGGATCCCGAAGGTAGAAATCGGGTCGGTGGACGGTGCCGCGAATACCACGCCAGGCGCAGCCACCAGAGCCAGCAGCGAGGAATGCTTGAGGAATTTTCCGAATAGTTTGGACATCGTCTTACATCTCCATTTTAAGGTGGGCAAAGTATTCAGGAATCGGTTCGAACCTTGGCGTTTGCAAAAAGTTCGAACTGATTTGCACCAAAAAGGAGAAAAAACGGTTCAGCGAAGGCTCTATCTCAATATTCTTCAGGATTCATACAGATTAGGCGTTCCACGGCTTCGCGAAGTTGAGGCTGATCCGGCAGCCGAATGCCGAAGGTGTCGCGCAATAGCCCCAGCAATTCATCGGCGGTCTGGAGCGTGCGCTTTACACTGGGTCGATCCAGGTAATGAAGCGCATAACGGGCGTTGGCCAAGGTATGACGTTTACCGGGAGCAAGCAGCGCGGCTTTCAACTGCCCCACGAACGGCGACCCAGGGTGCGTGGAGACGTACCAGTTGCCGATTTCGTAGTCGATGTCTGCCTGGACTTGCAGGTCGAACACATACAGGCCGCGCCACTCTTCGCCGACTTGGGCCCAGAGCGTGTAGCTGCCCTGATTGAAGGTCAGGCGATAGGGCTCGTGGGCAGTGGCCTGGGGCGCGTCGGTGTCCAGTTGCAACGGACTGCTGGGCACCATGCCGCCGAAGCCGACGTCGGTGATGTAGCGCACCCCTTCAAGCGTCACCAGGCTCAGGCGGTGGGTGCGCCCGGTGTGGGCGTCCGCCGGCCCACCGATCACCACGCGTCCTGTGATGCCGCGGGCTTCGAAGCCCAGTTCCTGCAGCAGGGCCAGGAACAACTGGTTCAACTCGTAGCAATAACCCCCGCGCCCCTGGTGCAGCACCTTGTGCTCGACGCTGGGCAGGTCGATCGGCACCGGCGCGTTCATCAGCGTCGACAGGTTTTCAAAGGCAAAGGCGCACACATGGCGCAGTTGCAAGTCATGCAGGGTTTGCAGGGTGGGCGGTGGCGGCGAATCGTAGCCCAGGCGTTTCAAATAGAGAGCACGGTGAGTGAGTTCAGGCATGGCGCGGTCCTTGGCACGAGGCGGAGCGTCACTATGCCGCGCCCCCGCGCACGTTGTCATTTTGAATGAACCTTTTTGAACACTGGCCTATCCATCTATAACAAGACAGGGAGGCAACATGAGTACCGCAAAAATCTACACCATCCACTATCAGCTACACGGTAAACCCAAGTCTTTCGTGGTGCGCGCCGAAGTGATGAACAACGCCGAGGCCTGGCATTGGGCGGCCGTTGATGCCGACATTGCCCATGTCAGTCGCATCGGCCGCGTGGGTCACGAGCAGGTGAAAAAAACTACCCGGCCCTGGGCGGAAAAGTATGGCATCACTGACGTCAGTTGGACCCCGCCCAAATAAACAAAGCCCCGCACAACGGCGGGGCTAGGTTCACTTTTTCAAGTCGCCCAACGGATCGTAGGGCGGCTTTTTTTTCGCCTCTTCCTTAGCCTTTTTGTCTTTGTCCAACGGCGCGATGGCCGGGCCTATCGGATCGACCTGCGGGTCTGCCACATCCGGCGAGTCCGGGTCAAAGCCCAGCTCATCCTTGCCGCTGGCATGTTCATTGGAGTGGGGGCCATCGGTACGCTTGTTCATCAGGTTCTCCTGTTAAAGCGGGCGAGCTTTGTCGTGGAGGTTTTCCAGGTCTTCTTCGACGCGCTCGACATCATCGTCCGGGCCACGCTCTTTCGGGTCATTGGGGCGCAACGCATCGTTGTCGCGCTCTTCTTCACCGGGCGTGCGGTTCGGGTCGGGTGTACCAGGTGGTGGCTGTTTGTGTTCGGACATGACGGCTTACCTCATGGGGGCTTCACAAATTTAGAGAAACTGCCCGTGGCTATCGTTCAACTTCATTGCTGCAAGCATGAGAAGATGGCAGCCCTTTCTGGAGACCTTCCTCGGATGTTCGAGCTCAAACCCTGCGACCCCGTCACCTACCGTCAACAGACCCGCCGCAGCACGCTGATCGTCGCCGTGCTGTTCCTGGCCCTGGCCATGTTGCTGTCGAGCCTGGCGGTGATGCTGTTCGGTGAGCCCGGTGGCGACAACTTTCGCTTCAATGTCGGCGGCGTATTTGCCGGGGTGTTGATCACTGTCGCGCTGGTGCGTGGCCCGTTCTGGACCCAGCCCTGGCTGGCGCCGGCTGTATACGGTTGGCAACTCAAACGCAGCCTGATGAGTGTGACCAATGTAATGCACAAGGTCACCGAGCGGGTTCAGGCCAACGACCCGGCGGCCATCAAGTTATTGCGCTTCTATCACTTGGGGCTGACGCAGATGCATGAGCTGGACGCCAACTCCAGCGCCCAGGCGCAACTGGTCGGCGAGATCGAGGCTCATAAGGCAAAGATGGAGGCTCTGGGGATCGATACCGACCAAACCCGACTCGATCCCACATGGCTGCAAAGCCTGAAAAGCGCCTAAGGCAACGTCAGTGGGCGACCTTGGCCCGCCAGCAGAACAGCGCGCTCACGGCAATTGCTGCGCCTGCCAGGCCAAACACCCAGGGCGCAGCGGCCACCGGCAGCAACAGGCCCGCCAGCAGCGGCCCGAGGCCGGCGCCGATATCGCGCCATACGGCGTTGGACGCCAATGCCGATACGCGCATGGCACCCGGGTTGCGCTCGGCCACCAGCGTGGTCACCAGTGGCAGTTGCAGGGCACGCAGCACCAGCACCGCCGCCGCGCCGACGATCACCCAATGACTGCCGAACGCGGCCAGGGCCAGGGCGCTCAAGAACGAAAACAGCAGTAACATCGACGTGGCCCCGAAGCGCTGGGCCGCACGCCCGCCCAACGGGCTCAACAGCAATTCCGACAGGTAGCGCAGCCCCATCAAGCCACCGGCGATCAGCACCGCATCACCGCCCATGATTTTCTGTGCCTGGAGCGACAGGCCAAAGATAAACAAGCCATCCAGCGCCACGCCTTCGATAAACGACCACAGCGCCACACTGTCCGGCCACTTGAAGCGGCGCCCCGGGGCGCTATGCAAATCATGGCCGCCAGTGGGCAAGCCGCGGGCGAGCCACAGCCCCACCAGGCAGCAACCGGCGAGAATCAGGAAGATCGGGCGCGGCCCTGCCCATAACGTCAATAGCCCGCCCAGGGGCAAGGCCAGCATGGGCCCGAAGGCGATCAACGCCCGCGAACGCCCCGCCCTGCGGGCCGCGCCCTCCGGCTCGGAGGTCGCCAGTACTTGGGTCGAGAGGTTCAACGCGGCAAAACATAGGCCCCAGACCAGCCGCAAGCCCAGCAGCGCGGCGAACCCGGACAGCACCGAATTGCCCAGCGCGCACAGCGCTGCGGCACCGGCGGCGATCATGCAGGTCAGGCGGTCGCCGTTACGCGCATAGAAATTCAGTACATGCCGGTAGCCGAAGATCCGTACCAGGCGGTTGGCGGCCAACAGCACGCCGGCCTGGGCCAGGGTGATGCCGAACGCCTCGGACTCCATTGGCAGCAACAGATAGAGCAACACATCGCTGGGCAGGCAAAACCCCAGGGTCAAGGCGGCGCGGCGCGAGGTGCTATCGGCAGTGCGTTGAGTGAGGCTGGGCATAAAACTGAAACATTCAGAAATATTCAGACCGCCACACTAGCGTTGCCGCCATGTGTTTTTCAAGGACGCAGGCGCAGAAGCGTTAAAAAACCAAACTCAGGTCCAGGCGCCCTTCCCTGACCGGCGGGCACCAGTAGTAACCACCGGTTAGTGGCTTACTGATGCGATACAGACCATCGACAATCCCATCCTCCAACCCGCTCATGCGTCGAAGCTGCGCCTCGAATGCATCGAAGGAATGCCCGAAAGCAAGGAACATCAACCCCGCCTGGCCGTTCTCGGCCCAGGGCATGGAACGGCGCACCACGAAGGCCTCCGGGGTGAAACTTTCCTGGGCCGTGCGCTTGGTATGGGCGGACTCGGGGGCGTCATCCAGCTCTTCGTTGTCGCCATGGCGGCGGCCGATGATGTGGTCACGCTCCTGGGCCGGCAATGCGGCGAAACCGTCGAGGTCGTGCTGCCATTGCTGGATCGCGGCGAAGCTGGCGCCGCTATCGGTCAAGGCGGCTGTCACGGCGGCATCGTCGTGGGGGTTTTCGGTGCCGTCTTCGTAGTCGGTCAGGTCAAAACCGGTCTTGTAGCGGAAGCCTTCGGTCGATTGCACCAGGCGAAAAGCCGGGGCCAGGGCTTTTTCAAGTGTGCGGCTGCGCAGCAGCAACTCGCCGCGATCCACTCCGTGCAACCATACCCACAACGCCTGCTGGGTCGACGGGTTGTGTGCACCGGGGCCGCTGACCACGGGGAATGTACGCAAGCCTTCAATCTCAGCGCCCAGGGCCTTTACCAGCGGCTCACCGAAACCGACCACGGACGCCGCATCCGTCCACTGCACCAGTGCGTCCAGGGCAGCAGGCACGGCTTGCAGGGAATCGAGGGCAAAAAACAGATGGCGGGCCTGCAAAGGCACCGGGGCGGCAAGAATGCCCGGCTGGTACTGACTCATGTGAACTCCTTCTGAAAAGCCGCGCAGTTTACCCGGCGCACGCGACACTGCGAACAAGAATGCGCGTAAGCCTTGCCTTGGAGCTGCCAGTTGGGTGACTCTCTAGTCATGTTTTGCAACTATTCCAGGGGTAGCGACATGACCACCAGCAACCTGCTTGCCCAACTGTTTCCCACGTCCGTTGCCCAGATTCCCGAGCAATTTCGCCTGGCGGCGCCCATTGAGCAGCGTGATTACCTGGTCGATGGCCAACTGCGGGTGTGGGACGGCCCGCTCGCCCGCGTGCAAAGCCCCGTGCAACTGGGCGATGAACGCGTGCATATCGGCAGCACGCCGCTGCTGGATGCCGATACCGCCCTCACCGCCCTGGATGCCGCCGTGCGCGCCTATGACCGTGGCCAGGGTGAATGGCCGACGATGCGCGTGGCAGAGCGCATCCAGCATGTCGAAGCCTTCTTGCGGCGCATGCGCGAACAGCGCGACGCGGTAGTCAAGCTGCTGATGTGGGAAATCGGCAAGAACCTCAAGGACTCGCAGAAAGAATTCGACCGTACCTGCGACTACATCACCGACACCATCAATGCCCTCAAGGAACTCGACCGCCGCAGCAGCCGTTTCGAGCTTGAACAGGACACCCTCGGGCAAATCCGTCGCGTGCCCCTGGGCGTGGCGTTGTGCATGGGGCCTTACAACTACCCGCTGAACGAGACCTTCACCACACTGATCCCGGCGCTGATCATGGGCAACACCGTGGTGTTCAAACCGGCCAAGCTCGGCGTGTTGCTGATCCGCCCCTTGCTGGAGGCCTTCCGCGACAGCTTCCCGGCCGGGGTGATCAACGTGATCTACGGCAGCGGCCGCGAAACCGTGAGCGCGCTGATGGCCAGCGGCAAGATCGATATCTTTGCGTTTATCGGCACCAACAAGGCCGCCAGCGATTTGAAAAAGCTGCACCCCAAACCGCATCGTTTGCGTGCTGCGCTGGGGCTGGATGCAAAAAACCCGGGGATCGTGCTGCCCGAAGTGGACCTGGACAACGCGGTGAGTGAAGCAGTCACCGGCTCGCTGTCGTTCAACGGCCAGCGTTGCACCGCGCTGAAAATTTTGTTTGTGCACGCGGATGTGGTCGACAGTTTTATCGAGAAGTTCAATGCCAAGCTGGCCACCCTCAAGCCCGGCATGCCTTGGGACGATGGCGTAGCGCTGACACCGCTGCCGGAAGTGGGCAAGGTGGATTACCTCAACGAACTGGTGGCCGATGCGGCCCGGCACGGCGCCAAGGTCGTCAATGCCGAAGGTGGCAGCAGCCGTGGTTCGTTCTTCTATCCGGCGGTGCTGTACCCGGTGAACCCGCAGATGCGCGTGTACCACGAAGAGCAATTCGGCCCAGTGGTGCCTATCGTGCCCTACCGTGACCTGGAGACCGTGATCGACTACGTGCTGGACTCGGATTTCGGCCAGCAGTTGAGCCTCTTCGGCACCGACCCTGTGCAAGTCGGGCGCCTGGTGGACACCTTCGCCAACCAGGTCGGCCGCATCAATATCAACGCCCAGTGCCAACGCGGGCCGGATACCTTCCCGTTCAATGGGCGCAAGAACTCGGCCGAGGGCACGCTGTCGGTACATGACGCCCTGCGCGTGTTCTCGATCCGCACCCTGGTGGCGACCAAGTTCCAGGAGAGCAACAAGGCGTTGGTCAGCGAGATCCTGCGTAACCGTGACTCGAGCTTCCTGACCACTGATTACATTTTCTAAGTACACCTCGGCTCAACAATGTGGGAGGGGCGGTGCGACGATTCGACTTGCCCCCTCCCACAATGGACTGAGTCAACCCTGACGATTGAGGCTCTTTTAATACCGATGAACCTGCCCTTCTTTGCCCGACGCCTGCTGCGCCCCCTGCTCGACCCGTACCGCCGCTATCGTCACGCCAAGCTGATCCACGCCGTGCGCGTGTCCATCGGCTTGCTGGCGACGATTCTGCTGACCACCGGTCTCAACCTGCCCCACGGCGAATGGGCCTCGGTAACCATGCTGGTGGTGATCGGCGGGTTGCAGCATCACGGCAATATTGGCAAGAAAGCCGTGGAACGCGCCTACGGTACGCTGATCGGCGCGAGTGTCGGTTTGCTGTTGGTGGTGCAGGAAGCCTACGTCGGCCAGCCATTGCTGACCTACCTGCTGATGTCGGCGATTTGCGGATTCTTTTCCTATCACGCCATCGGCAAAGGCGGGTATACCGCGCTGCTGTCGGCGATCACGGTATTTATAGTCGCGGGCCACGGTGACAATCCGCTGTCGGACGGGCTGTGGCGCACTGTGGACATCCTCATCGGCATCGCCTTGGCCCTGGCGTTTTCCTTCGCCCTGCCGCTGTACGCGGTGTACTCGTGGCGCTACAACCTGGCCAGCGCGTTGCGTGATTGCGCGCAGATCTACAGCCGGATCATCAGCGGTCAATCGGTGACCGATGATGAACACCTCAAGCTGCTCAACCGCTTGAACGCGGCAATGCTGCAACTGCGTTCATTGATGCCGTCGGTGTCCAAGGAAGTGCGGATCTCCATGACCGAACTGGACGCGATTCAGCGCCACCTACGCATGTGCATCAGTACCCTGGAGATTCTCGGCAATACCCGGCCCGATCCTCGCGATGAGCAGGCGACGGCGCGCATGCAGGTGATGTTGAAGGCTGAGCATCGGCAGATTCGGGTGCAGTTGGTGGGGATGGCGAGGGCGTTGAAGTCGGGAGTGACGGAGCGGTTGGAACGCAACGGCCAGGCCAGCGGTGGTGAGTCCACATTGGATGCACCCGTCTACAGCGCACTGGATGGATATCGGTTATTGACCCTGCAATTGGCCGCGAATGTGGATGCGATGCGTCAACGCTTGGCCAAAAGCGCTGGCCGGTGGAAGATCTGAACGTATGGGGAGTTGATCTGATTACCAGGATCAACACATTTACACTTTCTCTTACATATTTTTCACGATTTGTTCACATCCCAAGACGTAGGGTGAAGCCTCATCCGTTACAAACGTTGTACATCAAGCCCGCCGCCCCAGCGGGCTTTTTTTTTCCTGCGCCTGCCCATTCTTACCGTTCGTCGCCACTGTCATTTCTCACAGCTATCGGGCCCTATCTCCCTGGCGCTTAATCTCTCCAACGACTGACTCCTTTGCTCCGGCTATAGGGGGCACTCAGGTTGTGAGCCGATTATGCAGAGGAGCTTTCCCGTGAGCCGAAACACTGACCTTCCCGACGTAGAACAAGGCGCTCCAGTTCCCGCGTTCACCACTGGACAATGGCCAGAGCCAGCTCCACCGGCAGATGCCATCGATTTGTCCGGCCCCCAGCGCTTAAAACCCGATTATTTCGTGCCGCCACTGACGATTCAGGGGCCTGTCACCTCAGACAGCTTCACCGACGTGCCTTTCGACGATCTGCCCCTGTACATCCCCGGCTTGACGCAAAACGTCGTCGGCTTCGATGGCGGTATAAACAAAGCGGCTCTGGAGGTTCATCGTGACCTGGGGCTGCTGTGCAACCTGCTGGCCTACCTGAATATGGCTAAGGACGACTTCGTAGAGCTGTTCTGCGATGACGTGCTAATTCCAGTCGCGACCTATAATGTCACCCAGGATGATGTCGACAAGAGTCGTATGATTCCGTTATACATCCCTCGAACCCGTCTTCCTGATGGCCCGGTCAACCCGGTGTTCTTGAGAGTGACTCGCCTCGGTGGCACGTCCAAAGAAACCAAACGCTTCAATCTGAAGGTCGATACCGTGCCCCCGCTGGTCGCAACCCGATCGGCAGCACGCTGCAAAACGAAAACCTGCCGGTTCCGGTATTCCCTGAGCACATCATCAATTTCGGAGTGACCGAGACCGACGCACAAAACGGGGTACCTGTTACCTTCAAGTTCTACCCGGACGATGCGACCCAGGAACCCAACACCTACCGGGCCACACGTGACCGTATTCGCTTACGCATTAATGGGATCACGGCGCCAATCCCTCCGCTCACCGAAAGCCAAGCCACCGGGCGTGAAGATATAACCGTCACGCTTTATTACGGTTTTTGGCAGCAAGTGCGCAGTGGTTCCCATGTGTGTGAATATGAAATCATCGACGAGGTCGGCAACGCGTCCCTCGGCTGGTCACCGGCACTACGGTTGAATGTCAGGCTCAATGATGGGTCTGAGCCGGTCTTGCCCGAAGCTTTTATACTCGAAGCTCCGGACAATGTCCTCGATCATGACCGGCTCGATGAGCGCGATGCAACCATCTTTGTCACCACCCGAAGCCCGGACTTTGCCCTTGGGGACATCGTGCGCGTAACCGTCAGAGGCCGTTCGAGCGTTGGCGTTATCACCACCACCTACGACTCCCCACCGCTTACCTCACTGAGCTTTATCACCCTGCCCTGCCCGAATGCCGACCTGCGCCCTTTTATCAGCGGGCAGTTCCAGTTGTTCTATGAACGCATTCGCAGCGGCGTGCCCAACCGCCCCTCCGATGCCATCATCGTTGATGTAACCGGTACGCCCATCGATATGCGCCTGCGGCCACCGGTGGTGCGGGAAGCGCCCGGCGGCGTCCTCGATCCACAAGTAGAATTTATCAATGTGATCGTCAGGGCATACCCCGAGCTGGGCCAGGACCCCTTTGATCTGGTGATTCTGATCCTCGAGGGCACGTACGCCAACGGCACTCGCTACTACGACGAACTCTACGAATCTGCGGGAGGGGGCGATGTGTTATTTCCCATTGCCAACGGCCCGAACGGCGTGATTGCCGGTCTTGAAGGCGGCACACTCAGGCTTCTTTATCAGGTGGACAATGGGGATGGCGTGCGCACTTCAATGGACGTGACAGTCAACGTCGGCAACGCAGTGGCCTCATTGCCGGAGCCTGAGGTCATGGAAGCGCCGGCACCGCTGTATCAATTCGACCCCGAGCAATCCACCGAGCACGCCAATATCGTGGTCAAGAGTAACCCTGACTTCCTGCTCAACGATATCGTGACGCTTTACTGTGAGGGCAGTGCGCCTGGCGGAACAGCACCTGCGCAGGCGTTTCCGATACGGGTTCAATGGGTCGGGCGAGACCTGCGCTTCAGGCTGGAACGTAGCTACATCCTTGCCAATATCGACAAGACCATGCGCATCTACTACACGCGCTGGCGGGACAACGTACTGACGCGTTTTTCTCACGCGGTCAATATGAAGGTCGGTTCCAGGCTGGAACTGCAAGCGCCACAGGTGCTGCAAGCGACCGTGACTGGCCCGGATCAGGCCACCCTGAATCCGATGAATGTACTGCCGCCCAATCCTGAGAAGGTGACTGTGCGTGTGGTCTCCGACAAATTCCCGCCGGGGGCTGATATCAAGGTGTTCATCACCGGCAAACCCGACGTGGGTATGCCCGATATCCCGGCGAAACCGGCACGCCCGGAACCGGGTGAAAACTACACCAGCTTCGAGGTGCAGAATGAGTTTGTAGCCGCTTACCTGAACGGAGAATGCAAGGTATTTTACCAACTGCTGGAAATCGGCAAGACCACCAAGTCTGATGAGTTGACGCTGAAGGTTGAGGCACTGCCGGCGAGTGAGTGGAACCTGGTGAGTGTGCCCAGTGCATCCTCAGGTGTAATCGATACCAGTAAACCCCATCGAATAGAAGTAAGGGGATGGCGGTTCATGAAACCTGGACAGCCGGTTTATATCGATTTGTGCAGCAGTCGGTACCATGAACTGCGAATCGGCGCTGTTGTAAGCCCCGGTGAGGCCAGTGCAAAACTCATCAGCGAAGAAATACCATCGAGTTATCTACGCTTATTGAAAGATGGAGACTCACTGGAAGTGCATGTACTTGTAAACTTGGAAGAATATGACGACAAGGCCTCAGCACAACCGTTAAAGCCTGTGAGCTATACAATAAAAAAAGTATCAGGGGAAATCGTGGGCAACGTAACGGTCAGGAATGGGCCGACGTACCTTGCCATTAGCTCGGATGATAAACGGGTGTACGTTGCTAGCACCGGCACTGGCGGCTATGGCATTAGCGTATTCGACGCGGACACCGGTGAGATAATCAGTACTCATCCCCTTGGCTATCAACCCCGTGGATTAGCCATAAAACCTGACGGCAATGTGCTTTATGTAAGTCTCTCCAATACTAGATACCAAGCACCCAACTTTGTGAACGATGTACTTGTATTGAATACGAGTTCCTGGGGGACAATAAAATCGATAGCCACCTATCAAAGTGGCGAATTATGTATCAACAAAGACGGATCGAAAATATACGCCGGAATTAGCGCCTACTACTATGTAAGATCCGATGCTCCCCGTCCCTCTTGGTATGGCTTTACATGTACAGTAATAAACACAGCGTCTAATACCCGCGAAAGCCACTTCAATGCACTTGAAAGCAGCGGCAGCACCTGGAACGAGCCAGCAGTAGGACTCAATAGGGAGTCAACCAGAATGTATGGACCATTGGCAGGCAGATCGCTCAGAGCCTTTAATGCTAGCCCTTATATCGAATTCGGCTATTTCAGTATAGATGGTCCGCCGACCGCCTTCGCTCACAGCCCCGTCGGTTCCACGCTTTACATAACGTCAGCTACAGCCAATAAGTTGGAAGTTCTCGACAACAGCACTAACCTGCCTCTACGGACCAGAAGCATTGAAGGTCTCAATGTTCCATGGGCCGTAGCAACCAACCCCCGTACTGGCGTTATCTATGTAACCGAAAGATCTGGCAATACGGTAAAGTTGTACGACAGCGAAACATTCGAACTCATCAACACCCTCGAAGGTTTCGACCAACCCAGAGCTATTGTGGTCAATTCAGAGGGAACGAGGATGTTTGTCGCTAACTCCGGAAGCAATACCGTCACCATTGTGGATCTTTAACAACGCAAGCATCACCAATGAAAATATGCCCTGAATGGTTCAGGGCTTTTTTTCATGTCTGCTAAACCTGATAGGCAAGAGTCAGCTCGCACCGGGTTCAGCGTATCGCTTGTTCACGGATCGCCCGCTGAGTCTCCAGCACCTTGGCCAGCGCCGTTTCAGCTTCCTGACTCTGCTGTGGCACCCGAATCGCCGCCGACACCAAGGTAATCAACTTGGCCATCACCTCCGCATCCGTCGCCGGTCGGCCCAGGCTCATGGAATTCATCAGCAGGCGCAATTCGGTACCCGCCATCACCCCGGAAATCGCCTTGAGGGCAAATTGCAGGCGTACGCCCAGTTCATTGCGCGGCAGATCCGGCAAGGCCAGGGCGAAGGCTTCGAAGAAACGCTGGAACACCGGCTGGTAATGCACCTTGAGGTATTCCTGGATAAACGGCGAGGTGTCACTGTAGACCCGTCCCAGGAAACGGATGAACGAACGCCCTTCCCCACTGGCCGGGTCGCTGCGTTCCAAGCCCATGGCCGGGGCGAACAGCACGCCAAGCAGGGTGTCGCAATCCAGAGGGCCGTCGGATTCGGCTTCGCAGCGGGCGAGCAATTCCAGGCGCTGCTCGTTGAGCGGCTCCAGGCGTTGCATCAGCAGGGTTTTCATCAGGGAGTCCTTATCCCCGAAGTGGTAGTTCACCGCGGCCAGGTTGACCTGGGCACGCTCGGTAATCTGACGTAACAAAACGGCGTCGTAGCCGTACTTGATGAAGAGTGCCTCTGTCGCATCCAGCAATCGAGTCTTGGTAACGTTTGGAGCGCTGAGTTTCTTCGCGGCCATAAGGGTTCCACGGCGGAAATATTGTTTTAAAAAATAATTTGATTTTTTATACCGGGGCGGCCGGGTGAAAGCAAGTAGTGACACTGCGCCATATCACTGAAAGCCTGTAGAACCGGGCTATTGAGTCATACCAAAAGGCATTTCGCCGGCTCGAAACCCTCAGCCTGGAAAACGATTCACAGGGCAAAACCGCTCTACATCCATGGCTGGCGAAGCGTCTGGAACGCGGTTACTATTCAAACAATATTTTAAAAACAAGAAATAAAACCAGTCCGTGACGCGTACAGGCAGCTCCCGAACTTGTTACAAGGATTTTCCGGGGCATGCCGACACCGTCGAGACTGCAGGCGTAGTCATAATGACAGACACCCCCACGCACCCAGGCTTGATCTCCCTGCAAGGCATCAGCAAGCGCTATCAGCTGGCCGGGCAGGAGCTGAGCATTCTCAATGACGTGTGCCTGTCCATCGCCAGCGGTGACAGCTGCGGCATCCTCGGTGCCTCCGGCTCCGGCAAAAGCACCCTGCTCAATATCCTCGGCCTGCTGGACCTGCCCAACTGCGGCCAGTACCACTTTGCCGGCCACGATATCTTCAAGGCCAGCCCCGATGAACTGGCGGCGATCCGCAACCGGCAGATCGGTTTCGTGTTCCAGAGCTTCAACCTGCTGCCGCGCCTCAGCGCCCTGGACAACGTTGCCCTGCCCTTGAGTTATCGCGGCATATCGCGCCACGAATCGGTGGAGCAAGCCCAACGCATGCTCGAGCAAGTCGGTTTGGCCGAGCGTGCCCACCATCGCCCCGCCGACCTCTCCGGTGGGCAGCGCCAGCGCGTCGCCATCGCCCGCGCCCTGGTGGGCCAACCCTCGGTGATCCTGGCCGACGAACCCACTGGCAACCTCGACAGCACCACCGCCCAGGACATCATGGAGCTGCTGCTCACCCTCAACCGTGAGCAACAGGTCACGTTGATCATTGTCACCCACGACGCGCACATCGCAGAGCGCCTGGAGCGCAAGATCCTGGTGCGCAATGGCGTGGTGCACGAGGCCGGGCGCCGATGAGCCTGGGGGTCGAGCAGAGCCTGAGCCAACTGCTGCATGAAGCGTTCATCAGCCTGCGTACCCTGGGCAAGCGTTCGATCCTGGCGTTGCTGGGCATCGTGATCGGTAGCTCCTCGGTGGTGGCGCTGATCAATATCGGCCACAACGCAGCAGTGGACGCGGCGATGATTTTCAAGGACATGGGTACCGACACCCTGATCGCCCAGTTCCCGCCCAAGGGCAGCAGCAATGTGCCGATGCGCACCCGGCTCGACCTCGACGGCGTACGCCTGGCGGTGCCGGGCATTGCCCATATCGGCGCCCTCAGCCTGTTCAGCGGGCCTATCGTGTTCCATGGCCGCACCACCAATGCCAACCTGGTCGGCAGCACCCCGGATATCTATGCGGCCATGCGCCTGGGCATGCGCGAGGGGCGTTTCCTGTCAGCCTTCGACGCCAACGAAACCTACGCCGTGATCGGTGACCAACTCGCCCAGGCCCTCGGAGCACCGGGAGACCCATTGAGGCTGGGTGATCGCGTGCGCATCAACGACTATCTGTTCCTGGTCGTCGGCATCCTGCACAACCAGCCCCGGGCCATGCTGATGCCGGTGCAAGCCAACGAATCGCTGTTTATTCCCGCCGAGGGCATGCGCCGCGTCTATGCCAGCCCGCAGATCAGCAATGTGATCATCCGTGCGACGCCGGGGCAGGACATGGAACGTATTGCCCGAGACGCTAGCGCTGCGTTGCAACCGCAACTCACCGAGCATGACGTCGACATCACCGTGCCCCAGCAGATGATCGACGGCATGACGCGCCAAAGCCGCACCTTCGCCTATCTTTTGCTGGCCCTCGGCGCGATCTCCCTGGTGGGCGGCGGAGTCGGGGTGATGAACGTAATGCTGATGAACGTCTCGGAGCGCCGCCGCGAGATTGGCATTCGCATGGCCTTGGGCGCACGCCAGCGGGATATCCGCAACCTGTTCCTGCTTGAAGCCGTTACCCTCACCGCCGTGGGTGCGCTGTGTGGCGCGGTATTGGGCATGACCGCTGCGTGGCTGTATGCCTGGCTGTCGGGCTGGGCATTTGCCCTGGCGGCGGCCGCCCTGCCCCTGGGGGTGGGTAGTACCTTGCTGGTGGGCTTGTTCTTCGGCATCTATCCGGCGGTCTCGGCCTCGCGGTTGCAACCAGTGGAGGCCTTGCGCGATGAGTAAATGGCTGTGGTTGCTGGCGCTGATCAGCCTGCCCGGTGTGGCTGCCGAGGTGGTCGTCAAGCCATCGGCGCCCAGCAGCACGCGCAGCGCCTATGACCGCGGCGTGTCGCTCAATGCCCAGGTCACCACCATGACCCTGGGCGATGCCGTGTACCTGGGCCTGCGCAACAATCCGGCGATCCGCAGCGCCTATCTGCAACGAGTGGCGCAGAAGTTTGACCTGCGCGTCGCCGAAGATGTGTTCAACCCCAAGCTCACCCTCAACAGTAATTACCGTACCAGCCGGGGCTCCCAGGACAACGCCCGCAACGCCAGTGTGGCGCCGACCAGCAGCCTGCTCGGCGAATACGGCACGCGCCTGAGCATGGCGTGGACCCAGCAGTTGAATAACGCCAACCGCGCCGGCCGCTACCGCAGCGACGGCCTCGACCTGGCGATCATCCAACCGCTGATGCGCGGGGCCGGCTGGGACGCCACCACCGCGCCGCTGCGCCTGTCGCGTCTGGCCGAGCAGGCCAACCGCCTGAACCTCAAGGCCACCGTGGCGCAGACCATCAGCCAGATCATCGCCACCTACCGCGAACTCCTTCGCGCCCAGGAGCAATTGGTGATCGTCCAGGAAGCCCTCAAGCGTTCCAACACCTTGCTGGACGTCAACAAAGCGCTGATCAGCGCCGGGCGCATGGCCGAGTTCGAGATCGTGCAGACCGAAGCCGATATCGCCACCCAGCAATTGGGCGTGGAAGAAGCCCAGAACCAACTGGACACCAACCGCCTGGCCTTGCTGCGCCTGCTGGCCCTGGACCTCTCCACACCGATTCGCGCCACCGAAGCCCTGGAGGCCAACCCCATGGACATCGACAAGCGCCAAGCCTTCAACCTGGCGCAGAACCAGCAACCTGAATACCTCGCCGCCCTGCTGGGTAGCCAGCAGGCCGATCTCAACCTGGTGATCGCCAAGGACTCCGGGCGCTGGCAGGTGGACCTGGTGGCCGGCGCCAACCAGGTGCGCGACGCCTACGACAACGACAACGGCCACACCAATAACCGCACCTGGGATAGCTACGCTGGCGTGCAGGTGCAGATCCCCATTGGCGACATCAGCACACGCCAGGCCGAAGTCCGCGCACGGGTGAATGTGGAGGATCAGGAAATCCGCATTACCGACGCCCGCCAGGAGCTGGAGCGCAACGTCAACAACGTGGTACGTGACCTCGGCACCCGCTGGCGCCAATATGAGATTTCCAAGCGCGCCGTGGAGTTGTCGCGGCGCAAGATCGAGATCGAGCGGGAAAAACTCAGTGCCGGGCGCTCCACCAACTTCCAGGTATTGAGCTTCGAAACCGACCTGCGCAATGCCGAAAACGCCCAGCTCAATGCGCTGATCGCTTATCTGAACGCCCAGACCCAGCTCGATCTGACCCTGGGCATGACGCTGGAAAGTTGGGAAATCGCCCTTAATGACTACTAATCAAAAACGCTTGCTGGCCTTCGCCTTGATCGTGCTGCTGGCCGGCGCGGCCATCGGCCTGCTCAGCCAGCGCAGCGACGCCGAGCAGGCCAGCACCGCCGAACAGTGGCTGGCGGTGAAGCCCGACCCGCTGGTGCACCAGATCGGCCTGGTGGGCAAGATCGAGCCCGACACTACCGTCACCCTCACGGCGCCGTTCGACGGCAATGTGCTGGCCAATCTGGTCGAGCAAGGCCAACGTGTCGAAGCCGGCCAGGTGCTGTTGCGCATGGACCCCGCCACCCTTGAAGTGCAACTGCGCGATGCCCTCTCCGCCCAGCTCAAGGCCCGGCGTGCCGTACAGGAAATGCAGGACTGGGATAGTAGCCCCGCCGTCAGCCGTGCTCGCCGCAGTTTGCGCACCGCAGAAATGACCGCCGGTAATACCCAGCGCAAACTCACCGAGAGTGAAAACCTGTTCAAGCGCGGCATCATTCCGCGCAACGAACTGGACGATCTCAAGCAGCAAACTCAACAGCAGCAACTGGACCTGGCAGCGGCGCGCAGCGAACTGCAACAGGCCCAGGACCAAGGCAGAGGCGAATACCGACAGATTGCCGAAATGGAGCTGACCAACGCCACGGTGAAATACCAAGCCCTGCAAAAACTCCTTGAAGGCAAGGAGGTGAAGGCGCCGTTCTCCGGCATCGTGGTGCCCGCGCCCGGCAGCACCAACACCGCCCAAGGTGGCGGTAACAACAACACGCCGGTGCAGGCCGGCAGCAAGGTCAGCCAGGGCCAGGTGCTATTCGGACTGGCCAATATCGAGCGGCTGAAAATCGTCGCCAAGGTCTCCGAGCTGGACATCAACCGGTTGCACCAGGGCCAGGCGGTGGAAGTGATGGGCGATGGCTTCGACGGCGAACGGCTGACCGGCTCGGTCAGCGTGGTCAGCGGCTTGGCCATCGCCAGCGACAACCAGGGCAGCGCGCAGTTTCCGGTGACCCTGTCGATACCGAAGCTGACGCCGCAGCAGCTGCAGCGGGTGCGCCTGGGCATGAGCGCGCGGTTGACCATCGTGACCTACAACAATGACCAGGCGCTGGTGATTCCCAGCCAGGCGATTCATCCGGATATGACGGTAGAGTATCGGCCAGCGATGGATAAACCGGTGGAGCGGGTAAAGGTGACCACCGGGCAATCGACACCACAAGGGGTTGAGGTGTTTGGGCTGAAGCCCGGTTTTGTGAAAACCTCAAACTAAACGCAGATCAAATGTGGGAGGGGGCTTGCTCCCGATAGCGGTGTGTCAACCACTGACCTGCTTACTGACACCCCGTCATCGGGAGCAAGCCCCCTCCCACATTTAAATCTGTGTCAGCTTGGCGGCCAGTGCCTTGGCTTGAAGCGCAACATCGGTCACCGCCGTGCTCTCCCACCACATGCCCCGCAACGGCGGGCCCATGGCAAACAGTCGCTGGCTGGCCTGGCCCTGGGCATCCAACACCGCGCCGGCCGCATCCGCCGCAATCCCCAAGGCCAACGGCCCGGGCTGGATCAACCCACGCTTGAGCAGTTGCTGCGGCAATGGCCGGGCCACGCGGCGCCAGTCGTATTCGATGCCGCTGGAGTTGATCAGCGCCGCGCCCGAAACCCGGGTGAGCCCTTGCTCGCCACGATAGCGCACCGCAATGGCGACTCCCTCATCCGACGGCACCAATCCCTTGAACGACGCTGCGCGAATCCGCAACCGCCCTTCTTCCTGCAAACGCGCCACCAACTGCGCACTCAACGGTGGCGAGCGGTGGTGATGGCTTTCCCACCATGGCCGCACATGCCGCACAAACTGGCGTTTCTCACGCTCACTGGCCTGGCTCCATAGACGCGCGATATGCACGCGCACGGTGTCCAGCGGCGCCTGCCAATCGATGCCTTGTTCGAGTGCGAAGAGGCATTGCCGGCGCACCTCCCGCAGCAATTGCCTAGGGCTACACAGGCGTTGGTCCGCGGCCAGGAAGTCGTCCCAACCCGGCGGTTGCCGGCGCACATGGGGCAACAGACCGTGGCGCGAAAAAATCTCGATGGCACCGCGATGTCCAGCCTGTTCCAGGGACACCACGGCGTCGACCATGGTCAACCCGGAGCCGATGATCAGCACCGTTGATTGCGGGTCGAGGCGGGTCATCGCTTGCACGTCCCATGGGTCCAGTGCGGCGGCGTTCATACCGCTGGACTCGGTTAGCGGCGTGCGCGCTGCCGGAAACATGCCGGTGGCCAATACCGCGAAAGCGCCACGCAGTCGTTCGCCATTATCGAGGGTCAACAGCGTGGAGGCTGCGTCGACTTGCAGGTCCACCCCTTCGGCGCGGATATGCTCGACGGTCGACGTAGACAATGCCTTGGCCTCGGCCAGGCGCTGTTGCGCGTACAACCCGAAAATCCCCCGTGGCGGGAACAGTTCGCTGATGGGCACATGCTGCTGGTCCGACTCCGGCCAACCACCGCCAGCGATGTAGTCGGTGAGCCATTGGGTCAGGTCGCCGGCATTGTCCGGGTCGACGCTCATGCGCGCCGCATTGCCGTTCAAGGTATGACCCAGCTCGACCGCGCTATAGGCCTCGCCACGCCCCAGCTCAGCACGCGGCTCGATCACCAGGATGCGCCGCGTGCCCGGCAGGCGCAGCAGCTGCACGGCTAGCATCGTGCCGCTCAGGCCGCCGCCGATGATCAGCACATCGGCGTTGTGGACTTGCATCTCACTTTGTTGCGCCCAGGCCATAGTGACTCCCACTATCAAAACCCTATGAGTTATACCTGTTACTTTTGACAGTATACGCAGCCCAATTCAACCCATAGCCTATTCATCGTGCCCCTCCTTCCAAAGGAAACATCAAATGAATAAGCCTAATCACTCCAAAGCCAAACTTATTTCGGGAACCTGCACTGCCGTCGTGGAGGGCGATGCCGACTTGAAACGCTTTGAAGGCCCCCCGATTCACTTCTACCTGGATGAAGATCGCAACCGATGGTTCATATCAGCCCTCACCGATCCCGTGTCGTTTGAATATCACCAACAAATCGAGCTGATTTTACCCAACGAGGGCCATGTCATAGAAAAAACTTATGAGATCGTCAAAGAATGGGACGCTCAAGGAAAAGCCAATGCTTCATGGGTAAAAAGAACTTCTCATACATTCCGTCCCTATACTGCCTTTAGCGGAAGTGTGGAGGTTACTTTGGATCCCGCCGAGGAGACAGTACACCTCATTTTCAACTTTAAAGCGCAAAGTGGTACACGAATCGTCACCCTTACAAATGGCGATATGAAAGTTAAAGGCACGACGAAACGCCGCAAGGCCAACGCAACAGGTTCAGTGACCTGCGATATCAGCGATGCCGTCAACCGGACCTATCGGTCGATGGAGACTGCGCTCACAACCCAGCCTGCGTCAGGTAGTTTTCCAGCCCATACCAGCGTATGGTCACGAGAGTTTGTCCCAGCGCCTGATCCGCAACCGTTTGACTACCGAGTAGTCTTCAACTTTGCAGAGGGACTTGTACCGGGCGCTTATAACTTCAGTCTGGATAACAGACAGGTGCGTGCATTTGTATTCGACCTCAATCGAAACGTCGCCTGGCCAAGCGAAAGCGGTACGATTACGCTGACCTCAATTCCTGACTTTGAAACATTAGAAGGCCCCCTGTCAGGCGTCTACCACTTTACCGGGACCGCGACACTTACAGATGGCACTAAACTCCGTATAGAAGTCAATAATGGGAAACTCAGCATCGAAAAATAGACCCACTGTTATTTTCAGCCCCGCAAGTTTGAAGTACTTAGACTCGTGACGCACAAACCGTAGGCGCTGGTAAGCGCCTACGGTTTTAACTGATCAGAAAGCGGTTCAGCGTCTGACTTCATACTTTGCGACAGGGGATTGCACCACGTTACCCACGCGGGAAGTGATCATATAACGGGCTGACGCCGCCCCAAGAACGAACGCCTCCGCCGGCAGCATGAAAATAATCGGCCGACCCATGTCGCTGGCGCTCACCACATAAAATGCCTTCCACTCGTCAATGCAGCTCTGGTAGAACACCGTCAACAGATCCCCTACCTCTATACCTTCGTAAGTGTCGACTACATAAGTGCCACCGTTTACTACATCACCAAGATGAATAACCGTGCCGACAGCTTCCTGAATGTAGGGTGCATTGATTGAGGCGCTGGTGACCGCAACAACTTTGTGCAGTTTGGTGATCATTACGAAATCTCCATTTTTTTATAACGCTGGTGTCGCCCAAATTGCCGAAGCAACTCAAGACTCACTGGCTGTCGAATGGAGTAAACGCGTTTTTTCAGGTTTGCTCTACTGTGAACACTAACAGGTATAAACCAGTTGACGGCCCGGTTAGATCACGACATTACGAACAAATCGCACCGCCACATCACCCTCATTGCGATAGCCGTGGGATTGCCGGCTGGCGAACATATAGAACTCCCCGGCCGCGACGGTGTGTTCTTTGTCGTCGAGAAACAGGGTCAATGCACCTTCATACACAAACAACTGCACGCTCCAACCTTCCGGGTCTGGCTCGGGGCTGTAGCGATCCCCCGGCTCCAGGCGCATCTCCCACAACTCCACTTCGCGCCGGGCGGTGGCTTTGGCGAGCAGTACGGCTTTGCTGCCGGGGATCTCACCGGCCCAGGCCAGCTCATTGATACGACTATGGTCAGGCGCATCCGGGGCCTGGATCAAGTCGCTGAATGCCACCTCCAGCGCTTCGGCCACACGGTCGAGGGTGGACAGGCTGACGTTCTTCTCCCCCGCTTCAATCGCTACCAGCATGCGCCGGCTGACCCCGGACTTTTCCGAGAGCGCAGTCTGGCTCAGGTCGGCGGCATGACGCAGGCGACGGACGTTCTGGCTGACGTGTTGAAGGACCGAGGCCCGTTGCGGATTTTCTTTGTGCACTATATTGCTCAATTGGTAGGTGTGCGCAGTATACTGCCCAGCAGTGCGGCGCATTGTGCGGTCCGTGCTTTTCCCTTGCAAGACCGAGCCGCCATGATCGCCCCGACCCCCCCTTCGCGTTTCAATCGTTTCAGCAAAGCCGAATGCATCCTGGTGGTAATCACCATGTTTTGGGGCGGCACCTTCTTGCTCGTACAGCATGCCATGACCGTCAGCGGGCCGATGTTTTTCGTGGGCCTGCGCTTTGCCGCCGCCGCTATCGTGGTGGGCTGCTTTTCCTTGCGCACCTTGCGCGATCTGACGCTGTTTGAGTTGAAGGCCGGGATGTTTATCGGCGTGGCGATCATGTTTGGCTACGGTTTGCAGACCATTGGCTTGCAGACGATCCTGAGCAGCCAGTCGGCGTTTATCACCGCGCTGTATGTACCCTTCGTGCCGTTATTGCAGTGGCTGGTGCTCGGCAAGCGTCCGGGGTTGATGCCAAGCATCGGCATCATGCTGGCGTTTGCCGGGTTGATGCTGCTGACAGGCCCTGCGGGCGCTTCGCTGGATTTCAGCGCGGGTGAAATCGCTACCTTGATCGGCGCGGTGGCGATTGCGGCCGAGATTATTCTGATCAGCGCGTTTGCCGGGCAGGTGGACGTGCGCCGGGTAACTGTAGTGCAACTGGCAACGGCGTCAGTGCTGTCGTTCATGCTGGTGGTGCCGATGGGCGAGGCGTTGCCGGGCTTTTCGTGGTTGCTGCTGTTCAGCGCGGTGGGCCTGGGACTGACCAGTGCGGTGATCCAGGTAGCGATGAACTGGGCGCAGCAGAGTGTGTCACCCACCCGTGCCACCTTGATTTACGCCGGTGAGCCGGTGTGGGCCGGGGTGGTCGGGCGGATTGCCGGAGAGCGGTTCCCGCCGATTGCGATGCTGGGGGCGGTGTTGATTGTGGTGGCGGTGATTGTGAGTGAGCTGAAGACGCGAGGGCAGAAGGCCGTCGAATTGATCGATGAGATGGAACAGGAACGTCATGGTTGAGGTCCGAACTGCAGCGGCGCACTTCAGATAGCCATCGGGGGCAAGCCCCCTCCCACATTGACCGGGGCCGTTGGTTGGAAAGCGGCCACCTGAAACAATGCCAAATGAGAGTCTTCGGCCTATCTTGTAGGATCCTGCCACATCTTGCCGTTTGGTGATCGCGAAAGCGGCACGTATGATGCATCCCAAACTCCCGCAGATTAGAAGCCTATGTCCCTGATAGTTCTACTGCTTCTGCCTTTTATCGGCAGCTGTCTGGCGGCCTTGCTGCCGCACAATGCACGTAACACCGAATCCCTGTTGGCCGGCCTTGTGGCGCTGGTCGGCACCATTCAAGTAGCCCTGCTCTACCCCCAGATCGCCCACGGTGGCGTGATCCGCGAAGAATTCATGTGGTTGCCCAGCCTGGGGCTGAACTTCGTGTTGCGCATGGATGGGTTTGCCTGGCTGTTCTCGATGCTGGTGCTCGGCATCGGCACGCTGGTGTCGCTGTATGCGCGTTACTACATGTCGCCGGATGATCCGGTGCCGCGTTTCTTCGCGTTTTTCCTGGCGTTCATGGGCGCCATGCTCGGCCTGGTGATCTCCGGCAACCTGATCCAGATCGTGTTCTTCTGGGAAC
This sequence comes from Pseudomonas synxantha, assembly GCF_900105675.1. Lineage (NCBI taxonomy): Bacteria > Pseudomonadati > Pseudomonadota > Gammaproteobacteria > Pseudomonadales > Pseudomonadaceae > Pseudomonas > Pseudomonas synxantha. The sequence goes on along the minus strand of NZ_LT629786.1, from coordinate 1,471,252 downwards.
TGACCAGCCTGTTCTCGTTCCTGCTGATCGGCTATTGGCACCACCGCGCCGATGCGCGACGTGGCGCGTATATGGCGCTGATGGTCACCGGTGCCGGCGGCTTGTGCCTGCTGGCCGGGGTGATGCTGCTGGGGCATATTGTCGGCAGCTATGACCTGGACCAGGTGCTGGCAGCGGGCGATCAGATTCGTGCGCATTCGCTGTACCCGGTCATGCTGGCCCTGGTGCTGGTCGGCGCCTTGAGCAAAAGCGCGCAGTTCCCCTTCCACTTCTGGCTGCCCCATGCCATGGCGGCACCGACGCCGGTTTCGGCCTACCTGCATTCGGCGACGATGGTGAAGGCCGGCGTGTTCCTGCTGGCCCGCCTGTGGCCGTCGCTGTCCGGCAGCGAAGAATGGTTCTGGATCGTCGGCGGTGCCGGCGCCCTCACCCTCCTCCTCGGCGCCTACTGCGCCATGTTTCAAAACGACCTCAAGGGCCTGCTGGCCTACTCCACCATCAGCCACCTCGGGCTGATCACCCTGTTGCTGGGCCTTAACAGCCCGCTGGCCGCCGTCGCCGCGGTGTTCCATATCCTCAACCACGCCACCTTCAAGGCGTCGCTGTTCATGGCGGCGGGCATCATCGACCACGAAAGCGGCACGCGGGATATCCGCAGGCTCAGTGGCCTGGTACGCCTGATCCCGTTTACCGCGACCCTGGCCATGGTCGCCAGTGCGTCCATGGCCGGGGTACCGCTGCTCAACGGCTTTCTGTCCAAAGAGATGTTCTTCGCCGAGACCGTGTTTATCTCCTCGACCCAATGGGTGGAAATCGCCCTGCCGCTGATCGCGACCATCGCCGGTACGTTCAGCGTGGCATACGCCCTGCGCTTCACCGTGGATGTGTTCTTCGGCCCGCCCGCCACCGATTTGCCGCACACGCCCCATGAACCCCCGCGCTGGATGCGTGCGCCGGTCGAACTGCTGGTATTCACCTGCCTGCTGGTGGGGATTTTCCCGGCCCAGGTGGTGGGTTCGATCCTTGCCGCTGCGGCGCTGCCGGTGGTCGGTGGCGTGCTGCCCGAATACAGCCTGGCGATCTGGCACGGCTGGAACGCACCGATGATCATGAGCCTGGTGGCCATGTGCGGCGGCGTGGTGCTGTATCTGCTGCTGCGCAAGCAACTCAAGCGCGGGCGCTTCAAGTACCCGCCGCTGATCAGCTACTTCAACGGCAAGCGCGGTTTCGAGCGCAGCCTGGTGGTGATGATGCGCGGCGTGCGCCGGATCGAGAAACGCATCAGCACCAAGCGCCTGCAAACCCAGTTGTTCCTGTTGGTGCTGCTGGCGGTGGTCGGCGCGATGATCCCCATGCTCAACAGTGGTCTCAGCTGGGGCGACCGGCCGAAGATCCCGGGCTCCATCGTGTTCGTCACTCTGTGGTTGCTGGCAATTGCCTGCGCCCTCGGCGCCGCCTGGCAAGCCAAGTACCACCGGTTGGCGGCCCTGACCATGGTCAGCGTGTGCGGCCTGATGACCTGCGTCACCTTCGTGTGGTTCTCGGCGCCGGACCTGGCCCTGACCCAACTGGTGGTGGAAGTGGTCACCACCGTGCTGATCCTGCTCGGCCTGCGCTGGCTGCCACGGCGGATCGAAGAGGTGTGGCCACTGCCCAACACCCTGCGCAAGGCGCGCATTCGCCGGGTGCGCGACTTCCTGCTGTCCACCGTGGTGGGCGGCGGCATGGCGCTGTTGTCCTACGCGATGCTGACCCGCCAGACGCCCAACGATATCTCCTCGTTCTACTTGAGCCGCGCCCTGCCCGAAGGCGGCGGCAGCAATGTGGTGAACGTGATGCTCGTGGACTTCCGCGGTTTCGACACCCTGGGCGAGATCACCGTGCTTGGCGCCGTGGCATTGACCGTCTATGCCCTGCTGCGACGCTTCCGCCCGTCCAAGGAAAGCATGGAGTTGCCGCCACAACAGCGCCAACTGGCACCGGACGTGGCCACCGACCTGGTCAACCCACGCCAGGCCAGCGACACCGCCCTGGGCTTCATGATGGTGCCGGCGGTGCTGGTGCGCCTGCTGCTGCCGATTGCGCTGGTGGTCTCGTTCTACCTGTTCATGCGCGGCCACAACCAACCGGGCGGTGGTTTTGTTGCCGGCTTGGTGATGTCAGTGGCGTTTATCCTGCAATACATGGTGGCGGGTACCCAATGGGTCGAGGCGCAAATGAGCCTGCGGCCGATGCGCTGGATGGGCTTTGGCCTGCTGTCGGCGACCCTGACTGGCCTGGGCGCGCTGTTCGTTGGCTACCCGTTCCTGACCACCCATACCTGGCATTTCAGCCTGCCACTGCTGGGCGACATTCATATCGCCAGTGCGCTGTTCTTCGATGTCGGCGTGTACGCGATGGTCGTGGGCTCCACGCTGCTGATGCTCACTGCCCTCGGCCATCAGTCGGTGCGGGCGCATAAACCGAGCAACCAGGCCAAAGTTGCCGCAACCGAAGGAGCCGCCTGATGGAAGAAGTCATCGCAATAGCCATTGGGGTCCTTGCGGCCTCCGGCGTCTGGTTGATCCTGCGGCCACGGACGTTCCAGGTGGTGATGGGGCTGTGCCTGTTGTCCTACGGCGTCAATCTGTTCATTTTCAGCATGGGCAGCCTGTTCATTGGCAAGGAGCCGATTATCAAGGACGGCGTGCCCCAGGACCTGCTCCACTACACCGACCCGCTGCCCCAGGCCCTGGTGCTGACGGCCATCGTGATCAGCTTCGCCATGACCGCGCTGTTCCTGGTGGTGCTGCTGGCGTCCCGGGGCCTGACCGGCACTGACCATGTGGACGGCCGGGAGCCCAAGGAATGACGTGGATGAACCAACTGATTGTCGCGCCGATCCTGCTGCCACTGCTCACGGCCGGGTTGATGCTGGGCGAAAAGCGTCGCCCGCTGAAAGCCCAGATCAATCTGTTCTCCAGTGTGATCGGCCTGGGCATCGCGATCCTGCTGCTGTACTGGACGCAGCAAAGCGGCCCCGGCTCGATTGGCGTGTACCTGCCGGGCAACTGGCAGGTGCCGTTCGGCATCGTGTTGGTGGTGGACCAACTGTCGGCAATGATGCTGGTGCTGACCGGGATCATCGGCGTGAGCGCGCTGCTGTTCGCCATGGCCCGCTGGGACCGGGCGGGTACCAGCTTCCATGCACTGTTCCAGATCCAGTTGATGGGTTTGTATGGCGCGTTCCTGACCGCCGACCTGTTCAACCTGTTCGTGTTCTTCGAGGTGCTGCTGGCGGCGTCCTACGGCTTGATGTTGCATGGTTCCGGTCGTGCCCGGGTGTCGTCAGGCCTGCATTACATTGCGATCAACCTGCTGGCGTCGTCGCTGTTCCTGATCGGCGCGGCAATGATCTACGGCGTCACCGGCACGCTGAATTTTGCCGACCTGGCATTGAAAATCCCGTTGGTGCCGGAAGCGGATCGTGGCCTGCTGCATGCCGGCGCGGCGATCCTCGCCACGGCGTTCCTGGCCAAGGCCGGCATGTGGCCGCTGAACTTCTGGCTGGCGCCCGCCTACTCGTCGGCCAGCGCGCCGGTGGCGGCGATGTTTGCGATCATGACCAAGGTCGGCGTGTACACCGTACTGCGCCTATGGACCCTGCTGTTTTCCGGCCAGGCCGGGGCTTCCGCACTGTTTGGCGGCGATTGGCTGGTGTATGGCGGCATGGCGACCATCATTTGCGCGGCACTGGCGATGGTGGCGGCGCAGCGCCTGGAGCGCATGGCCAGCCTGAGCATCCTGGTCTCGGCCGGGATCCTGCTGTCGGCAGTGGGGTTTGCCCAGCCGAGCCTGACCGCGGGGGCGTTGTTCTATCTGGTCAGCTCCACCCTCGCGTTGAGTGCGTTGTTCCTGCTGGCGGAGTTGATCGAGCGTTCGCGTTCGGCCAACGACCTGCCGCTGGATGAAGAAATCGATGCGTTGCCCAAGGCCATGGAGTCACTGCATCCGCGTCCTGGGGTGAACCTGGATGATGAGCAGAAAGCCGTGGTCGGCCAGGTGATCCCCTGGACCATGGCCTTCTTGGGCCTGAGCTTTATTGCCTGCGCCTTGTTGATCATCGGCATGCCGCCGCTGTCGGGGTTTATCGGCAAGCTCAGCTTGTTGAGTGCGCTGATCAATCCGTTGGGCCTGGGCAATGCCATCGATGAACCGATTCGCCCTGCGGCCTGGGGCCTGGTGGCATTGCTGATCCTGTCCGGGCTGGCCTCGCTGATCGCCTTTGCGCGCCTGGGCATCCAGCGCTTCTGGACCCCGGAAGAGCGCCCATCGCCGCTGTTGCGTCGTAACGAGTGCCTGCCGATCTTCTTTTTGCTCGGCCTCAGCATCCTGCTGACCTTCAAGGCCGAGCCACTGATGCGTTACACCCAGGCCGCCGCCGACAGCCTGAACAACCCGGAGCGCTACGTGATGGCAGTGCTGGCGACACGCCCGGTACCCAGCCCCAAAGCCCAGGCCGCCGCGCTGGAGGTGCAGCCATGAAGCGTTTGTTCCCTGCTCCGTGGCTGTCATTGGCGTTATGGGTATTGTGGCTGGTGCTGAATCTGTCGATCAGCCCCGGCAACCTGCTGCTGGGCGCGCTGCTGGGCTTTCTTGCACCGTTGCTGATGGCGCCGCTGCGGCCGTTGCCGATCCGCATCCGCCGCCCCGGGGTGATCGTGCGCCTGTTTTTCCTGGTGGGCCGCGACGTGATCCTCTCCAACCTGAATGTGGCCTGGGGCGTCCTGACCTGCGGCACACGAGCGCCGCGCTCGCGCTTTATCAAGATCCCCCTGGACCTGCGCGACGCCAATGGCCTGGCGGTGCTGGCGATGATCACCAGCGTGACCCCAGGCACCGTCTGGTCGGAACTGGCCCTGGACCGCAGCATCCTGCTGTTGCACGTTTTCGACCTGGATGACGAAGCGCAGTTTATCCAGCACTTCAAGCACGCCTATGAACGGCCCCTGATGGAGATCTTCGAATGAGCGCCCTGCTCTCCAATGCGATCCTCGCCAGCCTGTTCCTGTTTTCCCTGGCCATGGTGCTGACCCTGATCCGCCTGTTCAGAGGCCCCTCGGCCCAGGACCGGGTACTGGCGCTGGACTACCTGTATATCCTGGCGATGCTGATGATGCTGGTGTTGGGCATCCGGTATGCCAGTGACACCTACTTTGAAGCAGCGTTGTTGATTGCGCTGTTCGGCTTCGTCGGCTCGTTTGCCCTGGCCAAATTCCTGCTGCGTGGGGAGGTGATTGAATGATGCCGTTATGGGTTGAAGTGAGCGTAGCCGTGCTGCTGGTAGTGAGCAGCGTGTTTGCACTGATCGGTGCTATCGGCTTGCTGCGGATGAAGAGCTTTTTCCAGCGCATGCACCCACCCGCGCTCGCCTCGACATTGGGCGCATGGAGTGTGGCGTTGGCGTCGATCATCTACTTTTCGACGCTCAAGTCCGGGCCGGTGTTGCACGGCTGGTTGATCCCGATTCTGCTGTCGATCACCGTGCCGGTAACTACCCTGCTGCTGGCGCGCACCGCGTTGTTCCGCAAACGCATGGCCGGTGATGACGTACCGGCCGAGGTTAGCAGCCGTCGCTGATCCTACGGCGCAGCGTCTGAAACAGGGCTTAGCTCAGTTGCTCACACAAAAAGTGACTACTCGCGGCCCTGGATGTCGGATGGAATGCCAATACACGCGTAGCGACCAGTAGATAAGCGACTTCTTCATCGGACATGAATGCCATGCCTCCGATGATTTCGAAGGCGCGCGTGCTAATGCGATTTACGGCTTCCTGCACCGCAAACCTTGTCGCCTGTGCACGCGCCAAGTCACGACGCAAAAAACGATTTTCGTCTATCGAAACAGCCAAGCCACGCAGCGCCATCGTGGCGCCTTGCAGGTCAGTGAGCAGCAGGGCCCGATCATCCGGCGAACCTTTATGAGATGACAATGCCCGCCTGGCCAAAGCTGATGCCATCCCCAGATAGGAAGCCGAAGCCAGCAGCTGAAACCAGATAGCAAACAAGTGGTTACCCGTTCCTTGTTGATCATCATCCAGCTGATCATCCACGACTTTACTGAAATACATCATGGACTCGGGAACCAATAGATTATTGAACATGACTTCGTGACTGTCTGCCGCCTGCAAATGCGGTACAGACCAGAACTTTTTCCGTTCGATACTTGAATCGCCAGCAAAACCCACGCCTATGCCCAGATGAGTCTGTCCATCAGGATCAATGTAATTAACCCCGAACGTGATTGCGTCAAAGTGATGGGTCATCGTGCAGGGTTTCTTGCTTCCATTCACAACGTAGCCATGGGCTGTTTTCTCAACAGCCATGGTTGATTCTAGAATATCAGCGTGTGCCCGCCCTTCTGCAAATCCAGAGGCAACTAATAGGTTGTCGCGCGCAACGGCGCTTAATAGCCCCTGAATATCAGGCAAGAAAGAACTGGCCGCCATCACTCCGGCGACTGTGTGGTGATGCATGGTCATCATCACCGCCAGTGAGGGGCAATGTGCACCGACCCAGGTGTGTAATTGCGCCAAACTGACCGCACTGACGCCCCCACCAGCCAGCGTCGTTGCGACCGCAAGCCCTGGCTGGCCAATCGTTCTAAACATATTGGCTAAGCGGTGAGACTCTCCGCGCTCAAGCTCAAGGAGCGACGCGGCTTCAAGAGCGGATGCCATGTGTGGAACCAACTCAAAGGCCACACTTCTTTCTTCGTCTAAAAACATACTAATCAAACCTCGAGCGCTTGATAAAAAGTCCAATACCCAAAGAGTGAATCAATGGATATTTAATAGAGATATTGAGCCAACAACCACTCGCACTGGCCGGACATCAACTGGATGACTTAAAATAATGACGTGCGTAACGGCCATCCAATTTCGACAATGGCAGTAACATGAAAAAATCAGCCGAATGGAAATCAGGATCCCATGCCGGCTCGCCACACACCCAGGCACCACTGCGCAAATAGCCCTTTAACAAAGGCGGCATATGTGCAGTATGTCCAGCCTCACGTTCGTGAACGGGAAATGGCTTATAAGGCGTCACGCGATATTCGGTTGGTGCAAAATTTTTTGGTGTGAAGGAGTGGTACAAGGCGGCAGCATTGTGACCACCATCAGCCAAACTCACGCTGGCACAACCGACTAAATAATCACATTGCTCGCGCCGCATATACATGGCCAGCCCGGACCACAACATCATGATGACGCTACCCGTACGATAGTCAGGATGAACGCAAGCATGTCCCGCTTCAATAATGCGAGACTTTAAATAATCCAGCCGACTCAGATCAAATTCTTTCTCTGAATAATAGCGCCCCATGCGCTGCGCAGCCGTAGGTCCCATTACACGATAGGTACCCACCACGCACGACGTTGCGGTATCACGAACAATCAAATGATCGCAACACTCATCAAACTCGTCGACATTTAATTCCTCAGCATTAGCCAACGCAGGTGCACTGAAAGCTTCAGTGAACACCTTATAACGAAGTGCCTGTGCTTCGCGCACTTGTTCCTGACTACTTGCAAGGCCAACGACTAACTTACCAAGCTTAATCTTCTCACTTGAGTCCGTATGACTGGGCTCCTTCTGCAAACTCATGCATATCCCCTTTTAACAGCAATTCGAAAAGCCGAGCAGCAGATAAAACCTACCCGACTTTTTAGAAGTGCTCTGTAGGGGAACTCTGAAAGGCCACTGACTTTAGCGGTTTCGTTACTTGAAACGAAAAAAAGCAATGAAACGCCAGTATTTTTCGTGAAGCGTCTAAGGCTGAGGGCTTTTGAACGTCCTGATGTGCGTCGCCAACGCTGACAGCGCTTTATCATCCGCCCGCACAGAATCATGCGATGAAATATAGCCTTCATACATCTCGAAAAACTTATCAACCTTTGAGCTCAACGGCTTGAACGCACTGTCCTGACCCGTTCCATGCATGGGAAACAACTTCGCATGCAGGTGATCCACCCCATACCCTTCCAGGATCATCCCCGTACGCGCCACATCAGGAAATGCGCGGTCGATCTGCTGTGCGGTTTTCTTTGCTGCGACCGCGAGCCCTGCCAACACTTCATCCGACTGCGCAAACGCATAGCTGCCGTAATGCTGCTTGGGAATCACCACGCTGAAACCCGGTGTGTTGGGGAAGATCGACAGGAACGCCATATATTGGTCATCCTCCCACAGGATATGGGCCGGGGAGGTTTTGCGGACAATGCTGCAGAAAATACAATCCATTTGAATCACCGCCAGTTTCGTCTTGGGTTTGGTCGTGGCAACCATCTAAAGCTAGGATGGAATGAGCGTCAAACCCTACGGGCATTTTGGGAAATGTCCTAAGACCTGGGTATGCCCGCTGTGCTGAGACAGGAGTTCACCATGGATAAAAACATCATGGTCATCGGCGGCGAGTCCAGCGAAGACATGACGCGCATGACCCGCATCGACGAACATATCGTCGCTTTGTCGGGCAAAACCCAGCCCACGGTGCTCTATATCTCCACCGCCAGTGGCGATGATCGTGCGAAGATTGCCGACTTCACGCTCAAATACCAAAGCGCCGGCTGCACCGTTGTGCCATTGACGTTTTTCATTCCGCCTTTTCCAGCCCCGGGTCATGTTGCCGCGCTGTTTGAACAGGCTGACATCATCTACGTGGCCGGCGGCAACACCCGAGCCTTGCTGGCCATCTGGCGTGAATTTGACGTGGCCGCCCTTTTGAAGCAAGCCCAGGAACACGGCAAAGTGCTTTGCGGCGTCAGTGCCGGCGCCATCTGCTGGTTCGACCATGGGCATTCCGACTCAGGCGGCGTATATGCGCTGGTCGACGGGCTGGGTTTTCTCCCTGGCGCGCTGTGCCCGCACTTCAGCTCAGAGGCGGGGAGAGAATCTTCGTTTGTTAAACTGGTTCGACTTAAAAACATACACCCCGCCTACGCGCTGGATGATGGCGTTGCCCTGCATTTCAAGAACGGTGAATACCACGCGACTGTTCATAACTACACGACTGGTAGTGCATATAAACTCAGCAGCACTTCGGAGCCCATTGCAAGGAAACGCCCTACAGCTCTTTAGGGTTGCCGCTCAGAAAATGGCCGCCTAATCTTTGGCGGTCGCTGCAATTCAGCGACCGGGTTTCGCAGCTCGGTTAAACTCTAGACGCACAGTGTCCACCTAAAGAAGCAGCCCTAAATTGAACGGTGTTCAAAGGTAGAAGTGATGAGGGATGCCGCTATGTTGGTACAAGTAGCCCCCCCTTTTACCGTCAGCTATTGAACACCCGCAAGCACGAACAACGTAAAGCACCGTGACATATTTTCCAAAGAAACATCCTACGTCCGCGCCAGAAACCCTCTCTTCTTTGTAGTCAACGATTGACCCATAGTCTTCTCTTTGGTGCCCGATACTCCATTGAGCGTTTCTAGCGGGCACACCTTCCACTCAAACGTAAATCGAATTCACGCACAGCCGCCACCCAAAACTTTACCCTCTCTATACAAGTCAATTAATGGACAATCGGGATGCAATTCGAATATAAGAAATTCTTAGTGACACTAGCACTCATCTCGAATGCAATATACGCTCAAGCCGAACAGACTCACTTATCGACAATCCTAAATATAAAAATGAATGCAACCTATCTCGACATGGATACAGAAACCACGGACTCTTTCGGCGTAAAGCTCATGGCGGCAGTTCGTCTGACGCTTTCGACAGAACACAGTTGTGGCACTTCTAAACTGCATATCACACCGGACTCCATCGGCGTTCCTGTCGAAAATTTCCTAGCAGAAGTTAAGAAAATCAAAAAATACGCTGATGATGGAGCCGCACTATTTATCACACATCACGATTGTGATCGAAAAATACCGATGGCAACCAAATTCGCTACCTGCACGGGTGAAATATGCAGATCACTCACAGATGTGCTAATTGATGGAAAAATGTACCTAGACAAGAATTACCGACCCGTTCCAGCTGCGCGCAGTCTTTTTTTCATAGAGCAACCCCAAACTTATGACCAAAAACTAAAAGCCTGGAAAGTATATATCTACGATAAAAAAACTAAGAAGATTGCGGCCGATGGATTCGTCGACAATGAAGACTATGCTGCGAGCAAATTCATCCATAAATTCCGCACCTTTCATAGCAACGGCATGGTTTCGAGTTCTATTGAAATGAGTGCGCAGGGGCAACGTGAAGGAAAAAGCATTGTTCGCCACAAAAACGGAAAAATTGAAAAATCCATAAATTACAATAACGGAATTATCACTGACGGCGAGTACATAACTTACGACCTGACAGGAAAAATCAAGATCCGTGAGCATTATGTAAATGGAGTGCTAAATGGCCCAAGAGTCAAACTGTACGCTAACGGAAATCCTGAATCCATGGAAAAGTACTTAGACGGCAGTCGCTCAGGAATATCAAATTATTACTATGAAGACGGCACACTAAAAAATATACAAGATTATGACCGTGGGCAGTTGGATGGCTGGGACGTCAAATATTTCGCAAACGGCGAGACCGAATCACAAACACTCTATAAAAATCAGCGCATTAGAATAAGCCACGAATGGAACATTGACGGCATAAAAGTCAGTCAATGGGAACAAGACGAAAATCATAACCGCCAAGGCGACGACATAGAATGGTATGACAACGGACAAAAAAGAAAGCACTCAATCTATAAAGATGGAAAACTTCATGGAAAGATGCAAGGTTGGTCTGAGGATGGAACTCAACTTTATTCTACCGAATACGCACACGGCGAGAGAAACGGACAATCACGGCAGTGGGGCCGAGACGGGACGTTGATAGAAGACTGCCAATACCAAGCAGGAAAAATTTCAGAGCCGTGTTCGGTGAGACCTCCGCTCTGACTATGCAGGTCTTGGACACGAATAGAGGTTTAATTCGAAAAACTTAGCAATATGCAAAAAACGCCCCGAACCAGTCGGGGCGTTTTTTATTCAGCATGCAGCTTTCAACGGTCAGTCAGCCAACCGCCACGTCGTCCCACCCTTCCCGTCTTCCAACACCACACCCATCGCGGTCAGTTGGTCACGGATACGGTCGGATTCCGCCCAGTCTTTACCAGCCCGAGCAGCCAAACGTGCCTGAATCAGCGCATCCACTTGCGCCGCATCCACACGCCCTTCAGCACCGGCTTGCAGGAAGTCATCGGCTTCCATTTGCAACACACCCAGCACGCTCGCCAGTTCTTTCAGGCGCGCCGCCAGGCCCGCCGCTGCGTCGAGATCAGTCTCACGCAAGCGGTTGATCTCACGCACCATCTCGAACAGCACCGCGCAGGCTTCCGGCGTGCCGAAGTCGTCGTTCATGACTTCGGTGAAGCGCGCCACGAACGCCTCGCCGCCGGCCGGATCCACGCAAGGTAAGCCTTTCAATGCGTGGTAGAAACGCTCCAGGGCGCCCTTGGCGTCCTTGAGGTTGTCTTCCGAGTAGTTGATGGCGCTGCGGTAGTGGCTGGACACCAGCAGGTAACGCACCACTTCCGGGTGGTACTTTTCCAGCACGTCGCGGATGGTGAAGAAGTTGTTCAAGGACTTGGACATCTTCTCGCCATTGATGCGGATCATGCCACAGTGCATCCAGGCGTTGGCGTAGGTTTTGCCGGTGGCGGCTTCGCTCTGGGCGATTTCGTTTTCGTGGTGCGGGAACTCCAGGTCGCTGCCGCCGCCATGAATGTCGAAGGTCTCGCCCAGGCAGCAGGTGGACATCACCGAGCACTCGATGTGCCAGCCCGGACGCCCGGCACCCCAAGGCGACTCCCAGCTTGGCTCGCCCGGCTTGGTGGCTTTCCACAGCACGAAATCGAGCGGATCCTGCTTGGCTTCGTCGACTTCGATGCGCGCGCCGATGCGCAGGTCTTCGATCTTCTTGCGCGACAGCTTACCGTAGCCCATGAACTTGGCGACGCGGTAGTACACGTCGCCATTGCCTGGGGCGTAGGCGTAGCCCTTGTCGATCAAGGTCTGGATCATCGCGTGCATGCCGGGGATATGGTCCGTGGCACGCGGCTCCATGTCGGGCTTGAGGATGTTGAGGCGCGCCTCGTCCTCGTGCATGGCGGCGATCATGCGCTCGGTCAGCGCGTCGAACGCCTCGCCGTTTTCGTTGGCGCGGTTGATGATCTTGTCGTCGATGTCGGTGATGTTGCGCACATAGGTCAAGTCATAGCCGCTGAAACGCAACCAGCGGGTCACCAGGTCGAAGGCCACCATGCTGCGGCCGTGGCCGATGTGGCAGTAGTCGTACACGGTCATGCCGCACACGTACATGCGCACCTTGTTGCCATCCAGGGGCTTGAAGACTTCTTTGGTCTTGCTGAGCGTGTTGTAGATCGTTAGCACGATGTTTCCCTTAAGACTTAATCACTGGCCCCACGAATCTCGCAAGGTCACGGTACGGTTGAATACCGGAGCACCAGGTTTCGAGTCCTTGATATCCGCGCAGAAGTAACCTTCGCGCTCGAACTGGAAACGGTCTTCCGGCTGTGCGTCGCCAAGCGATGGCTCGGCACGACAACCAGTGAGCACTTGCAGGGAGTCAGGGTTGATGTTGTCGAGGAAGCTCGCGCTGTCTTCAGCCTTCTCGGGGTTCGGCGAACGGAACAGGCGATCGTACAGGCGCACTTCGCACTCGATGCTGGCGGCGGCCGGCACCCAGTGGACCACGCCCTTGACCTTGCGGCCTTCAGGGTTCTTGCCCAGGGTGTCCGGGTCGTAGGAGCAACGCAGCTCGACGATGTTGCCATCGGCGTCCTTGATCGCTTCGTCAGCGCGGATCACGTAGCTGCCGCGCAGGCGCACTTCGCCGTTCGGCTCCAGGCGCTTGTAGCCCTTGGGCGGCTCTTCCATGAAGTCATCGCGGTCGATGTAGATTTCGCGGGCGAATGGCAATTTGCGCACGCCCAGCTCTCCTTTCTGTGGGTGACGCGGCAGTTCGAGGTTCTCGACCTGGCCTTCCGGGTAGTTGGTGATCACGACTTTCAACGGGCGCAGTACGCACATGGCGCGCGGGGCGTTGGCGTCGAGGTCCTGGCGGATGCTGAACTCCAGCATGCCGTAGTCGACCACGCCGTCGGAACGGTTGGTGCCGACCATCTCACAGAAATTACGGATCGACGCCGGGGTATAGCCACGACGACGGAAGCCCGACAAGGTCGACATGCGTGGGTCGTCCCAGCCATGCACGTGCTTTTCATCCACCAGTTGCTTGAGCTTGCGCTTGCTGGTGATGGTGTAGTTGAGGTTCAGGCGGCTGAACTCGTACTGGCGCGGGTGCGCCGGCACCGGCAGGCTGTCCAGGAACCACTCGTACAGCGGGCGATGGCTTTCGAACTCCAGGGTGCAGATGGAGTGGGTGATGCCTTCGATGGCGTCCGATTGGCCGTGGGTGAAGTCGTAGTTGGGGTAGATGCACCACTTGTCACCGGTCTGGTGGTGGTGGGCATGGCGAATGCGGTACATGATCGGGTCGCGCAGGTTCATGTTCGGCGAGGCCATGTCGATCTTGGCGCGCAGCACGCGGGCGCCGTCCGGGAACTCACCGGCGCGCATACGGTTGAACCAGTCCAGGTTTTCTTCCACCGAACGGTCGCGGAACGGGCTGTTCTTGCCTGGCTCGGTCAGGGTGCCACGGTACTCCTTGGCCTGCTCCGGAGTCAGGTCGTCCACATAGGCCTTGCCAGCCTTGATCAGCTCGACGGCCCAGTCGAACAACTGGTCGAAATACTTGGAGGCGTAGCGCACTTCACCGGACCACTCGAAGCCCAGCCACTTGATGTCGCTTTCGATGGCGTCGATGTATTCCTGGTCTTCCTTGGCCGGGTTGGTGTCGTCGAAACGCAGGTGCGTGACGCCACCGAACTCCTGGGCCAGGCCGAAGTTCACACAGATCGACTTGGCGTGGCCGATGTGCAGGTAGCCGTTGGGCTCTGGCGGGAAGCGGGTGACGATCTGCGTGTGCTTGCCCGAATCCAGGTCCGCCTGGATGATCGGGCGCAGGAAGTTGACCGGGACGGCAGGTCCGGCCTTGGAGTTCGAGGTAGGGTCGACAGTGGGCTTGCTCATAGGATCCTTGAACAGACAGGTTCGTGGCCGGGTCAGGCCAGATAAAACAAAGGGCTTATCATAGCCGAAGCTGTCAACCACCTGACAGAGCGCGGTCGAAAACTGCTGCTTTAATTGCTGCTTTAATGACAAGCGCGGTAAAAAACCACCTCGAAATTCCTGCAAGGCACGCTAAACTGCGCGTCTTGGCCCAAGTTTCGCCAAACCGGTCGTGGCGCCCAGGCGTCCAAACCCACGAATTCCCTGAAAAGAGTAGTGAACATGACTCAAGTCAAACTGACCACCAACCACGGTGACATCGTCATCGAGCTGAACACCGAGAAAGCGCCGATCACCGTCGCCAACTTCATCGAATACGTGAAAGCCGGCCACTACGAAAACACCGTTTTTCACCGTGTCATCGGTAACTTCATGATCCAGGGCGGCGGTTTCGAGCCTGGCATGAAAGAAAAGAAAGACAAGCGCCCAAGCATCCAGAACGAAGCGGACAACGGCCTTTCCAACGACAAGTACACCGTCGCCATGGCGCGTACCATGGAGCCGCATTCGGCCTCCGCGCAGTTCTTCATCAACGTCGCCGACAACAACTTCCTCAACCACAGCGGCAAGAATGTGCAGGGCTGGGGTTATGCCGTATTCGGTAAAGTCACCGCAGGTACTGACGTTGTCGACAAGATCAAAGGCGTGTCCACCACGTCCAAGGCCGGTCACCAGGACGTTCCAGCAGAAGACGTGATCATCGAGAAAGCCGAGATCATCGAAGCGTGATATTGCTGATTTCAGACTTGCATCTGGAAGAGGAACGCCCGGATATTACCCGGGCGTTTCTGGATCTGCTCCACGGCCGCGCCCGTGGCGCCCAGGCGTTGTACATTCTGGGGGACTTCTTTGAAGCCTGGATTGGCGACGATGGCATGACCCCCTTCCAGCGTTCCATCTGTGCGGCGTTGCGTGAACTGAGCGACAGCGGCACCCCGATTTTCATCATGCATGGCAACCGCGATTTCCTGATCGGCAAGGCGTTCTGCAAAGCGGCAGGCGCCACCTTGCTCAAGGACCCGAGTGTCGTGCAATTGTATGGCGAGCCTGTGCTGCTGATGCACGGCGACAGCCTCTGCACCCGCGACCTTGGCTATATGAAGCTGCGGCGCATCCTGCGTAACCCGATTGTGTTGTTTATCCTGCGTCACCTGCCTTTGGGCACACGCCACAGGCTGGCGCGCAAGCTGCGCAGTGAAAGCTCTGCCCAAGTGCGCATGAAGGCCAACGATATTGTCGATGTCACCCCCGAAGAAGTGCCGCGGGTGATGCAGCAGTTCGGCGTGCACACCCTGGTCCACGGCCACACCCACCGCCCGGCGATCCACAAGTTGCAGATTGGCGACCAGGCGGCCAAGCGTATTGTGCTGGGGGACTGGGACAAACAGGGCTGGGCGTTGCAGGTGGATGAGCAAGGATTTCAACTGGCGGCGTTTGACTTCGTCAACCCGCAGTTGGCCTTGCCTGGCGCCTGATTCTCAAACACCACTGCTCAATGTGAACAGAGATTAAACTGTGGGAGGGGGCTTGCTCCCGATGGCGGTGGGTCAGTATCAGATGTGTTGACTGACCCTCCGCCATCGGGAGCAAGCCCCCTCCCACAGTTTGATTGCATTTCAGCCTTGGCTATCAGTGGCCCGAGGCTGCTGGCCCTGCCTTCGCCGTAAACGGTGGTTTGGCCAGCCACACCAGCAACATCAAGCCCATGAACATCCACCCCAGCAACGTGAAGTAATCCACGGTGGACATCATGTACGCCTGGCTGGTGAGGACCTGGTCCAGTTGCGCGTAAGCCTTCTGCCCTGCTCCACCGAGCGCCTGGATGGCATCACGGGTCGCCGAGTCGTAGGGGGTCATGCTCTCGCTCATGTAGGCATGGTGCTGGTCGGCGCGGCGGATCCAGATCCAGGTGGTCAGCGAGGCCGCGAAGCTGCCGCCCAAGGTACGCAGGAAAGTCGCCAGCCCGGCGCCGTCGGCAATCTGGTGCGGCGGCAGGTCGGACATCAGGATGCTCAGGGTCGGCATGAAGAACAGCGCCACGCCAATGCCCATGAACAGCTGCACCAGGGCGATGTGGGTGAAGTCCACTTCGTTGGTGAAGCCTGCGCGCATGAAGCAGCTCAAGCCAATCGCCAAGAATGCCAGGCCCGCCAGCAGGCGCAGGTCGAACTTGTGCGCGTACTTGCCTACGAACGGCGACATCAGCACCGGCAGGATACCGATCGGTGCCACCGCCAGCCCGGCCCAGGTGGCGGTGTAGCCCATCTGGGTCTGCAGCCACTGCGGCAGGATCAGGTTGATACCGAAAAAGCCCGCGTAGCCGAGGATCAACACGATGGTGCCAATGCGGAAGTTACGGTGCGCGAACAGCCGCAGGTTGACCACCGGGTGCTTGTCGGTCATTTCCCAGATGACAAACACCGCCAGGGCAATCACCGAGATCACCGCACCGATGATGATGAAGTTGGATTCGAACCAGTCCAGGTCGTTGCCCTTGTCGAGGATAATCTGCAAGGCGCCGACCCCGACAATCAGGCTCAGCAGCCCAACGTAGTCCATCGGCTGATAGCTGGTGACCACCGGGCGCTTTTTCAGCTGCGCACGCACCACCATCACCGCAAAGATACCGATGGGCACGTTGATAAAGAAGATCCACGGCCAGCTGTAGCTGTCGGTGATCCAGCCGCCGAGGATCGGCCCGGCAATCGGCGCCACCACCGTGACCATCGCCAATAACGCCAGGGCCATGCCGCGCTTGGCGGGCGGGTAGACCGCGATCAACAGCGTCTGCGTCATCGGGTACAACGGCCCGGCGACCAAGCCTTGCAGCACCCGAAAGCCAATCAACTCGGGCATCGAGGTGGAGATGCCGCAGAGGAACGACGCCAGCACAAACAGGATGGTCGCCCACAGGAACAGCTTCACCTCGCCGAAGCGTCGGCTCAACCAGCCGGTGAGCGGCAAGGCAATGGCATTGCTCACCGCGAACGAAGTAATGACCCAGGTGCCCTGCTCCGAACTCACGCCCAGGTTGCCGGAAATGGTCGGCAATGCCACGTTGGCGATGGTGGTGTCGAGCACCTGCATGAAGGTCGCCAGCGACAGGCCAATAGTGGCCATCAACAGGCTGGGTGGCGTGAATGAGGCGTTATTGCTCATCAGCGTTGCGCAGCCTTGGGAGCGGCGACGCTGTTGTCATGGATCAACTGATTGATCATGGCATCGGCCTCGGCCAACTGGCGCTCATACACGTTGGTGGTGAACGACGCCTTTTGCGGCGCCTGTTGCGCCAGCACCGGGCCGCTCTGGTCGTGCAGGTCCACATTCACCACGGTACTCAGGCCCACCCGCAGCGGGTGCTTGGCCAACTCTTCGGCGTTGATATGGATGCGCACCGGCACCCGTTGCACGATCTTGATCCAGTTACCAGTGGCGTTCTGCGCCGGCAACAGGGCGAATGCACTGCCGGTGCCGGCACCGAGGCTGTCGACGGTACCGCTGTACTTCACGTCGCTGCCGTAGATGTCCGACTCGATATCCACCGGCTGGCCGATACGCATGTCGCGCAGTTGGGTTTCCTTGAAGTTGGCATCAATCCACAGCTGGTCCAGCGGGATCACCGCCATCAGCGCGGTACCCGGCTGCACGCGTTGGCCCAGTTGCACGGTGCGCTTGGCCACATAGCCGGTGACCGGCGCGATCAAGGTGCTGCGCGCATTGGCCAGGTACGCCTGACGCAATTGCGCGGCGGCAGCTTGCACGTCGGGGTGCGACGAAATCACCGTGTCATCCACTAGGGCATTGGTGGTTTTCAGTTGTTGCTCAAGGTTGGTCAAGGCGTTCTTGGCCGCGGTCAGGCTGTCGCGGGCGTGAGACAGTTCTTCCTGGGAGATCGCGCCGCCCTGGGCCAGGGTCTTGCGCCGGTTGTAGTTGTCCTGGGCAGTTTGCACGTCGGCTTTCTGTGCATTGACCTGGGCTTTCATGCCATCGACGTTGCTGTACAAGCCGCGCACCTGGCGCACGGTGCGCGCCAGGTTGGCCTGGGCACTTTGCAGGCCGACGGCAGCATCGTTGGGGTCGAAGTTGATCAGCACCTGACCTTCGTGCACCAGGTCGCCATCGTCGGCGCCGATGCTGACCACGGTGCCGGTGACCAGCGGGGTGATTTCCACCACGTTGCCGTTCACATAGGCGTCGTCCGTGCTTTCATTGAAGCGCCCGTAGAACTCGTACCAGCCCCACACACCCAGGGCACCGAGGATGACGATCAGCGCCAGGCCGATCAGCATGACTTTGCGTTTACGTGGGTTGGTGTCTTTGGGTTGTTCAGTTGCGTTGTTGCTGTCGGCAGTGGCCATGACAAATACCTCAAATTATTCCGTGCGTGTAGCTGGGGTGGTCGCGGCCACGTTGTTGGCGTTGTACCCGCCACCCAGGGCCTGCATCAGTTGAATCGACAGATCGATCTGCGCGGCATTCAAGGTCGCCAGCTGACGCTGGGCCTGCAGCAATTGCTGCTCGATGCTGAGCACATCCAGGTAGTTGCCGATGCCTGAGCTGTAGCGTTGCACCCCGGTGTCGTAGGACTGCTGGGCGATGTCGGCGGCATGTTGCTGGGCCTGGATCTGCCGCCCGGTGTCGCGCAGCTGCGAAAGGGTGGTGCCGATATCGCCCAAGGCTTGCACCAGGGTCTTGTTGTACTGGGCCACGGCCAGGTCGTAATCGGCGTCGCGGGCATCGAGGTCGGCACGCAGGCGGCCGCCGTCGAAAATCGGCAGCGAAATCGTCGGTGCAATGTTGAAGAAACGACTGGCCGAACCGAACATCGCGTCCCCCAGCAACGACTCGGCCCCGGCGCTCGCGCTGAGGTTGAGGTTGGGGTAGAAGCGGGTCTTGCTTGCGTCGATGTTCTTGCTCGCCGCTTCTACCCGCCAACGTGCGGCAACCAGGTCGGGACGACGGCCGAGCAGCTCGGCGGGCAATACCGAAGGCACGGCGACGGCGCTGGGTTTGAGCACCGCCGGACGGGCCAACTCGCTACCCCGATCCGGGCCTTTGCCGAGCAACACCGCCAGGGCGATCTTGGCGCTTTGCAGTTGTTTTTCCGCGTCGATCAGTTGCGACTGGGAGCTGGCTTCCAGGCTCTCGGTCTGCTGGTATTGATATTCACTGTCGATGCCGGAACTCAGGCGGCGCTTGCTCAGGTCGAGCATCTGGCGGGTGCGCTTGAGGTCGTCGACCGCCAGGTCCCGCACGATATGCGCCTGGCCCAGGTCGCTGTA
This sequence comes from Pseudomonas synxantha, assembly GCF_900105675.1. NCBI lineage: Bacteria > Pseudomonadati > Pseudomonadota > Gammaproteobacteria > Pseudomonadales > Pseudomonadaceae > Pseudomonas > Pseudomonas synxantha. Next base: position 1,451,788 of record NZ_LT629786.1, on the reverse strand, counting down.
GGCCTTGGCCACGTTGGCGGCCAGGGTCAGCCGTGCGGCCTGTTGGTCGACTTCTGCGGCGCGGGCCTCGCCCAGGGCGGCTTCCCAGGCAGCGCGCTGGCCACCCCACAGGTCAAAGTTGTAATTGAAGCTGGCGCCGATGTTACGCACCGTCGAGTACGCATCGCCCTGCCCGCGAGGGTCCTGGTCCTTGGCCAGGCGTGATCGACTGACGCCGGCGCTGGCATCCAGGGTCGGCATGCGCGCAGCGTTGGCGGCATAGGCGGCGGCCTCGGCCTGATGGGCACGGGCGTCGGCGACTTGCATGTCGGGGCTGTTTTGCAGGGCTTCGGCGATCAGGCTGTCGAGCTGTGGGTCGCCAAGGCTTTTCCACCAGTCGGCGGCCGGCCAGGCGGCATTCGACAGCGTCACACCGCTGAGGGATTTACCGGTTTGCAGGGTGTTGGCGTCGAGGCGCTGGCCTTGTGTGTCGAGACCGCTGTAATTGGCGCAACCGGCCAACGTCATCGCCGCCAGCACCAGGCTGAATGCACGTGTGTTCATGATTTACCTACCCGCTGGATAGTGATGGGGTCACCCGCAGCGATGAGCATTTTCTTCAGGATCCGCTCCAGGGTTTCCAGCTCACCCGCCTCGAGTACGCCGGCCAGCTGGTTGAGGGCCTGGGCGCCGATCTGCGGCAGCATGTCCGCCAGACGCTGGCCGCCGGCGGTCAGCACCAGCTGCACCTGACGGCGGTCCAGCTCGGAGCGCTTGCGGCTGAGTAAGTCTTTTTGCTCCAGCCGGTCGAGCATGCGCGTCATCGAGCCGCTGTCCAGGGACAGGTTGCGGCACAGCTCGGCCGGGGTGTCGACGCCGAACTGGGCCATGATGATCAACACCTTGAACTGCGCGGCGGTGATGCCGTGGGGTTCCATATGGGTGTCGATGATGCGGTCCTTGAGAATCGCGGCGCGACCCAGCAACAGGCCGAGGTGGCAATTGTGGAAGTTATCGGGGGTGAAGTGAGGCATCGAAAGTCACCTTATTACTGCCTAGGCAGTGAATGTGTGACGAGATGTTACTGCTTAGGCAGCGAATGTCAAATGGAATTATTAGGTTGCTTGGTAGTTGGCTGAAGGCTGGAGTGAAATAAAAACCAATGTGGGAGGGGCGGTGCGACGATTCGACTTGCTCCCGATAGCGGTATGTCAGTCAACTTGTTTGTAGCTGACCGATCGCTATCGGGAGCAAGTCGAATCGTCGCACCGCCCCTCCCACATTTTTTTACCGCGTACCGATCAGAAATCGCGCTTGTAGAAGATATCCAGGGAACTGGCTACGCCCGTGGCGACTTCCAGGTACACCTTCTTGCTGAGCAAATAACGCAAGGCAATGGTATTGGCCGGCTCGAACACCCCTACCCCATAACGCAAACTGAGCTTCTCGTTGATCTTGCCGCTGGCTACCACGGCGGTGCTGTTACCGGTGCCCTGGGTGTCGAGGTCGAAGTCCTGGATACCCAGTTTGTTGGCAATATCCGTAGTCACGCCGGCACTGCCCATCAAACCCAGGCCCAGGGCGGCTTCGGCGAGCATGTTGTTGTCTTCGCCGGTGTTGGTGCGCGAGCGCCCCAGTACCAGGTACGACAGCGCGTCTTCCTGGGCCATGGCCGGTTCGGAGAAGATCTGCGTGGTCGGTTGTTCGGCGCTGCCACTGAGACGAATACCTGCGGTGACCGTGCGGCTGGATTCGGTGACGATGCGTACCGCCTCGATATCCAGGAACGGCTGGTCCAGCGGCCCGGCGAACAGCAGCCGCGCACGGCGCACGTTGAGGCGCTGGCCGTAGGCGCGGTAGCGACCGTCGTTGAGCCACAGTTCGCCACGGGTATCCATGTTGTCGCCGATATGCACATGGCCCTGGACCTTGGCGGTGAGGCCGAAGCCGGCGAAGTTGAGCTGGTCTTCACCCACCTCCACGTCGATATCCATGGCCATGGCCATCGGCGGCTTGCCCTCTTCGGTCTGGCTGCCGATGATCACCGTGTCATCGGAGACCTTGACCGTCGACGGCGGCAGTTCCCGCACGGTGATATCGCCACGGGGGATATGGACCTTGCCGGCAATCGCCAGCTTGTCGTGCTTGAGGCTGATCTTCAGGTCGGGCGCCACTTCCAGCTTGGCATAGGGCTCCACCGTCACCGGCAGTTGCGAGCCCTTGAGGTTGAGATCAACCACCAGCGCGCGGCCCCAGTCGATCTGGCCCTTGAGACTGCCCTGCCCGGCCTTGCCGCTGTGCCAGCCACCGTTGAGCTGCACGCTTTCGCCGGCGATCTGCGCCTGCAGGTTCAGGCCCTCGAGGCTGATGGGCAGTTCTGGCCCGGAGACTTCGCCGTCCACCAGGTTGAGGTTGCCGTTGACCAGGGGTGCGAGCAAACCGCCAGAAATGCGACCACTGCCGTTGAGCTTGCCGTTGAGCGTTTCCACCATCGGCACAAAGGGCCGCGCCACGGCGAGGTCCAGGCCCGTGAGGCTGAAATTGCCGGTAATCGGCTTGTTGCTCGGCAGCGGGTTGATCTGCGCCTGCAACAGCAACTCACCGAGCTTGCCGCCATGGAAGTTGAGCTGGGTGTCGATGCGCTTGGGGTTAAGGGTGGTTTCCAGCTTCAAAGTGTCGTAGGGAAAATCCAACCACTGGCCCTTGTCGCGCACGCGCAGGGTGCCACCGCTGGCATCCACCGACACCACGCCCTTGGGGCCGCTCTGTGGCAAATCGAGTTGTACGTCAGCGTTGAGCTTGCCCTGCCAGGCGAAGTCTTTGGGCAAGAATGCCGCGAGGCTGTCGATGGGGAATTGCTTGAGGTGGTAGCGCAGCTTCGGCTCGGGCATCAGGCGCTGGTCTTCGCCACACAGGCTGGCGGGGCCGGAGACCCAGCAGTGCGCGCCGAAGGTCAGCTTGCCATCGGCCAGGCGCTCGATCTTCGCCGGGGCTTGCAGGCGCCAGTCCTGGCCGCCGGCTTGTACATCACCGCTGGCCAGACGCCCGCGCCAGTTGCCTTTGTCGAGGTTGCCATCCAACGCCAGGGCCAGCTTGAGCAGTGGGCCGGCGAGGTCCAACTGGACCTTCTGGTTCTTGATATCGCCCTGGGCGCTGGCAGTGAGGTTGCCGACCTGGGTTTCGCCGGCCTGAATGCCACTGGCCTTGAGGTCGAGCCTGGCGCGCTGGGCGTTATCGAGGTTGGCGTCGAGGTTGAGGGTTTGCAGGCGGTTGTCGGCAAATGCCAACTGCTGGCCCTTGAGGTCGAGCTTGCCTTGGGGGGCTTTCAAGGTGCCGGCCACATCGACGCGGCCATTGATTTGCCCGCGCAGTTGCGGCCAGAGCTGGGCCAGGCGCGTCAGCTTGATGTCGATCTGCCCGGCCAGGCGTTGTTGCAGGCTGCCGCTGCCGTTGATGCGGTTGTCACCGAGGCGGATATCCAGGTTGGCCAGGGTCCATTGTTCCCCGGCACCTTCGGCCTTGGCCGCCAGCACCGCCGTCTGTCCACGCAGACGACCCTTGAGGTCGAGGTCGGCGTTGAGCTTGAGCTGATCATTTTTGAACTCGCCTTTGCTGCGCAGCGGCCCGGCCAGGGTGCCGGGTAACTCGGCGACCCAGTACGCCGGGTTCAGGGCCGACAGGTCCAGCGCCGTATCCCAGGCAATACCGTCGGCAAATTGCAGGTTCAGGTGGCCTTCGGCCTTGCCTTGGCCGGCGGTCAGCTTCAACTCGGGCAGGAAGACTTGCTTGAGGTCGCCACTGAAGGGCGTGACCAGATTGAATTTGCCGGCCGGGCCGTCGAGGTCGGCCTTGAGGTTGCCGAGGTAATTGCCGTCCTTATAAGAGATTTCTCCGTTGAAGGTGCGCAATGCAACCTGCGGCTCATCGATCACGGGATACAGGCGGTGCCAGGGGAAGTCCAGCCAGTCGATCCTGGCGTCAGCACTAAAGCCTTGTTGCCAGTCGAGGTTGGCACTGAGCTTGAGGCTTTGCTTGTCGCCGGCATTCAAATCCAGGCCGGCGATCTGCGCGCCCTTGGCGTCGACCTTGCCTTGCAGCTGCAAGTCCACCGGGCCTTTTTCCGCCGGCAGCACGGCCTTGCCCACTAACCGGTAGCCGCTTTTCAGGTCGCCCTCGGCACTCAGGTCCAGTTGGTTGAGTTGCAGGGTGTCAGGCAGATCCGCGCTGGGCTTGAAGGCCTCGGAGGTGATGTGCAACTGCGCCGGCAGGTTTTCCACCAGGGGTTGCAGTTCGCCGCTGAGCTTGGCCGGCAGGTAGCCGCTACTGTCGGCGTCGAGCTTGAGGGTCTTGAGCAGGTCGCCGTCGAGCTTGAGCGCAACCGTCCAGAGTGCACCGCCTGGGGCGTAGGGCAGGCTCAGGTTGCCGCTGGCCTTCAGCGGCCAATCGCCGCTGGGTTGCAGCAGACCGGCAAGGTCCAGCACCAGGCCGTCGCGCTGCAAGTGCACCGAGTCGATACGCAGGCCCATGGCAGTCCAGTGCGCCGCCAGCTGCAGGCTGTTGAGTTCTTCACTGCCGTTAAAAATCAGGCTACCGACGCGAACGTCGCCTAACTGTACGGCAACCGGTAATTTCAGTTCGGGCAGTTGAATCGGCTCGCTGCTGCTCTCTTCGGCGCTGGGTGCGAATTCCAGGCTGACTTGCTCCACATCCAGCTGGTTGATGCACAGGGTCATGCGTAACAGACAACCGGGGGACCAGTTGAATTTCGGCGCCTTCAACTCGACGCGGCTGCCATCCTGCTGCCACAACAGATGATCGGCGCTCCACTGCCCGCCCAGGCGGCCTTGGAAATGCTCCACACTCAAGCCCGGCACCTGACCCAAGGCCCAGCGACTGCCCGCCTGGGTACCCAGTACCGACCATAGCACCAGCAACAGCAAAGCGAGGATGGCGACCAGCACCAGCCCGGCTATTTTCAAACCACGCATCACAGCTCAGGCCCCATGGAAAAGTGCAATCGAACGCCGCCCGGATCTTCGAGGGCATGGGCAAGGTCAAGGCGAATCGGCCCGACTGGCGAGACCCAGCGCACACCAACGCCCACACCGGTTTTCAGGCTGGGGAAGTCCAGGTTATTGAAGGAGTTGCCCTGGTCGATAAAGGTCGCGATGCGCCATTTGTCGGTGATGGAATATTGGTACTCGGCGCTCAAGGCCACCATATAGCGGCCGCCGATGCGGTCGCCGCGGTCGTTCTCGGGCGACAGGGTCTGGTACTCGTATCCGCGCACGCTCTGGTCGCCACCGGCAAAGAAGCGTAACGACGGCGGCACGGATTTGTAGCCGTTGGTGGCACTGCCACCCAATTGCGCACGACCCAGGAAACGATGGTTGTCCCACAAGGTGGTCAGGCCCTTGATCGTGGCCGTGCCGTAAAGCAGGTTGGTGTCGGACCCCAGGCCCTCCTTCGCGACCTTGGTGTCGAACATCAGCCGGTAGCCATGGTGCGGGTCGATGCGGTTGTCGCTGCGCAGGTAGGAATAACTGACCCCCGGCATCACCAGGTTGCTCAAGCCCGAGTCATTGCCCAGGCGGTACTCTTCGCGCTGGTACTTGAGGGAAATCACCCGCGTCCAACCGCTGGGCAATTTGCTGTGCCATTCCGGGCCGATGGTGAGCAGCTTGCTCAAGGTGTCGGTATTGGCGATCTCTTCATTCTGATAGCCGCCGGCAAAGCGCAATTTGTCGGTGAGCGGTGGGTCGAGGGGGATGTCGTACCACAGGCCGACGTTCTGCCGGGGCGCCGACAACTCGGCTTCCCAACCATAACTATGGCCCTGGGGGTTGACCCAATGCCGTGTCCAGTTGGCTTTGCCCCGTGGGCCCACGTCGGTGGAGTAACCCAGGCCCAGGCCCATGGTGCGCGGCTTGCGGGTTTCCAGCTGCACGGCGACCGGGATTACATCATTGGTCGCGGCGGTGGGGCTGGCATCCACCCTCACGCCTTCGAAGAAGCCGCTGGTTTGCAGGTTCTGGTTAAGTTCGGCGATCAGTTCGGAGTCATACGGCGTGCCGCTGTTGAACGGCACCATGCGTTGCAGCAGTTCTTCATCAAAAGGCGTGTCGCCGCTGAAACTGACCTTGCCCATGCTGTAGCGCGGGCCGCTGTCGTAAATGAGTTCGATATCGGCCACGCCGGCCTGGGGGTCCACCGCCAGCTTCTGGCTGGTAAAGCGCCCGCTGAAAAAACCATAGCGCGAAGCCTGGTTCTGGATCAGGCGCTTGGCGTCTTCGTAATGGCCGTGGTTGAGCACCGCGCCGGATTTGAGGTCGTCGCTGGCAGGCACGCGAAAAGCCTTGAGGCTCGCGGCCTGGCCATCGACCCGAATGGTCACGTCGCGCAGATGCACCGGTTCGCCGGAGTCGATGGTGAGCGTCAGGCGCGGGTTCTTCCCGCCCCTTACATCACTGGCGATCCGTGGCTGATAGTAGCCCAGGGCCTGGGCCGCTTTACGCGCCTGCTCCTCGGCGCCGCGGCTGAACCGCAGCAAGGCTTCTTCATCACGATCGCCCACCCCGCCGATATAGCCTTCGATGTTGGCTTTCAACGCGTCGTTTGAGGGTTTGACCCGCACGTCCAATTCGCTTTGCGCGAATGCGCCGCAGCTTGTGAACAGCAGAATCAAGCCGCTGGTAAATCTTCCTGGAAACTTCATAGGCGCGGATGCTACACGAGCTGGGGAGAGTCTTTGAACCCGGATTTGTCTGAATAATTCTGTCTAAGCCGTTGCAGCATGTAACGCCTGGGGATTGGGATGGAAAAACACATGTTCCAGCACCGGGCCTACGGCGACTTCGCCGATCTCTTCATAGCCTTGGCGCTTGTAGAAATCCAGGTAGCGGGAGTTGCCAGTGTCGAGCACCACCCCGGAGGAATGCGGGTCGTCTGCGCACCAATTGTGTACCGCTTCCAATAGTTGCTCACCGAAGTGCTTGCCCTGGAACTGTGGGTGAATACCCAACAGCGGCAATACATGCACCGACTCGCTGGGCAGGCATGCCAGGACCGCCTGATGGTATTCCAGGTAACGCCGCGTGCCGCGCACGCCGGTACTCAGCCACATACGGATCTGCCACGCCCAACTCTCGGTGATGCCAAGGCGCCGCTGGGGCGGTGCAATCAGGGCGATGCCGATCAGCCGGTCGTTGACGAACAGGCCGATGGCGGGAAGCTTCTGGAAGAAGTGCTGCTTGACCAGTTCGCGCACGGTGGCGCGCACCCGTTGCTCATAACCCGGCCGCTCGGCTTCGAAGATGTAGGCGAAGGTCGGCTCGTGGCGATACGCCTGGTAAAGCAGGGATCGCGCCTCGCGGGAGTAACCGCTATTGAGCAGGCGGATGTCGGCAATGGCCGTCGAAGTGTCTGGCATAACAGTCAATCTCCTGGGCGCCACTCAAACATGGCGTTCTTATGGGTACGAACCTGTACAGCTCCAGTCGTTCCCAGACATTAGCAGCGCATTCACCCGACCGCCACGCTGGCCCCCGCCGGACTTGTCGGCTAGCATCGCCCTTTTGCCAGACTGGACTGCCGACCATGAAAATCGTCTCCTTCAATATCAACGGGCTGCGTGCTCGCCCTCATCAGCTGGCGGCGCTGATTGAAAAGCATCAACCGGACGTGATCGGCCTGCAGGAAACCAAGGTCCACGATGACCAGTTCCCCCTGGCCGAAGTGCAGGCCCTGGGGTATCACGTGTATTACCACGGGCAGAAAGGCCACTACGGTGTGGCCCTGCTCTCGCGCAAAGAAGCCCTGAGCGTGCACAAAGGTTTTGCCAGCGATGAAGAGGACGCCCAGCGGCGTTTTATCTGGGGCACCTTCGCCGATGAAAACGGCCACCCGGTGACCATCATGAACGGCTACTTCCCCCAGGGTGAAAGCCGCGACCATCCGACCAAGTTCCCAGCCAAACAGCGCTTCTACGCAGACTTGCAGCACCTGCTGGAAAGCCAGTTCAGCAATGACCAGGCGCTGGTGGTGATGGGCGACGTGAACATTTCCCCGGAGGACTGTGACATCGGCATCGGCGCCGACAACGCCAAGCGCTGGCTGAAAACCGGCAAGTGCAGCTTCCTGCCGGAAGAACGCGAGTGGATGGCACGCCTGAAGAACTGGGGCCTGGTGGACAGCTTCCGCCACCTCAACCCGGACGTGGCCGACCGCTTCAGCTGGTTCGACTATCGCAGCCGTGGGTTTGAAGACGAGCCCAAGCGTGGGCTGCGCATTGACGTGATCATGGCGTCCACCGGCTTGGTACCGCGGGTCAAGGATGCCGGGGTGGATTACGATCTGCGCGGGCTGGAGAAGCCGTCGGACCATGCGCCGATCTGGTTGGAACTGAGCTGATAGCAAGCCTGGTGAAGGTCTAAATGTGGGAGGGGGCTTGCCCCCGATGGCAGTGTGTCAGCCAGCTCATCTGTAGCTGATACACCGCTATCGGGAGCAAGCCCCCTCCCACATTTAGCCTTGCGATGCATCAGTCACATTGCTGCAATCCAACTGACTTAATCTCGCGGCACTCCCTTTGGCTTGAGAAGGTGCCGGCATGAGGCTGCGCGTTCTGTTCCTGTGCTTTGCGATCTCCCTGCCCGCCGTGGCCGCACCCCTTGCCGTCCCCGACCAAGGCCCAGCGCTGCGCATCCAGGGTTCCAATACCATCGGGGCGGCACTCGGCCCGGCGTTGGTCAAGGGTCTGATGGAGCATCAAGGCCTGCAGGGTGTACACAGCGAGCCGGGTGACGGGGCAAACGAACAACGGGTAGTCGGCAAGACGCGCCAGGGCAAGACCGTGACCATCGAAGTGGCTGCCCATGGTTCCAGCACCGGTTTTGCCGCGCTGAAAAACAACCGCGCCGACCTCGCCGCAGCGTCCCGCCCGATCAAGGACAGCGAACTGATAGACCTCGAATCCCTGGGTGACCTGAAAAGCCCCGAAGCCGAACAGGTGATCGCCATCGATGGCCTGGCAATCATCCTCAACCCGCGCAACCCACTCAATACGCTGAACACCGAGCAACTGGCGCAGATCTTCAACGGCGAGGTCAGCACCTGGGAAGCGCTGGGGGGCATTGGCGGGGCCATTCATGTCTACGCCCGGGATGATCAGTCCGGCACCTACGACACCTTCAAGGAACTGGTGTTGAGCCGACGCGGCAAACCGCTTGCCGGGACCGCACAGCGTTTCGAGTCCAGCGAGGCGCTGTCCGATGCGGTCAGCCATGACCCCCAGGGCATCGGTTTTATCGGCTTGCCCTATGTACGCCAGGCCAAGGCAGTGGCGATTGTCGACGGCGACTCACAACCGATGCTGCCCTTGACCAGCTTGATTGCCACCGAGGATTACCCGCTGTCACGGCGACTGTTGTTTTACCTGCCGCCCTTCTCCCGCAACCCCTGGGCCAAGGCGCTGGTGGACTTCACCCAAGGCAGCAAGGGCCAGGCAATAGTCGCCGCCAATGGCTTTATAGCCCAACAGGTGCAGGCGATTGGCGTGGCGCCACGCCCGTCAATGCCCGACGACTACCAGGCCCTTGCCCGTGACGCCCAGCGCTTGACTGTGAATTTTCGTTTCGAGGAAGGCAGCGCCAGCCTCGACAACAAGGCGCGCCAGGATTTGCAGCGGGTGGTGGCTTATATAAGAAGCCACGGCAAGCTCGATAAACAGGTAACCCTGGTGGGGTTTGGCGATGCCAAGAATGATCCGCAACGTGCGGCGTTGCTGTCGAAGCTGCGGGCTATGGCGGTGCGCCGGGAGCTGGTCAAGAGCGGCGTGGTGCCCAGGGATATCCGCGGGTTTGGCGCGCAGATGCCGGTAGCGGCGAATACGGCGGATGAGGGGCGTATCAAGAATCGGCGGGTGGAGGTCTGGGTGTACTGAGCCTTGGAGTTTGAGGTGTTTGGACTGGCCTCATCGGGGGCAAGCCCCCTCCCACATTGGACCGCATTCTCATGTTGGAAATCGGTCTAGTGTGGGAGGGGGCTTGCCCCCGATTGCAGGCGACGCGGTGCTACTGCCCGCTACGCATCAACTCCCGCGGCACATACTTGCCGATCTCGAACTTGCCAATCGCCGCACGATGCACCTCGTCCGGGCCATCGGCCAGGCGCAGGGTACGTTGCATGGCGTACATATAAGCCAGCGGGAAATCATTGGAGACCCCGGCACCGCCATGGATCTGGATCGCACGGTCGATCACCTTCAAGGCGACATTCGGCGCCACCACCTTGATCTGGGCGATTTCGCTTTTCGCCACTTTATTGCCCACGGTGTCCATCATGTACGCCGCTTTCAAGGTCAGCAGGCGCGCCATGTCGATCTCCATGCGCGAGTCGGCGATCTTGTCGATATTGCCCCCCAGACGCGCCAAAGGCTTGCCGAACGCGGTGCGGCTGACCGAACGTTTGCACATCAATTCCAAGGCGCGTTCGGCCATGCCGACGGAGCGCATGCAGTGGTGGATACGGCCCGGGCCAAGGCGGCCCTGGGCGATCTCGAAGCCACGTCCCTCCCCCAGCAGCACGTTTTCGTAGGGCACGCGCACGTTGTCGAACAGCACTTCGGCGTGGCCGTGGGGCGCGTCGTCGTAGCCGAACACCGGCAGCGGACGCAGGATTTTCACCCCGGGGGTGTCCACAGGAACGAGGATCATCGAGTGCTGCTGGTGGCGCGGTGCATCCGGGTTGCTCAGGCCCATGAAGATCAGGATTTTGCAGCGCGGGTCGCAAGCACCTGACGTCCACCATTTCTTGCCGTTGATTACCCACTCGTCGCCCTGGCGTTCGGCGCGGGCAGCCATGTTGGTGGCGTCCGATGAAGCCACATCTGGCTCGGTCATGGCGAAGGCGGAGCGAATCTCGCCGCGCAACAGCGGCTCGAGCCAGCGTTGTTTCTGCTCTTCGTTGGCGTAGCGCACCAGCACTTCCATATTGCCGGTGTCGGGCGCGGAGCAGTTGAACGGCTCCGGGCCGAGCAAGGACCGGCCCATGATTTCCGCCAGCGGTGCGTATTCAAGATTGGTGAGCCCTGCGCCCAGTTCGGATTCGGGCAGGAACAGGTTCCACAAGCCCTCGGCCTTAGCCTTGGCCTTGAGTTCTTCCATGATGGCGGTGGGCTGCCAGCGATCACCTTCGCTGACCTGGCGCTCGAACACCGGCTCGGCCGGGTAGACGTAAGCGTCCATGAACGCGGTGACACGTTCACGCAGTTCCTGAACCTTGGGCGAATAGGCGAAATCCATGGGCAGCTCCCTTCTCTGAGAGGTTGTTTAGGTCATGCAATCGATGCTAGAACAGCGTTGATAATTTACCTAGCCTATTCTCGGCGTGTATTAACATTCATCACCGATATATGATCGGCGTATGGACATCTAACAATAAGAGCGCAACGAAATGAATCTGAGCAAGGTCGACCTCAACCTTTTCATCGTCTTTGATGCGATCTACACCGAAGCCAACCTGACCCGCGCCGGGCAGATCGTCGGCATCACCCAACCGGCGGTGTCGAACGCCCTGGCCCGCCTGCGCGAGACCTTCAACGACCCGTTGTTCGTGCGCACCGCCCAAGGCATGGTGCCCACGCCCATGGCGCAGAACATCATCGGCCCGGTGCGCAATGCGCTGTCGTTGCTACGGGTGTCGGTGCAGGAAAGCCGCATCTTCAACCCGCAGCAGGCGGCCAAGACCTACCGTATCAGCATGACCGACCTCACCGAGGCGGTGATCCTGCCGCAGCTGTTCCAGCGCCTGCGCCGCCTGGCGCCGACCGTGGTGATCGAGAGTTTCCTGTCCAAGCGCCGCGAAACCACCAAGGAACTGGCGGCCGGGCGCCTGGATTTTGCCGTGGACGCGCCACTCAACACCGACCCACAGGTGCGCCATGTCAAGCTCATGGAAGACCGCTACGTATGCGCCATGCGCAAGGGCCACCCGATGGCAGGCAAGGACAAATTCAGCCTGGATGACTACCTGTCGCTGACCCATATCCATATCTCCAGCCGCCGTAACGGGTTGGGCCATGTGGACCTGGCCCTGGGCAAGATGGGCATCCAGCGCAAGATCGCCCTGCGTTCCCAGCATTACCTGATGGCCTCCCAGGTATTGCAGCAGACCGACATGGTGATGACCGTGCCCGAACGCTTCGCCCGCCGCCATGAACTGCACTGGTTCAATTTGCCGGTCAACGACGTACCGCTGGTAGAAACCCACCTGTATTGGCATGAAAGCACTGACCAGGACCCGGCGAACCGCTGGATGCGCGAGCAGATGATCGAGCTATGCCAGCAGGTGACGGCCCATGAAAAGAAACTCGATAAACAACAAGCCTAAGGTTGCAGGAGTCCCCCTGTGGGAGGGGGCTTGCCCCTTGACGTTTACGTCAACCTCCAATTAGCTTAGTGCCAAGACCTTTTTGAGCACCGCCATGAGCACCACCTACAGCATCTCCGACCTCGCCCGCGAGCTCGACATCACCACCCGCGCCATTCGCTTCTATGAAGAACAAGGCCTGCTGGCCCCGGAACGCCGTGGCCAGGAGCGCATCTACTCGGCGCGGGACAAAGTCAGCCTCAAGCTGATCCTGCGCGGTAAGCGCATCGGCTTTTCCCTGGCCGAATGCCGCGAGCTGATCGAGCTCTACGACCCCACCGGCGGCAACCAGATCCAACTCAACAGCATGCTGGCCAAGATCGCCGAGCGCCGTGAACAGCTTGAGCAACAGTTGCTGGATATCGAGCAAATGAAGCTGGAGCTGGACACCGCAGAAGAGCGTTGCACTCAAGCCCTCGCGCACACCATCAGCCAAGCCGGCCATTGACCAGAAGGTAACTGCCATGTCCCTCCCCTCACACGTACGCCTGGTGGAAGTCGGCCCGCGCGACGGTTTGCAAAATGAAGCCCAGCCCATCAGCGTGGCGGATAAGGTCCAACTGGTGGACGCCTTGAGCGAAGCCGGGCTGAGCTATATCGAAGTCGGCAGTTTTGTCTCGCCCAAGTGGGTGCCGCAGATGGCCGGCTCAGCCGAGGTGTTTGCACAGATCCAGCGCAAGCCCGGCGTGACCTATGGCGCGCTGGCGCCGAACCTGCGCGGGTTCGAGGATGCGCTGGCGGCCGGGGTCAAGGAAGTTGCGGTATTTGCCGCAGCGTCCGAAGCGTTTTCCCAGCGCAATATCAACTGCTCCATCAGCGAAAGCCTGGCGCGGTTCGCGCCGATCATGGCCGCGGCCAGGCAGCATGGCATCAGCGTGCGGGGGTATGTGTCGTGCGTGTTGGGTTGCCCGTATGAAGGCGCTGTCGCCCCAGAGCAAGTGGCGACCGTCGCTCGCGAACTGTATGCCATGGGCTGTTATGAAGTGTCCCTGGGCGACACCATCGGCACCGGCACGGCGGGGGCAACCCGGCGGCTGTTCGAAGTGGTCGGCGCCCAGGTACCGCGGGACAAACTGGCCGGGCATTTCCACGACACCTACGGCCAAGCCATCGCCAATGTCTACGCCGGCCTGCTGGAAGGCATCCAAGTGTTCGACAGCTCTATCGCTGGTCTCGGCGGTTGCCCCTACGCCAAGGGTGCCAGCGGTAACGTCGCCACCGAGGATGTGCTGTACCTGCTCAATGGCCTGGGTATCGATACGGGTATCGACCTGGAGCGCTTGATTGGCGCGGGCCAGCAGATCAGCAGAGTGCTGGGGCGGCCGAGCGGTTCGCGTGTGGCCAAGGCCCGTAGCGCCGGATGAAGTAGCACAGCTGTGACAATGTGTTACCGCGCGCCTGCTCGGCGGGTAACGCGGGAACAGAATTTAGCGCACATACGTAAAGACATTTCCCACGAAAAAACTAACCTATTGATTTTAAAGACTTTTAAAAAGTTGGCACGGCTTCTGCTATCTCTATGGCATAACAAGAATAAAAAGCACCAAACCTAATAAAAATAAGACGAAACGACTCTGACATAACAAAAACAACACGGCAGAGACGCAGCTAACAGATTTTTTTGGAGAAGATGGCTTCACAGGGTACGGCATGCCGCAACCCGCAACCGGATAGAGAAAAATAAAACTACCTCAGGTAGCTACCCACTGGTTGGATCGTTTACGAAGAAGCAGGTCAGCGTTCAAAAAAATACGTTTGCTCTTGACCCCGGATGGGGGTCGCCAAAAACAGCGGTACGGGCCACGGCTACCAAAAACAACAACAGGCCGCCCCTCAATAATAAGAAAAGAGCACGCAACGACAAATTAAAGGGGACCTTCGGGTCCCCTTTGTGCTGTCTGCACGTGCGGTTTGTTACCCGTACCCTCAAAGCGGCGCGACGGGATTGCCCTGTAGATTGACTCGATCCGGGTGCTGTATGGCATAGCCGGGCAAGGTCGTGATCCCATTCGTACGCAGATCGATCCAGGCCAGGTTGCCAGGCACCTCGACACCTGCCGGGAATACCCTGGTGCCGGTATTTTCCAGATAGAGCCGCTGCAGATCACGCAGGTTGCTAAGGTCCGCGGACCACCCCAACTGCCGGTTATGGGAGAGCTTGAGGGTCTTGAGGCCCTGCATATTCTGCAGGCGTTCACGACTCGGCGCAGTCAGGCGAATGTCATTGCTGCTCAGGTCGAGCCAGGTGATTTGCGCGCCCCCATCGACGAACTCCGGCAAGCGCGTGAGGTTACTGTGGCTGATATCCAGCCAACGCAAGCCGCTGAATGACTGCAAGAAAGGTAAAGAGGCGTCCGAAAGTGACATTCTCGCTAAATCCAGACATTCCACATGGCTCATGTTCGCGGTAATCGGCGGCAAATCACCGACTTGCTCGTCGGCCAAGCGCACGACATACAGCCCACCCTCCTCTTCTCGTAGCTCAGAGCGCATTTGCTCAGGACTCATGGGCAAGTGCGGAGGTAAACGCTGCCAGGCATTCTTGAGGGTATTGGCTACCCGGCCCCTGGATCGGCGATAAGTCGTGTCTTCGTCATGCCAGGCGTCCAGTGTCGCCTTCAGTTGCGTGAACTCCTCTTCGAGCTGGTCCATGCGGGCCAAAAACACATCATCGCTGGCGTCTTGCAGCCTCAGCGTCCACTCCACCTCTTCGATGGATTGTGACGGATACAGCGCTGAGGCTGCCTGTTCGCAGGGAGCGGATCGAATGCCCACAGGACTCAACGGATAGCCGATACGTCCCCCCGCAAGGCGCATGGGCGGTTTATACCCAGGCTTGATCGGCTGCATGCGCAACAATCTGCGCAATTGCTCACAAGGCATCAAAGGCATCTGCTCCAGCGCCTGTTTCAGGCTTGCGCCTCCATCCAACTCGGTCAGTTTCATTGCCGTCCAGTCCTCAGTCGGGACCGCTGACTGTACCGCCCCATAGATATCCGCCTGGGTATTGAATACCGCCAGCTTGGCATCCTGTACTTCATAAAGGTTCCTGGGACCAAACTTGATAAGACGCCGCTTGATCGCGGCGTCCTCCGGCCCCAATGAGTCCAGCAGGCGATCCCCCGCAGGCAACCGCTCGATAACGTCGATACGCAAGCTCGATGGCCAGCCGGGCAGCTTGTCCAGGCTGTGCAGCACCAAGCGTTGCGTGTCGTCATTGCCCAGGGTATTGCGGTACAGGCCCTCATACGCCCGCGCCAGGCGCACCTGCTGTTGATAATGGCGGGCCTCTTCAGCCAGGCGCAGTGGCACGCGATGCTGCTCGGTGAGCACCTGCATTTCGGCGGCGCTGGCTTCGTCCAACAGTTCTTCGACAACCACCTTGGGTAATGACGGAAATAAGCGGCTGATCGGCCATGCGGCCGCGCTTTCTGCGCGCTCGGCAGCGGCATAGCGCTGGGTAAAGCGTTCGAGTTGATCCGCAGCACGCAGTGCGGGGCGTACGCTGGAGCCTTCTTCAGCCACCAAACGGTCAATCTCGAACCGCTTCAAGGTATCGGCCAATAGCCCCGGCAGTGCTGCCTGATGCACATGCATCCGGCGCAGCGCATCCACCTCGATGCCAGACATTTGCATGATGCGTTTGAGCTTGAGCGGCTGATCCGAAAACCCCTCTGCCATCGGCCCCAAGCGGCGCATCAACTGCGCCTCGGTCAGGGTCAGCGGGATCTCGTGCTCATGAGCCCAAGCCCCGGCGCGCGTGCGGCTTACCCTTGGGGTGAAGGCCGCCGGATCATGCGGATGCAAGATCTTGTAGTCATTGCCCGCGCCAACCTGCTCCACTCGGTAATACGCATTGTCTTCGCGCAGGTACAGGCCGCCTTCATGTTCAATCAGCCCGTCACCATTCACCGTAAGCTGCGCGGGCATCGACACGGATTGCTGGTAGGGCCTCAGGTCAGGCGCATGCAGGCGGATGTTGCCATCGGGGCAACGCACATGGGCCAGGCTCTCGACAAAGGCGCTCTTGACCAAGGGCAATAACCTGGCGCCTACAACGGCCGTCGCCGCATTGAAAGCAACGGCTGAAACGTGAGCCCATACCGCTTGCTTATCCCCCGCCTCCCACGCCTCAATACCCGATGCGACCTCTTGCAACATTTGCGCCGCGCCGATCACTAACATGACTGGCGCCAGCTCTGGAAAGACCAGTACAGCCGCATTCAGGACATTCAACGCCGTGCTGCCCAACTTGACCAGCCAGGCATTACGCGCACGTGCGTCCGCCGCATCGGTGGAGACGGCCATGGCCCGGGCGTTGCTGCGCATCAGGTCGATTTTTTGCCGGGTATGGTCCTGCCACAACAAGGCGTAGCGCGTTCCGTAACTGGCGGTGAGGGTCCTGATATTTTTCTTGCTTGAGTCAAAGTCTTGAGACTCTGCAGACTGCCCTGTGGGGTCGAGATGCTGCTTGAGCCTGGAAAAAAACGCCCCTTGCCGCTCATAGGGGATGAACTGGCTGAAAAACTGCCGGTACCTGGCCACGCACAGTCGCTCGACCAAATCAAACTTGAGCGCCTCCAGGTTGGCGTATTCCTTCAACATGCAAACAGGGTCGCCGGGTATAAACGCCAGGCAGGGCTCGCTCAAGAACACCACATTGCCACGTATGGGGTAGTGAATACTCACATGCCCGATGACGATAATTTGCTTAAGCGACTGCCCAAGGACGTTCAAACTCGAAAAGGTAACTGTTTTATCGCGCCATTCCAGATCCTGCTGATTGCTCATCAACTGTTGTATCAGTTGATACGCATCCGGCTGGATATCCCCACGCGCCACCGCGATTTCGGCGGCGAATTGCAGCTGATGCCGGGTCGCACTGACCATAAGATTACGCACGGCCCTGGCCCTGCTGCCCCTGGAGGTTCCAGGGGGGTCCAGTGGACTGATGAACGACTCGACATGGGCCAGGTACTGCGCACCCAAGTCCAACTCCCGACACAGGCTGGCGAATGCATGAGGCGCCATAGTGACTTTACGGCTGAGCACTTGCGACTGATTGAATGGGCTGCCAGGCGGCTGCTGGTGGAAATCGTAGCGCGTGACGAGGCTGGCGTTCTGGTCGGCGGTCTCAATCGTGTCTTCCAGGGCAAAGTTGCCCAGCGCCGCTTCGAGCAGGCTCTCGCCCTGGTAGTAGCAATACCCGGACGCTTCCAAGCCGCCGACCTTTGAACGATCGGCGGGCATGAACGCCTCACGGGCAAAAAACAGCCGTTTTACGTCATAGTCTGCGGCAAACTTCGTCTTCATCGCCGCCACCAGGAGCGGCTCGGCAAACGTGACCACGCCTTGCAGCCCGTTGAAAATAACATCAAGCCTGTTCAGCGAATTAAAGCTGCGTGCATAAGCGGCACTTAGTGCCGATTGTCTGTCCGGCGAAAGCGCTGCGTACCATGGCGGCATTTCGAACTGCGTCTGTGAAAAGGCCTTCTTGCGTTTCAGGGCGGCGGCGTCATACCAGGAGGGCTGCCGGTCCTGTATAACCCGCGCATGCACGCTCTGCGGCGCTACTGATTGATGGCTGGGAGGTTGATCAAGCTCACTCATTTACCGCATCCATTTGATAGAACAAATGATCAATCTGCGATCATTTGCCCTTCAACCAGCGGTATTCACCTACCCCAGGTTGTCGCGGGCAGCCTCCAACTCCTGGATACTGATCTCGCGCATGCGAAATTTCTGGATCTTGCCCGTCACCGTCATCGGAAACTCGTCCACAAACTTGAAGTGCCTGGGCGTCTTGAAATGGGCGATACGGTCCTTGCACCAGCTCAACAGTTCAAGCTCGTTGGCCACATGACCCGGATGGAACTTGATCCAGGCGACGATTTCTTCGCCATAACGCTCATCGGGGATGCCGATGATCTGCACGTCGGCGACCGCCGGATGGGTGAAGAAGAACTCTTCCAACTCCCGCGGATACACGTTTTCGCCACCACGGATGATCATGTCCTTGTTGCGCCCGGCGATGCACACATAGCCGTGCTCATCCATGGTCGCCAGGTCGCCGGTGTGCATCCAGCCGGCGTCGTCGATGGCCTCGCGGGTACCTTCGGGGTGGTTCCAGTAACCGAGCATCACACTGTAGCCACGGGTGCACAGCTCACCTATCTCGCCGCGCGCGACGGTGTTGCCGGTCTCATCGATAATCTTGGTTTCCAGTTGCGGTTGGGTACGGCCCACCGTGGTGACGCGCCGCTCTATATCGTCATCCGCACCGGTCTGCAGTGATACCGGGCTGGTTTCGGTCATGCCATAGGCAATCTGCACTTCACGCATGTGCATTTCGTTGATGACTCGGCGCATCACTTCGATAGGGCACGTCGCCCCGGCCATGATCCCGGTACGCAGGCTGGACAAGTCGAACTCGGCGCGGCGTGGGTGATCGAGCATGGCGATGAACATGGTCGGCACACCATATAAGCCGGTGGCTTTTTCTTCGGCGACGGCACTCAATGTCAGCAGTGGGTCGAAGCCATCGTTGGGATAGATCAGGGTGGTACCGTGGGTGATGCAGCCGAGGTTGCCCATCACCATGCCAAAGCAGTGATACAGCGGCACCGGGACCACCAGGCGGTCCTGCGCAGTCAGGCCCAGGCTTTCGCCGACCATGTAGCCGTTATTGAGGATGTTGTGGTGACTGAGGGTGGCGCCCTTGGGGAAGCCGGTGGTGCCTGAGGTGTACTGGATATTCACGGGCTGGTCGAAGTGCAGGCTGGCCTCGCGGCTGTGCAGTTGCTCGGGCGGGACACCGGCGCCCAGGCCCGACAGCTGCGACCAGGGCATGAAGCCCGGCGGCGGGCTGGGATCGAGGCTGATGAGGCCACGCAAATCTGGCTTCAGCGCCTGGAGCATGGCGTGGTAATCGGAGGTCTTGAACGCTCCGGCGCACACCAGCCACTGGCAGCCGGATTGCTTGAGCACGTAGTCCAACTCACTGCTGCGGTACGCTGGATTGATATTGACCAGGATCACCCCGAGCTTGGCGCTAGCCACCTGACAGATCAGCCACTCGGCGCAATTGGGTGCCCAGATGCCCAGGCGGTCGCCGGTTCGCATGCCCAAAGCCAGGAATGCCCGCGCATGCAGATCAACCGTCTCGGCCAGTTGCCGCCAGGTGTAGCGCCGCAGTTGATGGCGGACCACCAAGGCTTCGCCATCGGGACACTGCGCGGCTGTACGATTAAAGGCCTGGCCAATAGTGATGTTCAGCAAGGCCTTGTCCTGGGAGCCACGGTTGTAGCTCTGATTCGGTTGATGCATAACGACCCCTGTTATCTTTTTTGTAGGTTGACGTATACGTAAACTACGATTGACAGCGCCGTAACGCAAGCTTACGTTAACGTAAAGGTGAGCGCCCTCCCACGGCGCCCAACCTACACAACAACAAAGCTCACATTAAGGTGCCTGTCCATGAATTACCCGTCCCTGAACTTCGCCCTCGGCGAGACCATCGACATGCTGCGCGACCAGGTGCAGGCCTTCGTAGCCAAGGAGATCGCACCGCGCGCGGCCCAGATCGACATCGACAACCTGTTCCCCGTCGATCTGTGGCGCAAGTTCGGGGACATGGGCCTGTTGGGCATCACCGTGCCGGAAGAATACGGCGGTGCCGGCCTGGGTTACCTGGCCCACGTGGTGAGCATGGAAGAAATCAGTCGCGGTTCGGCTTCAGTGGCGCTGTCCTACGGCGCGCACTCCAACCTGTGCGTGAACCAGATCAACCGCAACGGTAACCACGAACAAAAACTCAAGTACCTGCCCAAGCTGATCAGCGGCGAGCACGTCGGCGCCCTGGCCATGAGCGAGCCGAATGCCGGCTCCGACGTCGTCTCGATGAAACTGCGTGCCGATAAACGCGGCGACTGCTACGTCCTCAATGGCAGCAAGACCTGGATCACCAACGGCCCCGACGCCAACACCTATGTGATCTATGCCAAGACCGACCTGGAGAAAGGCGCCCACGGCATCACCGCCTTTATCGTCGAGCGCGACTGGAAAGGCTTCAGCCGCAGCAACAAGTTCGACAAGCTGGGCATGCGTGGCTCCAACACCTGCGAGTTGTTTTTCGATGACGTAGAAGTGCCCGAAGAGAACATCCTCGGCGTGCTCAATGGCGGCGTGAAAGTGCTGATGAGCGGCCTGGACTACGAACGCGTGGTGCTGTCCGGGGGCCCTACCGGGATCATGCAAGCATGCATGGATTTGATCGTGCCCTACATCCACGACCGCAAGCAGTTCGGCCAGAGCATCGGCGAATTCCAGCTGATCCAGGGCAAGGTCGCCGACATGTACACCCAGCTCAACGCCAGCCGCGCCTATCTCTACGCGGTGGCCCAGGCTTGCGAGCGCGGCGAGACCACGCGCAAGGACGCCGCCGGGGTGATCCTCTACAGCGCCGAGCGCGCCACGCAGATGGCCCTCGATGCGATCCAGATTCTCGGCGGCAATGGCTATATCAACGAATTCCCCGCCGGCCGCCTGCTGCGCGACGCCAAGCTGTATGAAATCGGCGCCGGTACCAGTGAGATTCGGCGGATGTTGATTGGCCGCGAACTCTTCAACGAAACCCGCTGAAGGAGCGCGTCATGGCCACCCTGCATACCCAGCTCAACCCACGCTCGGCGGAGTTCGCCGCCAACAGTATGGCGATGCGCGAACAGGTCGACGCCCTGCACAGCCTGCTCGCCCATGTGCAACAAGGCGGCGGCACCAAGGCCCAGGAGCGCCACACCTCCCGGGGCAAGTTGCTGCCCCGTGAGCGTATCAATCGCCTGCTCGACCCGGGCTCGCCGTTTCTCGAACTCAGCCAGTTGGCGGCTTATCAGGTGTATGGCGAAGACGTGCCGGCGGCCGGAGTCATTGCCGGCATCGGTCGCGTGGAAGGCGTCGAATGCATGATCGTCGCCAACGATGCCACGGTCAAAGGCGGCTCCTACTACCCGCTGACCGTGAAAAAACACCTGCGCGCCCAGACCATCGCCGAGCAGAACCGCCTGCCGTGCATCTACCTGGTGGACTCCGGCGGCGCCAACCTGCCGCGCCAGGACGAGGTGTTCCCGGACCGCGAGCACTTCGGGCGAATCTTCTTCAACCAGGCCAATATGAGCGCCCAGGGCATCCCGCAGATCGCCGTGGTGATGGGTTCATGCACCGCCGGCGGCGCCTACGTGCCGGCCATGGCCGACGAAGCGATTATGGTGCGCCAGCAAGCCACGATCTTCCTGGCCGGGCCACCGCTGGTGAAGGCCGCCACCGGTGAGGTGGTCAGCGCCGAAGACCTCGGCGGCGCCGATGTGCACTGCAAGATCTCCGGCGTGGCCGACCACTATGCCGACAGCGATGAACATGCCCTGGCCCTGGCTCGGCGCAGCGTGGCCAACCTCAATTGGCGCAAGCAAGGCCAATTGGTGCAACGGCCGCCAGTGGCGCCGCTGTACAGCAGCGAAGAGCTGTACGGTGTGATCCCGGCGGATGCCAAGCAGCCCTTCGATGTACGTGAAGTGATCGCACGGCTGGTGGACGGCTCGGTGTTCGATGAGTTCAAGGCGTTGTTCGGTACCACCCTGGTCTGCGGCTTCGCGCATTTGCATGGCTACCCGATTGCGATCCTGGCCAACAACGGCATTCTGTTCGCCGAAGCCGCGCAGAAAGGCGCGCACTTTATCGAACTGGCCTGCCAGCGCGGGATTCCCCTGCTGTTCCTGCAAAACATCACCGGCTTCATGGTCGGCCAGAAGTACGAAGCCGGCGGCATTGCCAAGCATGGCGCCAAGCTGGTGACCGCCGTGGCGTGCGCGAAGGTGCCGAAGTTTACCGTGATCATCGGTGGCAGCTTTGGTGCCGGTAACTATGGCATGTGCGGCCGAGCCTACGACCCGCGCTTCTTGTGGATGTGGCCCAACGCACGCATCGGCGTGATGGGTGCCGAACAGGCCGCCGGGGTGCTGGTGCAGGTCAAGCGGGAGCAGGCCGAGCGCGCAGGCAACGCGTTCAGCGCCGATGAGGAAGCTTCAATCAAGCAACCGATACTCGACCAGTATGAAACCCAGGGCCACCCCTACTACTCCAGCGCGCGCTTGTGGGATGACGGCGTCATTGACCCGTTGCAGACCCGCGACGTGCTGGCCCTGGCCTTGTCCGTCTCGCTGAACGCCCCCATCGAGCCGAGCCGCTTCGGCGTGTTCCGCATGTAACCTGTAGGAGCGAGCTTGCTCGCTCCCTACAGGAGGCCTCTCATTATCATGGAGCTCCTTGCATGAACGACTTCAACACCCTCGAACTGATCACCGACAGCCGTGGCTTTGCCACGCTGTGGCTCAGTCGTGAAGCCAAGAACAACGCGTTCAACGCCGAGATGATCCGCGAACTGATCATTGCCCTGGACCGGGAGCAAGGCGACCCTTCCGTGCGTTTTTTGATATTGCGCGGGCGCGGCAAGCATTTCAGCGCCGGCGCCGACCTGGCCTGGATGCAGCAATCGGCCGAGCTGGACTACCACACCAACCTGGACGACGCCCGTGAACTGGCGGAGCTGATGTACAACCTGTCCAAGCTGAAAATCCCCACCCTGGCAGTGGTGCAAGGCGCGGCCTACGGTGGCGCGTTGGGCCTGATCAGTTGCTGTGACATGGCCATTGGCGCCGACGACGCGCAGTTCTGTTTGTCGGAAGTGCGCATCGGCCTGGCGCCAGCGGTGATCAGCCCCTTCGTGGTGCAGGCCATCGGCCAACGCGCTGCCCGTCGTTATGCCCTCACGGCCGAGCGGTTCGGCGGCCAGCGAGCACGGGAAATCGGCTTGCTGGCTGAGAGTTATCCGGCCGAAACCCTGGATCAGCAGGTGGACCAGTGGGTCGAAAACCTGCTGCAAAACAGCCCGGCGGCGATGCGCGCCAGTAAGGATTTACTGCGCGAAGTAGGCAACGGTGCCCTCACGCCTGCGCTGCGACGTTATTGTGAAAACGCCATCGCGCGCATTCGGGTGAGCGCCGAGGGCCAGGAAGGTTTGCGTGCGTTCCTGCAAAAACGTGCACCGAGCTGGCAAGCCCAGGAGCCGCGTTCATGAGCACACTCACCACCGTATTGGTGGCCAACCGGGGCGAGATCGCCTGCCGGGTCATGCGCACCGCCAAGGCCATGGGCCTGACCACCGTGGCCGTGCACAGCGCCATCGACCGCGATGCACGCCATAGTCGCGAGGCAGACATCCGCGTCGACCTGGGTGGCAGCAAAGCCACCGACAGCTACCTGCAAATCGACAAACTGATCGCCGCCGCCCACGCCAGCGGCGCCCAGGCGATCCACCCGGGCTACGGCTTCCTCTCGGAAAACGCTGGCTTCGCCCGCGCCATCGAGGCCGCCGGCTTGATTTTCCTCGGCCCGCCCGCCTCGGCCATCGACGCCATGGGCAGCAAATCGGCGGCCAAGGCCCTGATGGAAACCGCCGGCGTACCGCTGGTGCCGGGTTACCACGGCGAGGCCCAGGACCTGGAAACCTTCCGCGCCGCCTGTGAGCGTATCGGCTACCCGGTACTGCTCAAGGCCACGGCCGGCGGCGGCGGCAAGGGCATGAAGGTGGTCGAGGATGTCAGCCAATTGGCCGAAGCCCTGGCCTCTGCCCAGCGCGAAGCGCTGTCATCTTTCGGCAATGGGCAGATGCTGGTGGAGAAATACCTGCTCAAGCCGCGGCATGTCGAGATCCAGGTGTTTGCCGACCAGCATGGCCACTGCCTGTACCTCAATGAGCGCGACTGCTCGATCCAGCGTCGCCATCAAAAAGTCGTCGAAGAAGCCCCGGCGCCGGGCTTAAGTGTCGAGCAACGCAAGGCCATGGGCGAAGCAGCCGTGCGTGCGGCCCAGGCCATCGGTTATGTCGGCGCAGGTACGGTGGAATTTCTGCTGGATGCCCGTGGCGAGTTTTTCTTCATGGAGATGAACACGCGACTGCAAGTGGAACACCCGGTGACCGAGGCAATCACCGGTCTGGACCTGGTGGCCTGGCAGATCCGGGTGGCCCAGGGCGAGGCGCTGCCCATCACTCAAGACCAAGTGCCGTTGATCGGCCATGCGATTGAAGTACGGCTGTATGCCGAAGACCCGGCCAATGACTTCCTGCCGGCCACCGGGCACCTGGCGCTGTACCGCGAGTCCGACCCAGGCCCGGGCCGCCGAGTGGACAGCGGTGTCGAGCAAGGCGACGACGTGTCGCCCTTCTACGACCCGATGCTGGGCAAGTTGATTGCCTGGGGCGAAGACCGTGAACAGGCGCGTTTGCGGTTACTGAGCATGCTCGACGAGTTTGCAGTCGGCGGGCTCAAGACTAACCTGGGTTTTCTGCGACGCATCATCGGTCATCCCGCGTTTGCGGCCGCCGAACTGGATACCGGCTTTATCCCTCGTTATCAGGAAGAGCTGTTACCGGCGCCCGGTGCATTAAGCGATGCGTTCTGGCAGGCGGCGGGCTCGGCGTTTATGCAGAGCCTGCCGACGGGCGATGGCCCGTGGGCCAATAACCAGGGCTTTCGTGCGGGCCTGCCGGCCGAGGTTTCGCTGCACCTGAGTTGCAATGGGCAGGATCGGCTGGTGACATTAGCGGGGCACGCGTCACAGCTGTGCGGCGAGCAATTGCTGATCGAGCACCAAGGGGTGCGCCGTGCTCACCTGGCGGTCCGCAGTGCAAGCAGCCTGTACCTGCGTTGGGACGGTGAGATGCATGCGGTCAGCCTGTTCGATCCGATTGCGGCGGTGGAGGCCGGGCAATCCCATCAAGGCGGCCTTACCGCTCCGATGAACGGCAGCATCGTGCGCGTATTGGTAGAGATAGGCCAAACGGTCGAGGCTGGCACTCAACTAGTGGTGCTGGAAGCCATGAAGATGGAACACAGCATCCGTGCGCCCCAGGCTGGAGTGGTCAAGGCGCTGTTCTGCATGGAAGGTGAAATGGTGGCTGAAGGCAGCGCGCTGGTGGAGCTTGAAACGGCCGGCTAGAACTTCGCCGTGGCTTGCACCACTACCCCCAGGATGCGGCAATCCTCGGTGAGCAGCGCCTTGGGGTAAGTAGGATTGAGCGGCACCAGGTAACGCTGGCCGCTTTCTTCCTGCAATTGGCGAAAGGTCGCCTGGGGGCTGCCAGCCCATTGGGCAACCACCAGTTTGCCGGGTTCGGGCTCGATGGCCGGGTCCACCAGGATCATCATCCCGGCACCGATGCTCAGGCCCGTGGGGGCAGTCATGGCATCGCTCGTCACCGGTAGCCAGAACGCCTTGCCTTGAGCGTGGTAATCGGTCAATTCGTAGCGACTCGTTCCATAGGCCGCCCGCTCTTCGCGCAACTCGCACGCCTGCTTCCAGTCGCTGACCGGGTAGCGGAAATACGGGTTGTAGCGTCGTTGCAACGTCGCCTCTGTTGCGGCCCGCTCGCGAATCTCGAGCGCCACTTCCAGGTCCCCCAACCCTAGTTCCGCTAGCACCCGGTTCATGTCCGCCAGGCTCGGTACGCGGCGTTTGTTGAGCCAGTGGCCGACACCGCCCTGGGACATGCCCAGGCGTTCCGCCAGTTCGCCTTGCGTGACCTTGCGGTCTTTCATGTTGGCCTTGACCAATGCTATCCAGTTATCCATGGCGCCTGACGATACGGCGCGTATTTTTCAGGGCAATAAACAGTTTGTAGTAATCCATAAAACGACATAAATACGATACGTACTATCATCAAGCCTAAGGATTTCGACACCCACCGGAGTACTGCCGCTTATGACGAACAGCCCGTATCCATTGCCCGAAACACCTGAACACGTTGAATTACACGACATGCACAACAGCGGTGCGGCCCAGCGCGCGTTGGACTATTACTTGAAAGAAGAGATGTCGGCGCCGGCCCAGGATGACGCCATGTTCCTGATCAAACCGGGCATCAGCCAGGAGGAAGCCCTGGTGCATGCCTCGGACCTGTTGCGCAGTGCAGCGGCAACCGCCTATGAATCAGCGTGCAGCCATCAAGGCAATCAACGCGACCTGGCGTTTTCCGTGGTGTATTTGATTGATATGGCCAAGGCGATGGTGGAGCGGTCGTTGCAAGGGCCAGCGGCCAAGGCGAACGCGTGACAGGCGTCAAGGAAAAATATTTCTATCCCACGGATAAAAACATTTGGCTTGCAAATGATAATGATTATTATTGGACCCAGCTGATCGCGAGATCAGTCGATAGACCAAGAGACCTTAGGTCGGACTCTTGGAATATCTCCTCATCAGGCTAATCACGGTTTTTGACCCGGCTCTTTGGCCGGGTCTTTTTTTTGCCAGTTTTCCTGGCATGGCTTCAGGCTAATGAAGACTGTGTGTTG
Source organism: Pseudomonas synxantha (assembly GCF_900105675.1). Taxonomy (NCBI): domain Bacteria; kingdom Pseudomonadati; phylum Pseudomonadota; class Gammaproteobacteria; order Pseudomonadales; family Pseudomonadaceae; genus Pseudomonas; species Pseudomonas synxantha. The sequence continues at coordinate 1,424,981 of NZ_LT629786.1, read as the reverse complement.
CTTGATGGCGCGCATGGTAGCAAAAGACTATCGCCTAAAGAAAGCCACTCGACTGCCCTAGCCCGGATCTTTGCGATTTAGCGCTTGAGAATCAATCTCATAGACTCTAAGCTGCGGCGGCGTCAGGGATGACGCCCCCTCCCTCGTGCAACAATTTTGCATCCAGGTTTTGCCTGAGGCCTGTGTAATATAGCCGCCACATCACTCATATTCAGGCAACCAGACTATGACCGTGGCCTTGACCTCCATCAAGATCAGCACCGACTTCGACAGCGGCAACATCCAGGTCCTGGATGCCAGCGATGCCTATCAGTTGTTGCTGGCAATCAAACCCGATACCCGCAGCGATCACTTCCAATGGTTCCACTTCAAGGCCGAAGGCATGCACGTGGGGCATACCCACACCTTTCGCCTGAGCAACGCGGGTCGCTCGTCCTACAGACATGCCTGGAGCGGGTACAACGCCGTGGCGTCTTACGACCATATCAACTGGTTCCGGGTACCGACGCGTTTCGACGGCGAGATCCTGCATATCACCCTCCAGACCCGGGAAAAACACGTCTGGTTTGCCTATTTCGAACCCTACAGCCGTGAACGCCACGACTGGCTGATCGATCAAGCCCTGAAGTACGCCGGCGTCACCCTGCTCGCCACCGGCAAGAGCGCCGAAGGCCGCGATATCCAACTGCTACGACGGGGCAAAGGGGGCGAAGGTCGCCGCAAAGTATGGATCATTGCCCAGCAGCACCCCGGCGAACACATGGCCGAATGGTTTATGGAAGGCGTGATCGAACGCCTGCAACAGGACGGCGACGACGAGCTGAAAAAGCTGCTGGCCGCGGCTGACCTGTACCTGGTCCCGAACATGAACCCCGATGGCGCCTTCCATGGCCACCTGCGCACCAATGCCATGGGCCAGGACCTCAATCGCGCCTGGCAGAGCGCCAGCCAGGAACTCAGCCCGGAAGTCCTGTTCGTCCAGGAACAGATGGAAAAATACGGCGTGGACCTGTTCCTCGATATCCACGGCGACGAAGAGATCCCCTACGTCTTCACCGCCGGCTGCGAAGGCAACCCCGGCTACACACCGCGCATCGAAGCCCTGGAAAAACACTTCCGCCGCCATCTGAGCCACCTGACCCGGGACTTCCAGACCACCCACGGCTACACCCGCGACCTGCCGGGCGAAGCCAACATGACCTTGGCCTGCAACGCGGTTGGTGAGAAATATGACTGCCTGTCCCTGACCCTGGAGATGCCCTTCAAGGACAACGACGACGCACCCAACCTGCGCACCGGCTGGTCAGGCGATCGCTCGAAACAGCTGGGCAAGGACGTCTTGAGCAGCGTCGCTGATATCGTCGGCCTTTTGCGCTGATCACCTGTGGCGAGCGGGCCGTCCCGCTCGCCACAAAAAACCATCAGTCCTTGGTGCCGGTCATGCTTTGCAAGACACCATCGCGGCGGATCAAACCGTGGAACAACGCCGCCGCCAAGTGCACCAGTACCGTGAGAAACAACAGGTAGGCGAGATAGCCGTGAGCCTTGCGCAACAGCGCAAACAATGGCGCATTCGCCCCGACCAGCGCGGGCAGTTGCACGTTACTGCTGAGCATCACCGGATCACCGGCGGCCGAAATCATCGCCCAGCCCAGCAGCGGCAACACCAGCATCAACGCATACAGCAGCACATGGGAAGCCTTGGCCGCCAACACTTGCCACGCGGGCAAATCCGCTGGCAACGGCGGCTGTCGTGTGCAAAAGCGCACCACCAACCGCACGATCACCAGGGCCAGGATCGCGATCCCCAGCGGCTTGTGCAGGTGGATCAACCACTCATGGCGCTCAGACACTGACGCGGCCAACCCCGCGCCGATAAACAGCATGGCAATGACCATCAGCGCCATCAGCCAGTGCAGCAGACGTGCCAGGGGGGCAAAAAAGCGGGGCTGGGCATTCATGGCTGCGACTCCTGAGGGGCGCTGTGCAACGGGCTGACTTCACCGGCGCGGCGCAGGTACGAACTGGCATACGCGGCGGAGCGGGCAGCCAGCAACGGGTCATTGGAGGCCTCGATGCCGCTGGGCAAAATCAGCGGGTCAAAGTTGATATCGCGGCAATCACCGTCTGCCTGTGGCTGGCTGCTTTGCAGCACCAGGGTGCCGGCGTTCAGCACCCTGTGCTCGCCGGCCCAGGTCTTGCTCGCATCATCCAGCGGGTCGCCGGGGTTGGCCAGGGTCATGTTCAATTGCCAACGCAACGGCCCGGCGGCGAGGCGTTGCACCAGATCTTTCTCGAGGAAATCGGCGCCATCCGGCGCAGTATCGCCCGGTGCGTCCTGGCTGAGCGGCACCACGCCCCAGCGCACGGCCTGGCGTTTGCCATCGGCGCTCACCAGGTAAAACGCATTGATGCCGTTATAGGTTTCAGTCGCATAACTGGCCGATGGCTTGGCGGTCTTGACCCACGCCAGGAACGGCGCCGTCTCCGGGTGCGCGGCAAAAAATGCCGGCATATTGGCCGGGTTCGGCTTGCCAGTGGCCGGATCCGGCGCGCCCGCCTTGAGCAACTGGTAGAACGCCTCGGGGGTGCCGACCGGGAACACCGGCATGCTGTTCATGCCGGTGCGCCACTGCTGGCCGTTGGCTTGGCTGAACTGCACGGCAAAACTGCGGATCGGCACACTGCTGTCCGGTGCATAAGGGTTGCCACTGGGCAAGGCAAACCGGCCGATGACCGGGGTCTTGGCCGCGCTGAACACTTGGGCACTGGAGTACGCACGCGCCTCGGCACTGCTCTCGAAGTAACCGGCCACGCACACGCCCTTGGCGTGGTTACGGCGAAAGCCTGGGTGTACGCCGTTATTGGTTTCCAGGGCATTGACCAAGGTTTTTGGCCGCAGGCGTTGTGGGTCGAGGGTGCCGTTGACGTAGGCAAATGCCCCAGCGACAACGGCAACCACAGCGCCGATACCCGCCAGACGTACGAGCAGGCTCGTAGTGCTCAATGGAGGACGGGGGGGTGATGAGTGATCTACCATGCAGGAACTCCAGGGCCAGTGGCCTGAGGGTGAAACATAAGGTCGGAGCATTAAGACGAACGCCGATTTGCTCTATTCCCTGACCTTCGAATTATTTTGCGGGCAGTGGAATAACCTTTAACGCCGGACGTCTTTCTAGACCCAGCGTAGTGACCAGCCAGACACCCATGCATGAACTCGACGAACAGTTACGTGAACTCATCCCCAGGTTGCGGCGTTTTGCCGTGTCGCTGACGCGCAACACCAGCAGCGCCGACGACCTGGTGCAGGCAACCCTGGAACGGGCGATCATCGCCTGGGCCGATAAACGTATCGAAGGTGACCTGCGCGCATGGCTGTTCTCGATCCTCTACCGGCAGTTCCTCGACGCCCACCGCCGCAGCCGACGCTATGCGCGCATGCTCGAATTCTTCACCGGCCGTGATGACGCGCAGCCTTCGGTGGAACGCACGGTGATGGCCCAATCCACCCTGCAAGCCTTCGACCAGCTCACCGCCGAACAGCGTGCCCTGCTGCTGTGGGTGTCCGTCGAAGGCTTGAGCTATAAGGCCGTGGCCGACATCCTCGACGTGCCCATCGGCACTGTGATGTCACGCCTGTCCCGCGCACGCCAAGCGTTGCGTCAACTCAGCGATGGCGAAATTGCCAGCCCTGCCCTGCGGAGACTCAAATGATCAGCCTGCCCCCCAGCGAACGCGACTTGCATGCCTACGTCGATCACCAATTACTGGAGAGTGACCGCCGCGTGCTTGAAACCTGGCTGGCCAGCCACCCCGAAGTGGCTGCTCAGGTCCAGGCCTGGCAACAGGATGCGCAATTATTGCGTGCGTCTTTAAGCGGCGCCCTGCGACAGCCGAACAACCCGGCACTGGACCCGGCGCTGATTCGCCAGCGTATCAAGCGTCAGTCCCGCCGCCACTTCGCCACCGCGGCGCTGCTGCTGATTGCCGTGAGCCTCGGCGGGATAGGCGGCTGGCAGGCCCGCGAGGCCACCCAGCCGCCGCTATTGCCAATGACCGATGCCATGCAGGCCTACCGCCTGTTTGCCCAGGACGGCATCATGCCCGCCGACTTCAGTGCCGAGGGCAGCGGCAATATGCAGGCATGGCTCGACCGCTATTTCAATCAGGCCCACCGCCTGCCCGACCTGAGCCAGGCGGGGTTCAAGCCGGTCAGCGGGCGCCTGCTCACCACCGACCAGGGCGCGGCAGCCATGGTGCTGTACGAAGACCCGCAAGGCCGGCGTATCAGCTTCTATATCCGCCCGCCAGGCCCGAACAACGGTTTCCTGCCCCGCGGCAGCCGCAGCGCCGATGGCTTGCAGGCCGAATACTGGTCAGGCGGCGGCTATAACTACGCAATGGTCAGCCCGGTGGACCAGCCGACCACGGGGTTGATGAAGTTCTAGAAGCCATGTCCAGCATTAGGTTTTCGAGCCAGTTGGCCGCCCCCTACCCTATTGGTCAAATCGCGGTGGGCGCCCTAAAGTAAGCGACCACCGCAGCACAGAGTGACTCCATTGGCCGTGTTTTCCCTGCTCCAGCGCCTGTTCGCGAAACAATCCAGCGTTTCGGACGCCTCGACTATCCCGGCGTATTTCCAAAGAAAGGCCGAGCAACAGGGCTACACCCTCAGTGATGGGCAAATGCGGGCGATTACCGCCCTGAATCGCCAGGCACAGCGCCTGCTCAATGGCCAAGCCACCCGCGGCCTGTACTTGCACGGCCCGGTGGGGCGCGGCAAAAGCTGGCTGCTGGACGGGTTCTTCAAGGCTCTGCCCATTGCCGAAAAGCAACGCGTGCACTTTCACGATTTCTTCGCCCGCCTGCACCAAGGCATGTTCCTGCACCGCGGGCATGACGATGCCCTGGCCGTCACCCTGGATCAGCTGCTGGCCGGCTGCCGCGTGCTGTGCTTCGACGAATTCCACGTTCACGATATCGGCGATGCGATGCTCATCCGCCGTTTGTTCAGGGCGCTTTTCCAACGCGACGTGCTAGTGCTAGTGACCTCCAACTATCCGCCCGAGGGGTTGCTGCCCAACCCGCTGTACCACGAACGATTCAAGCCGGTGATCGACCTGATCGCCGCGCGCATGGATGTGCTGGAAGTCAGTTCGCCCCAGGACTTTCGCAGCCTGCCCCAGGCCCACGCACAACAGCGTTTCACCAGCGGCCAGTATGTGTGGCCCGGTACACCGACCCAGCGTGAAAGCCTCGGGCTGCCCGCCACGGCTTGCCCGGCGCAGCACCTGACGGTCGGCACTCGGCAGCTGCTGTGCCGTGGCCATCAGGCGCGCACCATCGTGTTCACCTTCAACGACCTGTGCGAACAGCTCACGGCGGTCATGGACTACCTGCTGCTGTGCGAGGATTTCGACCACTGGATCATCGACGGCCTGCCGCACCTGGCCGAATGCCCAATTGCCGTGCAGCAGCGGTTCATCAACCTGGTGGACGTGCTCTACGACCAGGACAAACGTCTGACGCTCATCGGCCACCAGCCGCTGGATAAATGCCTGGAAGGTCAGGCCATCGACCTCGCCCGCACTGCCAGCCGCCTGCGCCAGTTGCAAACACCCTGCGCGCAAACCGCCCCCGACCCGGTATCATGAGCGCCTTTTACGCCCCCCATCCGAGTGCCGCGCTGTTCATGACTACCCTCGCCCAACTCAAGGCCGGCCAATTGGCCGGCGCCACGCGCCTGGACCTCGCCTGCGGGCTGACCGAGTTCCCCCGGGAAATCTTCGAACTGGCCGACTCCCTGGAAATCCTCAATCTCACGGGCAACGCCCTGACCAGCTTGCCCGCCGACCTGCATCGCCTGACGCACCTGCGCGTGCTGTTCTGCTCGGACAACGCCTTTACCGAGCTACCGGAATGCCTGGGCCAGTGCGCGAAACTGAGCATGATCGGCTTCAAGGCCAACCGAATCAGCCACGTGCCCGCCGCCGCACTGCCGCCCCAGTTGCGCTGGCTGATCCTCACCGATAACAGCATCAGCCAATTGCCCGATGAACTGGGTCAGCGCCCGTTGCTGCAAAAGTTGATGCTGGCCGGTAACCAACTGACGCATTTACCGCCAAGTCTGGCCAATTGCGCCAACCTGGAGCTGATCCGCATTGCCTCCAATCGCCTTACACACCTGCCGGATTGGCTGCTGACGCTGCCCAGCCTGACGTGGCTGGCCTACGCCGGTAACCCGGTGGAAATGGCGGTGACCGTGACGGGCGATGATGGGACGCCGAACATTCCTTGGTCTGAACTGGAACTGGGAGAAGTATTGGGCGAAGGCGCTTCCGGGATCATTCACAAAGCAATCTGGAAACCCCAGGCGCTGCCGGTCGCGGTCAAGCTATACAAAGGCACTATCACCAGCGACGGGTCACCGCAGCATGAAATGCACGCCTGCATTGCCGCCGGGCTGCATCCCAACCTGATCAAGGTGCAAGGTCGTGTCATCGAGCACCCGCAGGGTCAGGCGGCATTGGTCATGAGCCTGATTGACCCGAGCTACCGCAACCTCGCGGCCCTGCCTAGCCTGGCGTCTTGCACCCGGGACATCTACGAACCCGATACCCGTTTCAGCCTCGATGTGGTGCTGCGCATGGCACGACGCATCGCTTCGGTGGCGGCGCACTTGCACCTTCAGGGGATTACCCATGGTGACTTGTATGGCCACAACATTCTGTGGAATGCGACGGGCGATTGTTTGCTCGCAGACTTCGGCGCGGCGTCATTCCATGCCACGACCGACACCTTGGAATCCAGGGCGTTGCAGCGTATTGAAGTGCGCGCATTCGGGGTGTTGCTGGGGGAATTGTTGGAGCGGGGTGAAGGGGCAGTCAGTGAGGATCTGATTGAACTGCAAAAAAGCTGCTGCCAACCCGATGTGTTGGCGCGGCCAAGCTTTGAAGAAATTGAAGGCGTACTGAGCTCTATCTAACACCGCTGGAACAATGTGGGAGTCCCCACCACATCTTCGATGTGACGCTGTCGCGCAGCAAACCAGGGAGTTTGCTCCTGTGGCGGCCTGACAGCCGACCGGGATGTTGGATCAGACCGAGTACATATCCGTTATTTAGGTTACGGCCACTATTGGTTCCGCTTTTACAGCGGGTCACTTTTGAAAAGACCCCCCGTGTCAGCCTATCTGTCACCTCTGATGTTTGACTCAATCATTCAAGGGGGCGAAGGTGTTTGGCAATGCCGAAACGTTATGACAATGACTTCAAAGATTGGGCGGTTCTACAAATGATGCCGCCCCTTAATCGAGCGGTGGCAGAACTCGCCGTTGCAATCGGCGTCACCCCACAGTCACTACGAGATTGGAGACAAATGGCTAGAGATAAAGGTTTGGTCGTTCCAGGCAATAACAAGACAAGTGATCAGTGGTCCAGTGCCGATAAGTTTAATGCCGTTATGGAAACCGCACCGTTGAGCGAGGTTGAGCTTTCTCAATACTGCCGAATCAAAGGCATTTATCCTGAGCAGATTCAACAATGGCGCCTAGCGTGCCAGAACGCCAACGACACACTTGATCCTCAGCCCTCTAAGAAGCAATCCGTCGAGCAAACAACAATTAAGGAGCTTGAGCGGCAACTGCTTCGCTCCGACGCTGATCGCAAGGAGGCGGTGGCTTTGCTGGAGCTCAGAAAAAAAGCCAATGCGATTTGGGGCAAGGACGAGGAAGACTGATCAGCGCCTCCGATCGTATACAGGTTTTAGGGCTGATCGCCGAAGCAGTAGCCAGTGGGGCGCGCCGATTTCGGGCGTGTAATGAACTTGGGCTTTGTCTGCGGACAGTCCAGCGCTGGCGAACCTGCGCAGTAGACAGACGCCAGACAGTCCAGCGCGAAGCGCCGCCAAACAAACTTAGCGCTCTAGAGCGTCAGGCTGTTTTGGATGCCGCCAATCAACCTGGTTATGCGAGCCTGACACCGCATCAAATCGTCCCAAAACTAGCGGACGAAGGCATTTATTTGGCATCGGAGTCCACGTTTTATCGGGTGATGAGAGAAGCGAATCAGAACACACGCCGTGGTCGAGCGAAGGCGCCCAAGCGCAGAGTTTTGACCACACATCGTGCCGACGGCCCTAATCAGGTGTGGTGTTGGGATATCACTTGGTTACCCACCACCATCAAGGGCCGTTTTTACTACTGGTACATGGTCAAGGACATCTACAGCCGCAAGTTGGTGACCAACGAAGTACATGAGTCCGAATGTTCAGAACATGCTTGTGCACTACTTGAAAAGGGATGTTTACGGGAGCATACCGCGGGTCGGCCGTTGATTCTGCACTCGGACAACGGGCATGTGATGAAGGGCTCGCTGCTGCGTGAAAGCATGATCTCGCTGGGTGTTGAACCGTCCTTCAGCCGCCCTCGGGTTAGCAACGATAACGCATACGCCGAAGCGCTTTTCCGCACAGCCAAATATTGCCCGCTGTGGCCAGACCAGCCGTTCGACGACCTGACTCAAGCGAGGCTCTGGGTGCAGAAATTTGTTGAGTGGTACAACGAAGAACACCGCCACAGCGCCTTGAAGTACGTGACGCCGAACGAGCGCCACGAGGGTAAGGCGCCGGCTTTGCTGCTAGCCCGCAATGATCTGTACAAGTCCGCTAAAGCGGCTAATCCCAGCCGCTGGAGCGGGGACACACGTAACTGGCAGCTTGCAGAAGCTGTTTATCTGAACCCGGAGCGACCGGATGCTAAGGCCGCAATGGGTTGCTAAAACAGTAGTAAGGCGACAGATACATTGACACGTACCGAAGAGCCCAAAAGTAACCAAAAGGCTCTTGCCCCACCACTCGGCACCTCGCCCAGGCTCGGTGTGCCCGTAATCCGACATTGATTTGGGGGGCCGCCGCCACGCGCCACCCATGGCGCGGGGCGGCTAAACCGGCATCCCTGCCGGTTTACCCCCCAAATCCCTGTCGAATTCCGGCCAGCGTGGTTTAACGGGGCGCCTAAGATCAAAAACACAGCGAGGCGGCCTTATAGCCGACCTGATCGTTGAAGCTTGCGCGTACCCCTGTGGGAGCTTGCCCGCGAAGGTCGTTAACGATGACGCGGGAAACCAGAAAGAACGCGGCGTTCTCAGGTTTTTCGCGAGCAAGCTCGCGCCTACAGAAAAGCACGAGCGCCGCCAGCGTATCTGCGATGCGCAGCGAGTCGCTCTTGATCTTGCTTTTGATCTTAGGCGCCCCGTTAAACCACGCTGGCCGAACGCAGGCTTGAAGCCGTGGGCAACCCGGCAGGACGCCGGGTTAGCCGTCCTGGGCCAAGGATGGCCCATGACGGCGGCCCACGGTTTCAAGCCGGAGAGAGGGCACACCGAGCCTGGGCGAGGTGCCGAGTGGTGGGGCAAGAGCGTTTTGCTTACTTTGCCGCTTTTGCAAAGTGAGCCGCCGTAAGGGCGGAACCTATAGCGGCCGTTACCTAAGCAACGGATATGTACTCGCCCCAACAACCCAACAACCCGGTCACCTCGTCGAGGTGGCGCCGTCGCGCAGCAACCTGGGCCGACTCCAAAATATCCAGCGTTAAGACTAAATTTTAACTATTTAAAATCAGTAGCTTACTTGAGGCTTTGATAAGAGAGGGCTTGCTCCCGTTAGCGGAGGTTCAGTCAATATCTTCATGACTGACACACTGCATCGGGAGCAAGCCCCCTCCCACATTTTTGACCGCATTTGTCCAGTGGCTAGCCAGCCAGGCCAACAAACATATCCTGCACATCATCATGGTTGTCCAGGCCTTCCAGGAACGCCTCGACTTCGGCCATCTGCTCATCCGTCAAGCCACTGACCGGGTTCTTCGAGAGGTAGCCCAATTTGGCCGACAGCACGGTGAAACCCTGCTCCGGCAAGGCCTTTTGCACGGCATCCAGGTCGGTGGTTTCGGTGATGAACAGGGTGGTGCCCTCTTCTTCACCGTCTTCGAAGTCCTGGGCGCCGGCTTCAATGGCGGCCATTTCCGGATCCGCGTCCGGGGTATCCGGCGAAGCTTCGATCAGCCCGACATGGTTGAAGTCCCAGGCCACCGAGCCAGAAGCGCCCAGTTGGCCCTTGCGGAATGCCACGCGGATTTCCGCGACGGTGCGGTTGATGTTGTCGGTCACGCACTCGACAATCAACGGCACCTGGTGCGGGGCGAAACCTTCGTAGGTCACGCGATGGTACTGCACGGTTTCACCGAGCAGACCGGCGCCCTTCTTGATCGCGCGGTCCAGGGTTTCCTTGGGCATCGAGGCTTTCTTGGCTTGCTCCACCACCAGGCGCAGGTGCGCGTTGGTCGCGGTATCGGCACCGTTACGGGCGGCGATGGTGATTTCTTTCACCAGCTTGCCGAAGATCTTGCCCTTGGCATTGGCTGCCGCTTCTTTATGTTTGACTTTCCACTGTGCGCCCATGACTCACTCTCTACTATCCATGGCGCCGAAACGTCTACTGGCCGGCGCTTTGGGGGCAGAGTTTATAGCGCAAAAACACTCTAATCCACCAAAAAACCGGCCAGGTGCCTCAGGTGCGCAGGGGTTTGCCTGTGACATTGCGATCAGGGACGAAGTCCCCGACCTGGGCCAGTACCGCAGGCCTGGCGTTCCAGTAGGGCATCAGCACCAGGGATGAAAACAGCGCCGCGCCGGCAAAGACGATAAATACCGTGACGGTATCGAAGTAGCCCGGCAGCAAGCCGCCAAGGATCGCCCCCACCGAACCGCAACCATTGACAAAACCTGCCGCCGTGGCGCCGGCCTTGGCGGTGCCGAAGTCGATGGCCGCCGTGCTGCTGATCATCGAATCAGGGCCGTACAGAGTCAGGCCCATCACAAACAACAGAGCCATCACCAACACCACGCTGCCGGTGTGCAGCGCGCCCATGAATAACGCCAAGGCTACGGTCAGCGCCAGCAGGCTAAGCACACAGGCGGGCATGCGCCGGGCGCCGAACAGTTTGTCGGAGGCCAGGCCGATCAGCACCGGCCCGAGCAAGCCGGCCAGCTCGAACGCAGTAGGCACGATGGCCGCGCCAACCTTGCCCACCGACGGCATCTGCTCGTAGACGATCACCGGGCCCCACAACAGGATCGCGTAGCGCGCCGGCTTGAGCAGGAAGTACGCCAGGCCCAGGGTCAACACCGTGCGATTGCGCAGGATCGCACGCAGCGGTTCGAGCACGCTGATGCGCTTTTCAGCAGCAGCCTCTTCGGCGCTCAAGACCGGCTCGGGCTCCACCGCCGGCAAGCCTACGTCCTGCGGGGTATTGCGCTGGAACATAAAGAACAGCACGGCCACCACCGCCACCACTGCGGCGCTGGAGATAAACGCCGCGTGCCAACTGCCGATCAGCGTATACGCCCACCAGCCGGCAAACGGCGAAGCGACCAAGCCACCAAAGGCATAGCACGAACTCCACAGCCCCAGCACCCGCCCCCGCTGCTGGGCCGGGAAGAAACTGCCAAGGTTCTTGCACAACCCCGACCAACCGGTGGATTGCGCCAAGCCCTGGATCAACATGCAGGTGACGAAGATCGGCAAGGTGGCGAACGTGCCCATCACCAGCGCCGCGGCGGCAGAAACCAGCAAGCCGCCGAGCACCACCACCCGTGGCCCGAAGCGGTCGGCGAGCATGCCCCAGGTGAATTGGCCCACGGCGTACGCGGCGAGGTAGAGGCCATCCAGGTTGGCCATCATCATTTTGTCGAGGGGGAAACCCGGGTCGTCACCGATCCCCAGCTTCGCTACGGAAAATGCTTTGCGGGTGAAATAGAAAGCGGCGTACGCCAGCCAGGTGATGGCGAAAATCTGCACGCGCCAACGCTTGATGCTACCCATAGGGATATTCATGGTGGTTCTGACCTCAGGTGTGAGTGTGCCGGCAGAATCGAAAGAAAACGCCTGTTGTTTTTATGGTTGAGCACTGCAATGCCGGGCCGTGGGGCCGCAACATTGGTCAGATGGGTGCGGTATGCCTGCGCCCATGGCCACCGAGGTTGTAGGACTCAACCTACGGCGACTGAGGTGCATCAAAGCAATGGCTGACTAATAGGTAAAATCGATTTATCGTATTTCAAATAGAAGCCCAGCTTGTAAGAGGACCTGCCATGTCGGTTTCCCATGCCCAGCTCAAGGCCTTCCACGCGGTGGCCGTCCATGGCAGTTTTACCGGGGCTGCCGAGCGGCTGTTCCTGACCCAGCCGGCGATTTCCGACCAGGTACGCAAACTCGAAGAGCGCTTCGGCGTATTGCTGTTTCACCGCAACAAGCGCTCGGTACGCCTGACCGACCTCGGTGAACGCCTGCTGGGCATTACTCAACGGCTGTTTGTGATCGAGGCCGAAGCCGAGGAATTGCTGCAGGACTCCCGCGCCCTGCTTACCGGCACCCTCACCCTGGCGGTGGATGCCCCGGTGCATGTACTGCCGCAGATTGCGCGCTTCTGCCAGCTGTACCCCGGAATCAGCGTGAAGATCGAAACCGGCAACACCGATGAATCATTGTTTCGCCTGTACAACTATCAGGCTGACCTGGCGTTGCTGGGGCGCGATGTCGACGATGCGCGCCTGTTGTCGCTGCCCTTGCCCGACGACCAGCTCCTGGCGTTTGTCGCACGCAACCACCCTTGGGCCGGACGCGAGTCGATCTGCCTGGCCGACCTCGACGACACACCCTTGGTATTGCGCGAAATCGGCTCGGTCACCCGTCAAACCCTGGAGCAGGAAATGAGTCAGGCCGGCCTGCGCATTCGCCCGGCGATCCAGGTAGAAGGCCGCGAAGCCGCCCGCGAGGCGGTGGTGGTGGGCATTGGCGTGGGCGTGGTGTCGGCAGCCGAGTTCGGCGCCGACGCACGGGTGTACGCCATGCCGATTCGAGATTGCACCCAGCGCATGAAGGAAACCCTGGTGTGCCTGAAGGAACAGAGCTCACGTCGGGTGGTGCGGACCTTTTTGGAAATCGTGCGTGAGAGCCTTCATGCCAATTCGAAAAATGCCTGAATCAAGCGCAGCGAGCGGCGCCGCTCCATGCACCCGAGCATATGCCGGTTGAGCAGCCCATCGCCCAGGATCGGGACCGCTTGCACACGCGGGTCCGGGCTGACCTCCATCGACGACACCACTCCTACCCCCAACTCAGCCGCAACGGCCTCGGTCACGGCTTCACGGCTGTCCAACTCCAGCAGTACCTTGGGCTGCACATGCGCCGCCAGGCAGGCGTCGTCAAAGGTGCGCCGGGTGATGGAGCTGGGCTCGCGCAGCACCATGATCACCTCGTGCAATTGCGTCAGTTGAATGCCTTCGCGCTGGTTTGCCCACGGATGCGCAGCCGGCACCAGCGCGCAAATCCGTGACTCGTCCAAAGGCTGCAAGTGCAGGCCATTACGCGGCTCCACCTCGGTGAGCACCGCCACGTCCGCATGTTCGGACAGCAGCGCCGCCAAGGCTTCCTGGGCATTGCCCAAGCGCAGGTTCACGGTAATGCCCGGGTAGCGCGAGCGCAGGCTGGCGATCATCGGCATCACCAAGTGCGGGCCATCGGCGGCCACTTCCAGGCGTCCAGTGAGCAACTGGCGGTTGGCCTCCAGCATGGTCTGCGCCTCGTCCACCAAACCGAAGATCGCCCGGGTAATGGCCGCCAGGCGCGCGCCCTCCTCGGTCAACTCCACGCGCCGGGCGGTACGGCGCAACAACGGGATCTGGTAGTGCTCCTCCAACGCCTTGATATGCCCGGTCACCGCCGGCTGGCTGATAAACAGCCGAGCCGCTGCCCGGGTAAAACTGCCCTCGCGGGCCACCGCATCGAATGCACGTAGTTGGAACAGGTTCATAGTTATCGGCCTCACTGATAGCTCGCATAACAACAAACAATTTGATTGATAACAAGCCAAACTGCAATTTAGGCGCCGTAGCTTCAACCCCCGATACCTTGCGAGGACTTGAGATGACCACTGCCGCGCCGATCCTGTTGACCCCTGGTCCCCTGACCACATCGAACCGCACCCGCCAGGCGATGATGGTGGATTGGGGCTCATGGGATGACCGCTTCAACCAGCTCACCGCCAGCGTTTGCACGCAGCTGCTGGCGATCCTCAACGGTGCTGACAGCCATCATTGCGTGCCGTTACAAGGCAGCGGCACCTTCGCCGTCGAAGCGGCCATCGGCACGCTGGTGCCCCGCGAGGGTAAGGTGCTGGTGCTGATCAACGGTGCTTACGGCAAGCGCCTGGCGAAGATCTGCGAGGTGCTTGGCCGCGCATTCAGCACCTTTGAAACCGCCGAAGACGCGCCCACCACCGCTGCCGATGTGGATCGCCTGCTGCACGCCGACAGCGCCATCACCCACGTCGCGCTGATCCATTGTGAAACCAGCACCGGCATCCTCAACCCACTGCCGGAGATCGCCCAGGTGGTCAAACACCACGGCAAGCGCCTGATAATCGATGCCATGAGTTCCTTCGGCGCGCTGCCGATCGATGCCCGCGAAGTCCCGTTCGAAGCGTTGATCGCCGCCTCCGGCAAATGCCTGGAAGGCGTGCCGGGCATGGGCTTTGTCTTTGCAGAAAAACATGCGCTGGCCGCTGCCCAAGGCAACTGCCATTCCCTGGCGATGGACCTGTTCGACCAGCACAGCTATATGGTCAAGACCGGCCAATGGCGCTTCACTCCGCCGACCCACGTGGTCGCCGCCCTGCATGAAGCCTTGCTGCAATACGCTGAGGAAGGCGGCCTGCCCGCCCGCCATCAACGCTACGCGGATAACTGCCAGGCACTGCTGGATGGCATGGCCGCACTGGGCCTGCGCAGCTTTCTGCCGGCGGCGATCCAGGCGCCGATCATCGTCACCTTCCACGCACCAAAAGACCCGCGCTACCAGTTCAAGGACTTCTACGAACGGGTCAAGGCCAAGGGCTTCATCCTGTACCCGGGCAAGCTGACCCAGGTGGAAACCTTTCGCGTGGGCTGCATCGGCCATGTCGACGCGGCCGGCATGCGCGCAGCGGTCAAGGCCATCGCCGAGGTGCTGCAAGAAATGGAAGTGTTGGACATTTGACTCCCCCCATTACCACAGGATCTGAACCATGAACTACCAAAACCCCAACACCCTCCAGGCCGTTATCCTCGACTGGGCCGGCACCGTGGTCGACTTCGGCTCCTTCGCGCCCACGCAGATCTTTGTCGAGGCCTTTGCCGAGTTCGACGTGCAAGTCTCTATCGAG
Source organism: Pseudomonas synxantha (assembly GCF_900105675.1). Classification (NCBI taxonomy): domain Bacteria; kingdom Pseudomonadati; phylum Pseudomonadota; class Gammaproteobacteria; order Pseudomonadales; family Pseudomonadaceae; genus Pseudomonas; species Pseudomonas synxantha. The sequence continues at coordinate 1,409,722 of NZ_LT629786.1, read as the reverse complement.
GAAGCCCGTGGCCCGATGGGCATGGGCAAGTGGGACCATATCCGCACCCTCTGCGACCAGCCGCAAGTTGCCGAGCGCTACCGCAAGGCGTTCGGCCGCACGCCGACCGATGATGATGTGACCGCCATCTACCAGCGCTTCATGCCGCTGCAGATCGAGAAGATCGCCGAGCACTCGGCGCTGATCCCCGGTGCCCTCGACACCATTGCAGCGCTGCGGGCGCAAGGGATCAGGATCGGCTCCTGCTCCGGCTATCCCAAGCAAGTGATGGACAAGGTCGTGGCCCTGGCCGCCACCAACGGCTATGTCGCCGACCATGTGGTCGCCACCGACGAAGTCCCCAACGGTCGCCCGTGGCCGGCCCAGGCCCTGGCCAATGTGATCGCCCTGGGCATTGATGACGTGGCCGCGTGCGTGAAGGTCGACGACACCGTGCCGGGCATTCTTGAAGGCCGTCGCGCCGGCATGTGGACGGTGGCGCTGACCTGCTCGGGCAATGCCCTGGGCCTGACCCTTGATCAATTCCGTGCCTTGGACAGCGCCACGTTGACCAGCGAGCGCCAGCGTATCGAAGCGATGTTCGAAAGTTCGCGCCCGCATTATCTGATCGACACCATCACCGATCTGCCGGCTGTCATCGCCGAGATCAATGCTCGCCTGGCCCGCGGGGAAATGCCGCAGAGCGACTGACCAGGATCAAGACAACGGCATTTGCAACGAGCGAAGCGCTTGAAACGGGCATACAGTTAACCCACTCCGTCGCCAAAGAACGGAGGCATGCCCTGATGAGAGAGGAACCCAGCAATGCCGTGGAAAAATTCCGATTCACGCTACAGCACCATGTCGATTGCGCTGCACTGGTTGATGGTGGTGCTGCTGGCGGTGGTCTACGCCTGCATTGAACTGCGCGGGCAATTCCCCAAAGGCAGCGGTGCGCGCACGTTGATCGTCGAAATGCACTTCATGCTCGGCCTGACCGTGTTTGTGCTGGTGTGGCTGCGCCTGTTTGCACGCAGCCTGGGAGTCGCGCCGAAGATCGTGCCGGCACCGCCGCAATGGCAGAGCCTGCTGGCGACGCTGATGCACTGGGCGTTGTATGCGTTGATGATCGGCTTGCCGATTGCCGGTTGGTTGATCGTCAGTGCCAAAGGGCATTCGGTGATGTTCTATGGGATGGAGTTACCGCCGCTGATTGCAGAAAACAAGGCGTTGGCCGAGGAGATTGAAAGCTGGCATGTGTTGTTCGGCCAGGTTGGTTATTGGTTGATCGGGCTGCATGCGCTGGCGGGGATCTTTCACCATTATGTGATGCGCGATAACACGGCGCTGCGCATGATACCGGGAAGGCATACACCCGCCGGCTGACAGCTTTTCCCTATAGGAGTGAGTTTGCTCGCCGCCACGAGCAGGGGGTGTTAGGCCCAGGTCTTACATCTCCTGCGAACTACCACAACGTCATTCTCTCTCGACTGACGGCACAAACTAAACATGTCACCTCTGCGCCAGTTAAAAAAACGGCAGACATTACTAATATCCCTATATTAGCTTGAGCGTAACAAGCCACAACGCGCCATAAACCTCAACTCATAATTTTTAGCTATATATAAAATTGCGGAAAATCATAAACCGCTCTTATAGCTACTCGAAATTACTCAGTAGAAAATTGCAAAAAACAACTCTATTTAAAAACTTGAAAACCACAAAAACCCAACTAAATTCTCCAACTACCAATATGCACGTCTGATTTTTCCTACGCAGTCTGGTCAGCAGTAACCAAGTAGCGAAGACGCAATGAATGGGGTCTCGTTATGGAAGAGTTACTTATTCTAGTCGACCAATATGACCGCAAAAAAGGTTGCGCCCCCAAATTAGAAGCCCATCAAAAAGGCCAGTTACATCGCGCGTTTTCGATCTTTATTTTCGACCACGCAGGGGCTTTATTGCTACAGCAGCGCGCATTCGGCAAATACCACTCGCAAGGCCTATGGACCAACACCTGTTGCGGCCACCCACGCCCTGGTGAACGGACAAAAGCGGCTGCAGCACGACGCTTGCAGGAAGAAATGGGAATTACGTGCTCTCTGCATAAGGTCTCCACTCTGCTCTATCGAGAGAAAGTTTCAAATCAGCTCATCGAGCACGAGTTCGACCACATATTTGTCGGTATCAGCCGTAGCGACCCCATTGCCAATCCCGACGAAGCACATGCTTGGCGATGGATGAAGCTTTCGCACATTCATACGCAAATCGACGCAACTCCGGGGGCTTTTACTGTCTGGTTCCGCCGAATATTCGAGACCATCGGACTTGCCGGAGTGCTCGCTTGGAAAGAGCTTGCGCCCATCGACCGCTAGGCTGAATTCACGCCCTGCCCCAGTGAACACCCTGCACTGCAACCCAACGATGGCTTCGGTAACGTCATCGCGCAAGGTAACCCAACATTCGATACCTCGACGATCACACAGAATTAACCCTGCATGACGATCAAACATGGCTGGACCAGATGATTGACCTGATCAGCACGGGCACGCACTGAGACATGCCGTCACGGGAATAGCGCTATAACAAGGAGTCCAGCATGTTCGAGCTGCTCAATACCATCGACAACCCGGTTGATTTACGAGCCCTGCATTCGGGAGCGCTTGCGCCTCTGGCAGACGAGCTGCGTGCGTTCATCCTGCATAGCGTTTCACGCACTGGCGGCCACCTCTCGGCGAACCTGGGCACCGTCGAACTGAGCATCGCCTTGCACTATGTATTCGATACGCCCAAGGACCGGATTGTCTGGGATGTGGGCCATCAGGCCTACGCCCATAAAATCCTTACTGGACGCCGTGAAGCCATGGCGAGTATTCGCCAGTTCGGAGGTATTTCCGGATTCCCACGGCGTAGCGAATCAAGCTACGACGCCTTTGGTACCGCGCATGCCAGCACCTCGATTTCGGCGGCGCTGGGCATGGCATTAGCCGCCCGGCTCAAAGGCGAGCATCGTCACTGCGTCGCGGTGGTTGGAGACGGCGCACTGTCGGGTGGCATGGCATTCGAAGCGATGAACAATGCAGGCTTGTATAGCGACTTGCCGCTGCTGGTAATCCTTAATGACAACGACATATCAATTTCACCCTCCGTCGGGGCGTTGCGTTATCACTTGGGTGAACTCAAAGAGCTTGTTGCCCCGGCATCGTTGTTCGAGACACTGGGGTTCAACTATACAGGTCCCATCAACGGTCATGACCTGAATGAATTGGTTTCTGCCCTCTCAGCCGTGCGTAACCTGCGAGGGTCGCAACTGCTACACATCATTACTGAGAAGGGCCACGGCTACTCACCGGCCGCCACTGACCCTGTGCTCTATCACGGCACCGGAAAATTCGAACCCACGCAAGGCATTCTTCCCACCATGCCTGGCAAACCTACCTATACACAGATATTTGGCCAGTGGCTGTGCGACGAAGCGGAAAACGATCCACGTGTCGTCGCCATCACCCCCGCCATGCGTGAAGGCTCAGGGCTGGTCGAGTTTGAGCGACGCTTCCCGAATCGCTACTTCGACGTCGGCATTGCCGAGCAACACGCCCTGACCTTCGCCGCCGGACTCGCCAGCGAAGGCCTGAAGCCGGTAGTCGCCATCTACTCGAGCTTCTTGCAGCGAGCCTATGACCAACTGATTCACGATATCGCCATTCAAAACCTGCCCGTAGTGTTCGCCATCGACCGGGCCGGCATCGTGGGTGCGGACGGCGCCACCCATAACGGGGCTTTCGATATAGCCTATCTGCGTTGCGTGCCCAACCTGACGATTATGTGCCCCGCCGACGAAAACGAATGTCGGCAGATGCTGCACACCGCACTACTCCAGAACGGCCCCACCGCCGTGCGTTATCCGCGCGGGAAAGGCAACTCAGTCGCCGCGCTATCTGCGCTGCCTCCCCTACCGATTGGCAGAGGCGAAGTACGGCGCACCTCAAACCAACCTGCGGGAGATCGCATTGCCATTCTGGCCTTTGGCTCGATGGTTTTGCCCGCCCTTGAGTCAGGCGAAGCACTCGATGCGACAGTAGCCAATATGCGCTTCATCAAACCACTGGATGGCGCACTGATCGAGGAATTGGCCCGCACCCACGATTTGCTGGTGACCATCGAGGAAGGCTGTGTGATGGGTGGTGTGGGCTCTGCGTGCCTGGAGCATCTGGCCGCTATTTTTGGCCTATCACGCCCAACGTTGCAGCTGGGTTTTACCGACGAATTCATCGAGCACGGTCGCCCTGAAGAACTACTTGGTGCCTGTGGTCTTGATGCCGCCGGGATCACCAGTTCAATACAGACATTCCTGGCGCGACAAAGCCTGGAGGTCCCGTTGAATGGCTCTGCCTCACACGCCGATGTGTTGCGAGCCCAAGCATAAAGTGAATACTCACAAGGAGAGCGCCATGAGTACCTCAGTCGAGCAGTACAACCCTGCAGGGGAAAGCCTGACCTATGAAATCATTCAAGGCTCCAGTGTCAATGACTACCAGGAAAAGGTCGTGTACACCTATGGCGGTAGTCCTGAGGACTGGCGCAAAGCAATTGGCAACGCCCTTTGGTTCCAGTTCGGTGTTTACGACGACCCACGCTCTGCACAGCCGATCACGCTTGATGAATCGGGCCTGCGTTACTTTGAAAAACAACTGAAACTGGCCGGCCTTGCGCAACCAGGCAACCCTGAAATTAAGCGTATTCTCGATATCGGCTGTGGTTGGGGGACCGTCTTGGTGTATCTAGCTAAGTATTTCCCTGATTGCAGGCACTTGGACGGCATTAATGTCAGCGCACGTCAGCTGGAATACGCAGCCAAACTCCATGCAGATCAAGCTTTATCAGATCGCATTCATTTATATCAATGCAACGCGCAAGACATTGATCTATTACCCTCAATAGAGGAACCCTATGATCTGGTTATTATGCGCGGAGTCATATCTCACTTCCCTAATGATCTATACGAAACAGTAATGAAAAAACTGTCCAAGCAGCTTGCTCCAAACGGTACAATTATCATTTCTGACAACCTCTACAACGTAGAACTTGAAAAATACACTTCCGACACAGCTGACACTGTTGACAGGCTTGCTTGCAAACACCGAAAGACGCCTGAGTACCTCTCGCGGGTAATAAAGCAAAGCGGATTTGCCATCCAGGACATGCGTATACTACCCGATAACGCTGATGCGACGCACTGGCTACTTAATATAAAAACAAACATTGAGAATAACTTTCCTGGCGGCGTAACTGGCGCACTGGAAGAGCTGCACACAACCTGTGAAAGTTTGTCAGTTGCAATAATCAAGAATAAAATTTCGATTTACAGCGTGATACTAAAACCTTACTAAGTTTTTACCTCAGGCCATCCAAGCATTTGTCAATACCTCGGAAAAATCCATGAACAACTCACCTGAAAACTTTGTGCACGCTTTGAAAAACCTACCAAAACCTGGCGATACAATATATCACCCTGACTTTAATTTAACGCTAAAACCTATGTGGCACCCGGATCATGAGGCAGTAACCATGCAGGTCGCACTCACTGACAGCCCCTATATTCTTGCTCACTATGGTAGTCAGAAAGCCGTTGATCACTACTTATCCATGGAAATGACCGCCTATGGTGGTCTCGCATATCCACATACTAAACCTGACAGAATTTACAATTTAGAGCGGATGATGAGTATCACCACGCTGATCGACGATACCACTACCAAGCCCGACATACTCGCCGACCAACAACGGCAAGCTGAACTTCGTCAGCATTATTTCGATGCGATAGCGGGTATCAGGCCTCCTGCGGACTTCCCCATCGCCCAACTACTATATGAGGGATTAGTCCCTATAAAGGACCAGCTATCTTCGAAACCACAGGTGTGGCGTCGCTTGGAAGAGTCGTTAAACACCTTAATCACGAGGCAAACCAACTCCCTGGCGCTTGAGATGGACACGCTCACCTTTGAGCGCTACGTGGAGTTACGGCGCATTGATAATTATGGAGAGTGGGCAGCCATGATGACGGAGTATGCAATCGACGTAGATATGACTGACGCACTGGCTACCGATGAATCGCTCGTTACCGTAAGAACCGCGGCTATCGACTCGATCACATTGGTGAACGACCCTTATTCATTTCGCAAAGAAATACATATCGCCGACTCAGTCAACTCCGTGTGGCTGTTCATGCGCCTTGAGGGGCTCACCCTTCAGCAATCGCTAAATAAACTGGCAGTCATCGTCCAGAACAATGAGAAAAAACTGATTGACGCCCGCGACAGGGTTCTCGCCGGCCCCCTAGGAGAACGCAACGACGTACGACAATACCTTACGGAATTGGAACATCTGGCCTCGGGAAATGCAGAGTTCCATGCTGTCAGCACGCGCTATCACGGAAGCGATTTCAAAGGAAAACGCTTTATCTGCGGGGAAGTGACCATCAGGCCATTGCCTTCTACCGATGAGATCGCAGCTGAAGATATTGCAGAGCAGCAGGCCAGCCGTACGAGATGATTTTCGTCCCACATAGGACTCAACATCGAGGGAAAATGTCATGGACGCCCCTGATCACACCAACGAAACTGATCTGTTGTCGTTTCCTTATCCGGACGGCTGGTTTGTGATCGCCACCGCCGATGAGCTCAGGCCCGGAGCAATCATTACCAAGCCGTTCATGGGTAAAGATGTAGTGCTCTATCGAACAAACACTGGTGTGTTACGCGCAGTTGGCCCCTATTGCCCACACCTCGGCGCCCACCTCGGCGATGGAAAGGTTGAGGGTGAGGATATCGTTTGTCCTTATCACAAGTTCGCTTTCGCACCCGACGGCCGATGCGTACGCACCGGATGTGGGGACAAGCCACCCCAGGCTCGGTTGGACAGTCGACATGTCCGGGATTGGAACGGCCTGATTGCCGTCTGGCAGAGTGCGCACGGGCAGCCCCCAGAATGGGAATTACCAGAATTCGATTGGAGCGGTTATTCCGCGCCCATCCAGGGCCTTCGTGTGCTTCCCGGCAGCGTTCAGAATCCGAGCGAAAATGGCTTTGACCCTGCTCACCTCCAACATCTTCATGGCTGGGAGAACGGGGTCTCAAAACTGCAGAAAAATGAGGGCCATCGGCTTGCTCTAACCACCAGTATAACCTTGAAAGGACTTCCAATACGCATCGACGTAGAGCTCCATGGCCTGGGGTTAATGATAGTAGATGTCAATTTGGAACGTGCTGGAATTCAAGCTAAATTCCTGGTTACACCTGCACAAATCGCCCCGTTGAAATGGACCTATCGAGAAAGCATGAAGCTGCATATCGCCTGGTTACGCAAGTGGCCGTCGTGGGCACGAAAAGCCGCATATGCGCTTCTAGCCCCGGCTGTTTATCATTTGTGGTATGTGCGACAGCTGCAACAAGATATCGACATCTGGGAAAAAAGGAGTTTTATTCGCCACCCGAAACCCTCTGCCACCGACGCACCATTGGTCGCTTACCGGCGCTGGGCAATGCAGTTTTACTCAAGCGGGAAAACCACAGGTTCTGATGCGGCAGTCAGACGCTCTTACATTCCAGAGATATAGCCCGCTCTAGCAAGGGGTAGCCCTCGGCGGCCTTGGAGGCCCCCGGTGTGAACAAAAATCAGGCGCGTGCCGCAAGCAAAGCGTCCGGCCTCGATCTGTTGCTTCAATGCCAGCAGCGCCTTGGCGGTGTAGAGCGGTTCCAGCGGCAACCCGCAGGCCTGTTCAGTGCACTGGATAAACTCGAGCAATACCGGATCGACTTTGGCAAAGCCGCCTCGGCTGGCCTCCAGTAGTTCATAACCGCCCTGCACCAGGGCACTCACATTTCGCGCCACTCCGTGGTCATCCGGTACCGCCATGGCGCCGTAGACCGGATGCGCGCCAGCCTCGGCCAACGCCAACCCGGCCAATGTCGTGCCGGTACCCGCCGCCAACCACCAAGCGTCGTAATCCGCCCAACCGAGGTTGCTCAACTGCACCCGTGCCTGTTCGACCAACACCCCGCAGCCCAGCGCACCAGCCAGCCCACCGCCACCTTCGGGCACCGGATGGAGATGGGGATATTGTTCGCGCCAAGGCAGCCAAAAGCCCGGCTCGTGGCGTGCGCGATAGCCGCCATAACCGAGCCAATGCAGTTGCATGCCGAAGGCCTTGAGGTCGAGCACCGTGGGTGTGTCTTGAGGATGGCCGCGCAACAGGCCGACGGTGGGAAAACCAAAGCGCTTGCCCGCCGCCGCCAATGCGTGCAGATGGTTGGAGTAGGCCCCGCCGAGGCTGATAACCCCTTTGTCGCCGATAGCGCGAGCCTGAGCCAGGTGCTCAGTAAGCTTGAACCATTTGTTGCCGCTGATCAGTGGATCGATACGGTCCAGGCGCAGCACGGCCAGCTCGATGCCGTTCAGCCAATCCAGTTGCAAAGGTTCAAGGGGCGCGTGGGGCAGCCAGTCGAAAGGACCCATGTGGGCGCATCTGCATGAAAAAAGGGGCGGTAGTCTAACACCGCCCCTGTTGTCGCCTTATAACTCGGCGGCCAGGCGCGAGCCCTGGTTGATGGCGCGCTTGGCGTCCAGCTCGGCCGCCACGTCGGCACCGCCGATCAGGTGCACGTTCTGGCCGGCGGCGACCAGGCCATCGTGCAATTCGCGCAGCGGGTCCTGGCCGGCGCAGATGACGATATTGTCCACCGCCAGCACCTGCGGTTCGCCTTCGGCGCCGATGCGGATATGCAAGCCTTGGTCATCGATCTTCAAGTACTCGACACTGTTGAGCATCTGCACCTGCTTGTTCTTCAAGCCGGTACGGTGAATCCAGCCGGTGGTCTTGCCCAGGCCGTCGCCGACCTTGGAGGCCTTGCGTTGCAGCAGGAACACTTCACGGGCCGGTGCATGGCGCTCGGGCTTGATCCCTGCCACACCGCCACGCGCTTGCAACTGGATGTCGATGCCCCATTCTTTCCAGAACGCCTCGCGATCCAGGCTGGTGGACACGCCCTGGTGTACGAGGAATTCCGACACGTCAAAGCCGATGCCGCCTGCGCCAATCACCGCTACGCGCTTGCCCACCGGCTTGCGCTCAAGGATCACGTCCAGGTAACTCAAGACCTTGGCGTTTTCGACGCCCGGGATCGCCGGGGTGCGTGGCGCGATACCGGTGGCCAGGATTACCTCGTCATAACCACCCGCCACCAGTTGCTCGACATTCACGCGAGTATTCAGGCACAGCTCGACGTGCGTGGTCTGCAATTTGCGCTTGAAGTAACGCAGGGTTTCAAAGAACTCTTCCTTGCCCGGCACGCGCTTGGCGATATTGAACTGGCCGCCGATCTCGCTGGCGGAATCAAACAAGGTCACCTGGTGCCCGCGCTCGGCGGCCACGGTGGCAGCGGCCAGGCCCGCAGGGCCAGCACCGACGACCGCGATTTTCTTGATCTGCTTGACCGGTAAATAATTGAGCTCGGTTTCATAGCAGGCCCGCGGGTTGACCAGGCAGGTGGTCAGCTTGCCGCCGAAGGTGTGGTCCAGGCACGCCTGGTTGCAGCCGATGCAGGTGTTGATTTCATCAGCACGCCCGGCCGCGGCCTTGTTGACGAACTCCGGGTCGGCGAGAAACGGGCGCGCCATCGAGACCATATCGGCATCGCCTTCGGCCAGGATCCGCTCGGCGACTTCCGGGGTATTGATGCGGTTGGTGGTGATCAGCGGGATCTGCACCGCGCCGCGCAATTTGGCCGTGACTTTGCTGAACGCGCCACGGGGCACCTTGGTGGCGATCGTCGGGATACGCGCTTCGTGCCAACCGATACCGGTGTTGATAATGGTCGCGCCGGCCTGCTCGATAGCCTTGGCCAACTGCACGACTTCTTCCCAGACGCTGCCACCTTCCACCAGGTCGAGCATCGACAAGCGGAAGATAATGATGAAATTCGGGCCTACCGCTTCACGCACACGGCGCACGATTTCCACCGCCAGGCGCATGCGATTTTCAAAGCTGCCGCCCCAGCGGTCGGTGCGGTGGTTGGTGTGGGCAGCGAGGAACTGGTTAATGAAGTAGCCTTCCGAGCCCATGATTTCCACGCCGTCGTATTCGGCGACCTGAGCCAGCAACGAGCAGGTGACGAAATCCTGGATCTGCTTCTCGATGCCCTCTTCATCCAGCTCCCTGGGCTTGAACGGGTTGATCGGCGCCTGGATCGCGCTGGGTGCCACCTGCTTGGGGCTGTAGGCGTAGCGCCCGGCATGGAGGATCTGCATGCAGATCTTGCCACCCGCCTCGTGCACGGCCTGGGTGACAATCTTGTGTTTCTGCGCTTCTTCGTCAGTGGTCAGCTTGGCGGCACCGGCGTACACACCGCCCTCATCATTCGGACCAATGCCACCAGTGACCATCAGGCCCACGCCGCCACGGGCGCGCTCGGCAAAGTAGGCCGCCATGCGCTCGAAACCACCGGGTTTTTCTTCCAGGCCAGTGTGCATCGAGCCCATCAGGGTACGGTTGCGCAAGGTGGTGAAACCCAGGTCCAACGGGGCCAGCAGGTGCGGGTAGGCAGCAGCGGTCATGGTACAGCTCCACAACGGATCATCACGGGACGTGGCGCACTCGAACGGCGTGCCATCGGTTTATGTCCCACAGACTAAGAGCCAGTGGACCACCGCTCAATGACTGAAACTGACAAGTTATTGATCCAAATGCACAGCGCCCCTTGGCAAGCCGCGCCATGGGCCCTACCCTAGTCGCGAACCCTGTACCTGGTCTGTTGTCTGTTGCCCATGCGTAAACTTCTAGCGTTCACCGTCACCATGGCCCTGGTTGCCGCCCTCGCCGCGTATCTGGTCTGGACCCAGGAGCGCCCCGTGGCGCATTACCTGTCAGACCTGCGCATCACCCTCGCCGTCAATGAGGGCCAGCCGGCCGAGCGTGGCAACCTGCTGGGCATCCAGCCGGAGCTGTTCCCCGCCGACTACCAGAGCCTGGAACGCCTGCACCTGAAACTGGCGGCCTACCTGCAAAACGCGCGTAACCTGGGCCTGATCAACCCCAAGACCATCGTGGTGCTGCCCGAACATATCGGCACCTGGCTGATGCTCAGTGGCGAAAAAAACGAGCTGTACCAGGCCGCGCATCTGAAGGACGCCATGCACTGGCTGTCGATCAGCAACCCGCTGCCCTTCATGCGCGCCTGGATCAGCGCCACCGGTGACAACCGCATGGACGACGCGTATTTGCGCATGAAAGCCCCGGCCATGGCGCAAGACTACCAAGTGCTGTTCGGCGGCCTGGCCAAGGAGTTCGGCGTGACCCTGGTGGCCGGTTCCATCGCCCTGCCCAACCCGACTGTCAGCCAGGGGGTGCTGCAGGTAGGCCACGGCGCGCTGTACAACGCCAGCCTGGTGTTTGCCGCCGATGGCTTGCCATTGGGCCAGCCGCAGCGCCAGCTCTACCCGATCTACGATGAACGCGGATTTATCGCGCCAGGAGATGAAAACACCCTCAGCGTGGTCGACACGCCCGCCGGGCGCCTGGGCATTCTGGTAGGCAGCGACAGCTGGTACCCGGACAACTACCGCAAGCTCAACGAACAGGGTGCGCAACTGGTCGCGGTGCCAGCCTTTGTCACCGGGCGCGACACCTGGGACCGCCCATGGCGTGGCTTCAAGAGCGTGTCGACGCCTGCTGAAGTCAGCCTCAAGCCCGAAGAAACCAGCGAGGGCGCCGCCTGGCGCCGCCTGACCCTGATCAGCCAGCAACCCGTCAGCCAAGCCACGGCGGGCATGAGCGTATTTTTACGTGGGCAGTTCTGGGACCTGGGCAGCGCCGGCCAGAGCTTTCTCAGCAGCAACGGGCAAGTGTTCGCCGACAGCGATGCCCGCGGTGCGCGCCTGCTGAACATCTGGTTGTAGCCCTTGAAGCCGGTGCGCCTGGGGGATCTGTCGGTGGGCTTCGTGCACACCCTGGCCGACGCCATCCACAGCCACGGCCTGGACCCGCAACCGCTGCTGCTGCAATACGGCCTCGATCCGGCGCGCCTGGCCGAGGCCGGCGCACGCTTATCAATCCCGCGCTATATGCGCCTGGGTCACGCGGCCATCCAACTGACCGGCGACCCGGGCCTGGGCCTGCGCATGGGCCAGCTCAGTCGCTTGAGCCAGGCTGGCCTTGCCGGCGTCACCGCCGCCCAGGCACCCAATGTGCGCGAAGCAGCGCGCGCACTGACACGCTTTGAAGCGCTGTACGGCTCCAATTATCGCGGGCAATCGAGTTTTCACGAGGATGCCAAGGGCGCTTGGCTGCGGTTCTATTCCATCAGTCCCTACAACGCCTATAACCGCTTTGTCGTCGATTCGATCATCGCCGGTTGGCTGCAGCAACTGTCTGGCCTGGCGCAGCAGCCGGTGCAGGCGCAACGGATCGAAATCGAATTCCAAGCGCCGGACTACCACGAACAATACAGCGTGCTGGGAGACGGCCTGGTGCACTTCGGCGCCGACGCCAATCAACTGCGCCTCAGCCAACCGACCCTGGCCCTGCGCAACCCACAGCATTGCCCCAGCACCTGGCACCTGTTGTTGCAGTTGTGTGAGAGAGAGTTGGAGCAGTTGACCCGCACCCGCAGCCTGCGCGAACGCATTACCCAGTTGCTCGGGCCGATGCTCAATGGGGGCCGGGAGCCCGACCTGGAAGAGGTGGCGGCACGCTTGAAGCTGCCGACCTGGACGCTGCGGCGCAAACTGGCCGAGGAAGGCACGCAATTTCGCGCCATTCTCAACGACACCCGCCGCGACCTGGCCATGACCTACATTCGCGATACGGAGCTGGCATTCGGCGAAATCGCCTACTTGCTCGGTTTTGCTTCGGCCCAAGCCTTCCAGCGGGCCTTCAGGCGCTGGAACAACCAGACCCCAGGGGAATTTCGCCGCAGTCAGCGGCATTCCACCTGAAGTCGGTTTTACAGCTCGGTGGCATCGTCGGCGGGATCCAGGGGATCCAGCTCGAATGCCTGGTACTCCAGCAATTCTTCCTGGTATTCGTCCATGGTGAACTCCTTCTTGAATTGAAATCGATTGCAGATAAATGACCAGCGAACCCAGCCTAAAGTGCCGTCATGACGAAAAAATGTCGACGTGATGACATTCCGGCATTTCAAGGTTAAACGCGCCAGGGTCGGGATGATTTAACCGCGAGGCTTTTCAAGTGCAATTGCAATCATTGCAAATGCAACCACATTTCCATTAGGGTACGAGCATCCGTTGAAAGGAGCTTCGCCCCATGCCTGCTTCCACCGCGCATTCTGCGCTGCGCTGCATCGACGCACTCGACACCGCCGCCAGCCCGGGCAGCTCGCCGTTGTATACGGTCATGACCATGGCCAATACCCTGGAATCCAGCCGAGAAGCCTGGGTGATCCGCGGCCAGTCACGCAGCCGCCGCGTGGGCAACTGGCCCACTTGGTTTGCACGCAATCGCGGCGAAAAACCTTTGCTCTACCTGCACAGCGCGACATCGTCGGCACAGCTGTGTGCACTGTCGGACCAGACCGCCCAGCGCGGCATCTTGTGCAATGACATCGAAAACCAGCCCTCCCCATGGCCCAAGGGCGCGCACCCGTCGCTGCCGTTGTGGCTGGCGACCCATCCACGCTGCACACCCTACGATCCCGCCTCGGGTGACGAAGCCCGGGCGATTGTGCTGGCGGGGCTGCGCACGCTGTACGTCGACGGGCAGCCGGGCTTTTATTACCTGGCGCTGCATGATCAGGACGCTAGCACCACGCTGGATAGTCAGGACCGTGCAGACGCCCACAAAGGCATGTATCCGATCCAACGTGGCCAAGTGGGAGATGTGCGCCTGCTCGGCGCTGGCCGGGCGCTTGAAGAAGTCATGCTCGCCGCTCGGTTGCTGGCACAGGACTGGAATATCACGGCGCAGGTATGGAGCTGCCCCAGCTACACACGGCTGGCCCGTGAGGCGGCGGCGGCCGAGCGCTGGAATCGCTTGCACCCCCTGGCCCCCAGGCGCAGTTGCCACCTGCGTGAGTGCCTGGCGGGAAATACAGCGCCGGTGATTGCAGTGACCGGCTATCCGCAGGCGATTGTCGATCAGTTGAGGGCGCACGTGGATACGCGGTTTATAGCGTTGGGCGCGGGATCGGTGCAGGCGACGGCGCCGAGCCGGTATTGGGTGGTGGTATCGGCGCTCAGGGCGTTGGCGGAACAAGGACGGATCGATGCACTAGACGTGAAGAAGGCAATGGCCCGCTACCCACTTGGATGAGCTGGAATGTTCGGGCTTGCATTGGCTTTTCATTGTTGCTCAGCGCTTGCCGCGGCTGCGGGTCGGCACGCCCGCCGCCATCGCAAGTCCGGCGGTGCGCTCCAGGGCATCGGCAAACGCCTGGCGTTGCCCGGGTTCGATCTGCGACAGGAACAGCTCGTCCACGGTGCTTTCGTAGATCTTCCACATTTTTTTGCGCAACACCCGGCCGGCGTCCGTGATCGAGGCAAACGCCGCACGACCGTCGCCGTCGGAACGCGAGCGCACCACCAGGCCTTCCTTTTCCAGGCGGTCTACCAGACGCGTGAGGTTGTAGCGCTCGATGGCCAGCACATCGGCCAATTCGTGCATGCGACGGGTACCGTCGGGCCCGCTCTCCAGGCCCCACAAGGCGTCGTACCAGGCATACGGCGGCAGATCGACCGCGGCCAGCCGCCGCTCGATTTCACGGATGACCGTCCTGTGGGCCCTGACAAAACGGAACCAGACATCCGGTTCTTTCGACGACATGCAACACCATCCGGGGGATTTCAAGAAGGTTGCAATAGTAGCTCATCCCGCGCTAGATTCCGTCATGTAGTTGCAATTGCAACTACATTGGCGTCACTCCCACAAGGAGCTCACCGCTTGAATCTGCCTACCCTGGAGCCTCACATGACCTCGAATAACACAGCAAGACTCGACGATGATCCACAGGAAACCCGCGAATGGCTGGAGTCCATCGAATCGGTGCTATCCACCGAAGGCCGCCCCCGCGCCCATTACCTGATCGATCAGTTGCTGGATTTCGACGTTGCGCGCCATGGCGACTTCTACGGGCGGGTCACCACTCCCTACGTCAACAGCATCCCGGTCGAACGCCAACTGCCCTACCCCGGCAACCTGGATATCGAGCGTCGCACCAATGCGTTTATCCGCTGGAACGCCATGGCCATGGTCTTGCGCGCAGGCAAACACTCAGGTGTGGGTGGGCATATCGCCACCTATGCATCAGCGGCGGTGTTGTATGACGTCGGCTTCGATCATTTTTTCCGTGGCCGAACCGACACCTTCGATGGCGACCTGGTGTACATCCAAGGCCACTCCTCCCCAGGCATCTACGGCCGCGCCTACCTGGAAGGCCGCATCAGTGAAGCCCAGCTCGACAACTTCCGCCGCGAGGCCGGCGGCGAGGGACTGTCGTCCTACCCTCACCCACGGCTGATGCCCGATTTCTGGCAATTTCCCACCGTGTCCATGGGCCTTGGGCCGATTACCGCCGCCTACCAGGCGCGGTTCATGCGTTACCTGGAGTTTCGCGCCCTCAAGCAACACCAGGGCCGCAAGGTCTGGGCCTTCCTCGGCGATGGCGAAATGGACCAGCCGGAATCCCTGGCTGCCATCTCCCTGGCAGGCCGCGAAAAACTCGACAACCTGATCTTCGTGGTCAACTGCAACCTGCAACGCTTGGACGGCCCGGTGCGCGGCAATGCCAAGGTGATTCAAGAGTTCGAGAGCCTGTATCGCGCCGCCGGTTGGAATGTGATCAAGGTGATCTGGGGAGGCGGTTGGGACGCACTGCTGGAAAAGGACCAAAGCGGCCTGCTGCGCCAACGCATGATGGAGTGCGTGGACGGCGACTATCAGAACTACAAATCCCAGAATGGCGCTTATGTGCGTGAACACTTCTTTGGCAAATACCCGGAGTTGCTGGCGCTGGTTGCGGACATGTCCGACGACGATATCTGGAAACTCTCACGGGGCGGGCATGACCCGGACAAGGTCTACAACGCCTACGCCGCCGCCGTGCGCCACAAGGGCCAGCCCACGGTGATCCTGGCCAAGACCGTGAAGGGTTTTGGCATGGGTGAAGCCGGCGAAGGCCAGAACATCAACCATCAGCTGAAGAAGATGGGCGCCGAGGCGGTAAAAGCCTTTCGCGACCGCTTCGGCCTGGAAGTCGCCGATGACCGGCTCGACGAAATCCCTTACCTCAAACCCGCCGCCGACAGCGAAGAAGCTCGCTACTTCGCCGCAAGACGCCAAGCCCTGGGCGGCTATGTACCGGCGCGCCACACGGCTGCCGCCCCCCTGCAGATCCCCGAACTGAGCGCGTTTGCCACCCAACTCAAAGACACCGGCGAACGCGCCATCTCCACCACCATGGCCTTTGTGCGCATCCTCGGCACCCTGCTCAAGGACCCGCACCTGGGCAAGCTGATCGTGCCCATCGTGCCGGATGAGTCGCGTACCTTCGGCATGGAAAGCCTGTTTCGCCAGATCGGCATCCACTCCGCCGTCGGGCAGCTCTATACCCCACAGGACGCTGGGCAATTGAGCTACTACAAGGAGAGCAAGGATGGACAGATCATGCAGGAAGGGCTGAATGAATCCGGCGCCATTTCTTCGTGGATCGCGGCGAGTACGTCCTACAGCAATCATGGCCTGATGACTGTGCCGTTCTACATTTTCTATTCGATGTTCGGCTTCCAGCGCGTTGGCGACCTGGCCTGGGCCGCAGGTGATGCGCGTGCGCGCGGCTTCCTGCTGGGTGCCACGGCCGGGCGCACCACGCTGATGGGCGAAGGCTTGCAGCACGACGACGGGCACAGTCATATCCTGGCGTCGGTGATTCCGTGCTGCGTGGCCTATGACCCAACGTTTGCCTACGAGCTGGCGGTGATTATTCGCGAGGGCATGCGGCGCATGTATGTCGAGCAAGAGGACATCTATTACTACATCACCCTGCTCAACGAAAATTACCCGCACCCAGCGATGCCCGAAGGCGTTGAAGAAGGAATCCTCAAGGGCATGTATCCGCTGAGCACCCACCCGCAAGCGCAGGTGCAGCTGATGGGCAGCGGCTCGATCTTGCGCGAAGTGATCGCCGCAGCCGAGTTGCTCGCCAAGGATTTCGCCGTGCACAGCGATGTCTGGAGCGTCACCAGCCTGACCGAGCTGCGCCGTGACGGACACGCCGCCGAGCGCTGGAACCTGCTGCACCCGCAAAGCGAGCCGCGCCAGAGCTATGTCGAAAGCTGCCTCGCCGGAAAAACCGGAGCAGTGGTGGTAGCGACCGACTACATGAAGTTATTCGCCGACCAGATTCGCCCTTTCGTGCACGGTCGCCGTTTCGTCGCACTGGGCACCGACGGGTTCGGGCAGTCGGATACCCGCGAAACATTGCGCGAGTTTTTCGAGGTCGACCGCCACTTCATTGTTCTGGCGTCCTTGAAAGCACTGGCGGATGACGGTGTGATTGGCCGGGACAAAATCGCCCTGGCCATCAGCCGCTACGGGATCAACGTCGACAAGGTGGATCCCGTAGCCGTCTGAGTCACTGCGCAGGCGCTGGCAGGGGCGGAATCGCCTCTGTCGGTGCCGGCAGGCTGGGGTTGCTCGGCGCCGGCGCAGGCTCGGTTACCGGTGTCGAGGCCGGCGCAGGTTCCGAGGTCGGCTCTGGGATCGGCGCGATCGGCGCGGCCTCAGGTGGCGGCGCAAGAGGTTGCGCGGCGGCAGGCTGCGGTGTGTCCTGCGGCGCCTCGACCTTCTCGGCTACCGGAGCGGCCTTGGGTTCGGGCATGCCCAGGTCAGCCTTGGGCTTTTCGGGAATATGCTCGGCCTGCTTCACCTCCTGGGGCAGGAACACATCCACCAGGGCGAAGTACCGTTCGTAGAACTTCGGCGCCGAGACGGTCTCACTCGCCACCTTCACCATCGAGTCATCGGTGGAGCCAATCGGCATCGACACCGAACCCAGTACACCCACGCCCAGGCTGGCGGAGTTGTTGACCTTCTTCAACGCATAGCGATCCTGCAAGGCATTGGCAAACATCGTCGAGTGATGGCTGCCCTTGCCATCTGCGGCACACACCACATTGAAGCTGATCTGCAGGTGGGTCTCGCCGGTCTGCTGGAAACTCTTGTTGCCGGCCACCAGTTTCGGATCGCTGCTGGTGATGATGTAACCCTGGCTCAGCAACGCACGGCGCGCCGCTTCACAGGCGGCCACGTCGCTGACCGGGTAGTCACGGGAAAACGTACCGGAGTCATCGAAATTCTCGTGTTCATAGATAGCGGTCTTGGGTGACGAGCAACCCGCTGCGCCCGCCAGCACCAGCGCCAACCCGAGGCTGCGCAAGTGAAATGATGTCGACATTGAAAATCCTGAGGAAAACGGTCCGGACGGTATTGTGCAACAGAACGAGCCTTGGAGGCGCGCATTCCTGTCGGTAAAACGTCACCGGCTCAGGGAACCGCGTCGGTAGGAAAAAGCCCGGCACACATATGGTCGATGAATACCCGCAGTTTGGCCGAGGCATGGCGACTGGCCGGCCACAACAACCAGAAACTGCCGCGGTGCTCGAGATGCTCGTCCAGCACTCGCTGTAATTGCCCCTTGCTTACCGCCTGGTTGACCATGTAGTCCGGCAGGCATGCAATACCGAGACCTTCCTGCACCACATGATAGAGCGACTCGATGGTGGTACTAACCAATGGCGTGCGCAGGCTCGGCTCCGTTGAGCCCGGAACCTGACGCAGGGGCCAGGGCTCCAGCTTGCCGGTGGCGCAGAATTTATGCCGCAGGCAGGCGTGGTGATCCAGGTGTTGCGGCTGACTTGGAATGCCGTGCTGCTCAAAGTAGCCGGGTGTGCCGACGAGGACCAATTGGTAGTGCCCCAGATGGCGCGCCATCAAGCGCGAATCTTCCGGTTTGCCGGTGCGAATCACCGCATCGAAGCCCTCTTCGATCACGTCCACCATGCGGTCGGAAAAATCCACGTCCAACTCGATTTCAGGGTAGGCACGCATAAAGTCGCTGATCACCGGCATCAACAAACCACGCACCTGGGGCACGCTGATACGCAACTTACCCCGAGGCGTGGCGCTGGCCTGGGTCAATTCCTGTTCGGCCGCCTCCACTTCCGCCAGGATGCGTCGCGAGCGCTCCAGGAACAGCCCGCCCTCACTGGTCAGGGTGATACTGCGGGTGCTGCGATGAAACAGCCTGACACCCAGGCGCTCTTCCATCCGCGCGATACTTTTGCCTACCGCCGAAGATGACACACCCAATATCCGACCCGCCGCGGTAAAGCTGCGTGTGTCCGCGACCTGTACGAATACCGAGAGACTGCCGAGGTTGTCCATGGTGATGCCTTGGCTGATTAAGGACAACAACGTCCGATAAGTTCGGAACCTTAGCCTGTTTTTCCGCACGCCGCAGCCCCCTACCCTGTCTCCTTGCCCCTTCAAGGAGAACCCCATGAACGACAGCCCTTTATTGGTCGGTACTGCCCCCCAGCATGAGGCCCTACCCCTGGCAGGCTTGCTGGCCCTGGCCTCGGCTGGCTTTATCACCATTCTTACCGAAGCGATGCCCGCCGGATTGCTGCCGCAAATGAGTGCAGGGCTGGGCGTGTCCCAGGCCCTGGTCGGGCAGTTGGTGACGCTCTACGCCCTCGGCTCGTTACTTGCGGCCATCCCCCTGACGCTGCTGACCCGGGGCTGGCGCAGACGTCCCCTGCTATTGATTGCCATTGGCGGCTTTGCCTTGGTCAACAGTGTTACCGCGTTTTCCAGCCACTACGGCCTGACCTTGATCGCACGCTTTTTCGCGGGTGTGTTCGCTGGGCTGCTGTGGGCACTGCTGGCGGGTTACGCCAGCCGCATGGTTGCGCCGCACCTGCAGGGCCGGGCGATTGCCGTGGCCATGCTGGGCGCGCCGCTGGCCTTGTCCCTCGGCGTACCTGCCGGCACGTTGCTGGGTACGCTGGTCGGTTGGCGCACCAGTTTCGCCATCATGACCGGCCTGACCCTGTTACTGCTGGTATGGGCGCGCTGGCAACTGCCGGACTTCGCCGGTGAACCGGCAAGCAAGCGCCTGGGCTTGCATAAGGTACTGACCTTACCGGGCATACGTCCGGTGCTGTGGGTGACCCTTACCTACGTGTTGGCCCACAACATCCTCTACACCTACATCGCGCCGCTCCTGGTGCCGGCCGGGATTGGCGGCGACATCGACAGGGTATTGCTCGTGTTCGGCTTGATGTCCTTGTTGAGCATCTGGCTGGTAGGCATCTGGATTGACCGGCATCTACGGCTACTGACCCTCATCAGTTGTGCGATGTTCGCCGTGGCCGCCTTGCTGCTTGGCCTCTGGATCAGCTCGCCAATCAGCCTCTACATCAGCGTGGCGTTGTGGGGCCTGGCGTTCGGTGGCCTCGCGGCCCTGTTGCAAACCGCCCTGGCCAGGGCGGCGGGCCACTCGGCCGATGCCGCGCAATCAATGCTGGTCACAGTGTGGAACCTGGGCATTGCCGGGGGAGGATTGGCAGGTGGTTTGTTGCTGCAAAGTTTCGGTGTCGAGGTATTCCCATGGGCAGTTTTAGGCCTGATGGCCCTGGCGGTGGGCGCAATCCTGGGTAAGACAAAGCACGCACCATGACAAGTTTGTTTACAACTTATTCATCAGCTTCCTATCATCCCCCTGGGTGCGTCGCTGCATAAAGTACGGCGCAGGTTAAAAGCCAAGCATTGGTCGGGCCGCCAATGGAGATTTGTCGTGCCTGATAAACACCCTGCGATCCCTCGCCCTCAACGTCTGGCTGAGGGCGCGCTGTCTGCCCTTGAGCGCTTTTCCCGTATCGAAGCCGTCAGCGGTATCGTCCTGCTGCTGGCGGCCATTGCGGCGCTGATCTGGGCCAACAGCCCCGCCGCGGCGACCTACGAGCACTTCTGGAACACGCCCATCACCCTGGGGCTGGGCGACTACAGCGTCTCACGCTCCCTGCACTTTCTGGTCAATGATGGGCTGATGACCATCTTCTTCCTGGTGGTCGGCGCCGAGATCCGCCAGGAAATCAAGGACGGTGCCCTCGCCAACCTCAAGCTCGCCACGCTGCCGCTGGGCGCGGCGTTGGGCGGCGTGCTGATGCCAGCGCTCATCTACACCCTGCTCAACCACGGCACTGCCGCCGCGAGTGGCTGGGCCGTGCCCACCGCGACCGACATCGCCTTTGCCGTGGGCGTGCTGGCGTTGCTGGGCAAATCGATTCCCAGTGGCGTGCGTATTCTGCTGCTGGCCCTGGCGATCATCGATGACATCGTGGCGATCCTGATCATCGCGATCTTCTTCACCGCCAGCCTCGACTACATGGGTTTGGTGATTGCTGCAGGCGGGCTGGCCCTGGTGCTGGTGTTTCAGCGCATGGGCATCGGCAAGGCCGCGATCTATCTGCTGCCAGGCGCGATTGTCTGGTTTGGCCTGCTCAAGACCGGCGTGCACCCTACCCTCGCCGGGGTCATCCTTGGCTTGATGACGCCGGTCAATTCCAAGCCCACCACTGAACGTCCGCTGGAGACCATCGAACGCACGTTCAACGAACTGATGGAGCGTTTCTCGCAATCGTCAGAAGGCCCCCAACAGGTTGCCCAGCCCCTCAAGCAACTGCGCGAAGCCCAACGGGAAATATTAACGCCGGTACAACGGGTGCAATCGGCACTGCACCCATGGGTAGCGTTCGGCGTGATGCCGCTGTTCGCGCTGGCCAATGCCGGAGTGAGCCTGGACGGTTTCAACCTGGATGATCCGTTGGCCCACGGTGTGTTTATGGGTGTCATTTTCGCCCTGGTGCTCGGCAAGCCGTTGGGCGTGATGCTGGCGAGCCTGGCGCTGGTCAAGCTCAATATCTGCAAGCTGCCCGATGGGGTGACCTGGACGGGGGTGGGCCTGGTCGGCCTGTTGGCGGGGATCGGTTTCACCATGTCGATCTTTATCTCCTCCCTGGCCTTCTCCGACCCGGCCCTGCTGTCGGCTGCCAAGCTGAGTGTATTGGCCGCTTCGACCCTGGCGGCGTTGATCGGCCTGACCTGGGGCAAGCTCAAGTTCGCCGGCAAGCCTACTTAAGGCGAGTTCAGCAGCGCGTTATCGAGGGCAAAAAAAGACCCCGGCCTTTTCAGGACGGGGTCTTTTTATTCAGGCCGGCATCAGTACTTCTTGATGTCTGCCTGGGTTTCCAGCTGCTTGCGGTACGCCGCGAAGTCCTGCTGGCCGATACGGGAAGCGAGGAAGCGGCGGTATTGCGTCTTTTCTTCGTCCGTAGGCGCTGCCGCTTCGTTGACGCCGTTCAAGCGCACGATCACCAGGCTGCCATCGCGCAGGGTCACGGTGGCGAAGGTCGGCTTGTCCTTGGCCGCAGGCTTGGGCATGCGGAACAGGGCTTGCAGCACGGCCGGGTCGATGGATTCCTGACCACGGGTCGCCGCTTCAGTGACCTTCCAGGCTTGGCCGTCAATCGGCTGGTCCAACGCGGTCTTGCCGTCGCGCAGGCTGGCGATCAACTCGTCGGCATGGGCCTTGGCAGCAGCGCTCGCGCGCTCCTTGGTCATCTGTGTGCGAATGGCGGCCTCGACCTTCTCGAGCGGCAGTTGGGCCGGCTTGAGATGCTCCTTGGCACGCAGCACGATGATGGTTTCAGGGTCCAGCTCGATGGCGCTGCTGTTGGCACCTTCATCCAGCACTTCCGGGCTGAACGCGGCGGTGACCACGGCACGGTTGGCCGCGACGCCTTCGCCACCTTCGCGGCCAAACGGCGCGGAGGTATGGACGGTCAGTTTCAGGTCAGATGCCGGCTGGGCCAGGTCGGACGCTTCAAATGCCGCATCTTCCAATTGCTTGGTCGCTTCGACAAACCGCTGTTCTACCTGCTGGGTCTTGAGCTCGCGGGTCAGCTTGTCTTTCAGGCTGGCGAACGATGGCACCTCAGGTGCTTCAACGCCCAGCAACTTGATCAAGTGCCAACCGAAGGCACTGCGCACCGGCGCCGATACCTGGTCTTGCTTCAAGCCGTACAAGGCGGTTTCGAAGTCCGGATCGTAGACGCCCGGACCGGCAAAGCCCAGGTCGCCGCCATTGTTGGCCGAACCTGGATCCTGGGAGAACTCCTTGGCCAGGGCTTCGAACTTCTCACCCTTGGCCAGGCGCGCCTGGATCTCTTCGATCTTGGCCTTGGCTTGCGCCTCGGTGACCTTGTCGTTGACTTCAATCAGGATGTGCGCGGCACGACGCTGTTCAGCGAGGTTGGCGGTTTCCTTCTCGTAGGCAGCCTGCAATTCATCGTCCTTGACGGTGACCTGGTCGAAGAACGACGACTTCTTCAGCTCCAGATAGTCGATGACCACCTGGTCCGGTGTCATGAACTCCTTGGCGTGCTGGTCGTAGTAAGCCTTGACCTCGTCATCGGTGAGTTTCACCGCCGCAGGGTCAGCCTTGATATTGACGGTGGCGAAATCGCGGGTCTGCTTTTCCAGACGGGCGAATGCCAGCACCTCGGCGTCGGTCACGAAACCGCTGCCGGCGATACCTGCGCGAACCTGGCCGATCAGCATTTCCTGGGTCAGCATCTGACGGAATTGCATACGGCTGTAGCCCAGCTGACGGATCACCTGGTCAAAGCGTTCGGCGCTGAACTTGCCGTCCACCTGGAATTCCGGCGTCTGCAGGATCACCTGGTCCAGTGCCGCTTCCGAGAAGCCGAACTTGGAATCAGCAGCGCCTTGCAGCAGCAGCTTGCGATCGATCAGGCCCTTGAGGGCCGCGTCGCGCAGCAGTTTTTCGTCCAGCAGGGAAGCGTCGAAATCCTTGCCCAGCTGTTGCATCAGCTGGCGCCGTTGCATGTCGACGGCCTGGCTCAATTCGGTCTGGGTGATTTCCTCACCGTTGACCTTGGCCACGTCCTGCTTGTTGTTACCCGAAGCCTGGAAAATAGCCTCGATACCGGTGAACGCCATCAATGCGACGATGATCCCGATAATGGTCTTGGCAATCCAGCCTTGTGAATTGTCCCTGATATTTTGCAGCATGCGTCCCCCAGAAACGGTTGAACTTCAAATTTAGGCAACCGTGGAGCGTGGGTAGAGTCCGGATAGAAGAAAGGCGCATCCGAGGATGCGCCTTCTCGTAACTGGCGGAGCGGACGGGGGTTAGAACCCACACCCCCGGCATGGCGACCCAATGGATATGTGGGTCAGCTGCCGCTCCGCTGCCAGGCCAGACCTGCGTCTAACCCGGGTAGGTAAGGCAAGAACGAAGCTTAGTTAACTGCTTCTTTCAGGGCTTTACCGGCTTTGAAACCTGGTTTCTTGGCAGCAGCGATTTGCAGTGCTTTACCGGTCTGTGGGTTACGGCCAGTGCGAGCTGGGCGATCGGTCACAGAGAAAGTACCGAAGCCTACCAGTACCACGGAGTCGCCGGCCTTCAGAGCGCCAGTGACGGATTCGATTACTGCGTCCAGCGCACGGCCAGCAGCAGCTTTCGGGATATCAGCGGATGCGGCGATAGCATCAATCAGTTCCGACTTGTTCACTCTAAGTCCCCTTATATATCTATTGAGTATGATTCTAAGTTTTTTGGTAAAAGCAAAAACCAGTGCTGAATGGCCTACAGACACTTAAGAGCCGCTTTATAACAAGGGCTCTAAAAAGCTGTCAAGGAAGCCCCCAGGCTTTAACACATTAATGCGTGCTAATTCTTTCCTTGGAATCGGACTCGCGTTTTTCGTCCTTCGCGACTATCTCCGGAGCCACATCCGGCAAGGGCTCCGGCGCGTATTGCAGCGCAATTTGCAGGACCTCGTCAATCCATTTAACCGGTTTAATCTGAAGATCCTGCTTGATGTTGTCAGGAATTTCCTTCAAATCGCGAACATTCTCTTCAGGAATGATCACCGTCTTGATTCCACCCCGGTGTGCAGCAAGCAATTTCTCTTTCAGACCACCGATAGCCAATACTTGGCCACGCAGGGTAATTTCCCCGGTCATTGCCACATCGGCGCGCACAGGAATCCCGGTCAATGCCGACACCAGGGCCGTGCACATGCCTACGCCAGCGCTGGGGCCGTCCTTCGGGGTCGCCCCTTCCGGCATGTGGATATGGGTGTCGTGCTTCTCGTGGAAGTCCAGGGGGATGCCCAGGCTGCGGGCGCGGCTGCGCACCACGGTCTGCGCGGCCGTAATGGATTCGACCATCACATCACCCAGGGAGCCGGTCTTGATCAATTGGCCTTTGCCCGGAATTACCGCGGCTTCGATGGTCAGCAATTCGCCACCCACCTGGGTCCACGCCAGGCCAGTCACCTGCCCCACCTGATCCTGCTGCTCGGCCAGGCCGTAGCGGAATTTCTTCACACCCAGGAAGTGTTCCAGGGAGTCAGCCACCACCTTCACGGAGAAGCGTTTTTCCAGGGCGTGTTCCTTGACCGCCTTGCGGCAGATCTTCGCGATCTGGCGTTCGAGGCCCCGCACGCCGGCCTCGCGGGTGTAGTAACGCACGATGTCGCGGATCGCCTCGACGTCAAATTCGATCTCGCCCTTCTTCAGGCCGTTGGCTGAAATCTGCTTGGGCGCGAGGTATTTGACCGCGATGTTGATCTTCTCGTCTTCGGTGTAGCCCGGCAGACGAATCACCTCCATCCGGTCCAGCAACGCTGGCGGAATGTTCATGGAGTTGGAGGTGCACAGGAACATTACGTCGGACAGGTCGTAGTCGACTTCCAGGTAATGGTCGTTGAAATTGTGATTCTGCTCTGGATCGAGGACTTCAAGCAGCGCCGACGCAGGATCGCCACGCATGTCGCTGCCCATTTTGTCGATTTCATCGAGCAGGAACAGCGGGTTGCGCACACCCACTTTTGTCATCTTTTGAATCAATCTTCCTGGCATCGAACCGATGTAGGTACGGCGATGACCACGGATTTCCGCCTCGTCACGCACGCCGCCCAGCGCCATGCGCACAAACTTGCGGTTGGTGGCGCTGGCAATCGACTCCGCCAGGGAGGTTTTACCTACACCTGGAGGGCCGACCAGGCACAACACCGGGCCGCGGATTTTCTTCACGCGCTTTTGTACGGCGAGGTACTCGAGGATGCGTTCCTTGACCTCTTCGAGGCCGTAGTGGTCGGCATCGAGGATCTCTTCGGCACGGACCAGGTCCAGGCGCACCTTGGTCTGGGCCTTCCACGGCACCTGTACCAGCCAATCGATATAGGAGCGCACCACGGTGGCTTCGGCCGACATCGGCGACATCTGCTTGAGCTTGTTCAGCTCAGCGGTGGCCTTGGTCAAGGCGTCTTTCGGCAGGCCAGCGGCGTCGATACGCTTTTTCAGCTCTTCGATTTCGTTGTGGCCTTCCTCACCGTCACCGAGCTCTTTCTGAATGGCCTTCATCTGCTCATTCAGGTAGTACTCGCGCTGGCTGCGCTCCATTTGTTTCTTCACGCGGCCGCGGATGCGCTTCTCGACCTGCAACAGGTCGATTTCGCCATCGAGCAGCGCCAGCACATGTTCGACACGTGCCGGCAGGTCGATGATTTCGAGGATGTCTTGCTTCTGCTCGATTTTCAGCGCCATGTGCGCCGCCATGGTGTCGACCAGACGGCTTGGCTCATCAATGCTGTTGAGGGAAGACAGGACTTCAGCCGGGACTTTCTTGCCCAACTGCACATACTGCTCGAACTGTGAGAGCAGGCTGCGTACAAACACCTCGGACTCACGCTCCGGGGCCTCGACTTCTTCAATCAGCGCCACTTCGGCGCGCAGGTGGCCGTCCACCTCCATGAAACGCTCTACCGCGCCGCGCTGCTCGCCTTCTACCAGTACCTTGACGGTACCATCGGGCAACTTGAGCAATTGCAATACAGTCGCAACGGTGCCGACGCGATACAGGGCGTCTTCGCCTGGATCATCATCAGCTGGATTCTTCTGGGCCAACAGCAGGATTTGCTTGTCGCCCGTCATCGCGGCCTCGAGGGCTTCGATAGACTTCTCGCGCCCCACGAACAGCGGGATAACCATGTGCGGATAGACGACGACATCACGCAACGGCAGGAGAGGCAATTCGATGGTTGTCTTCATGATTTCGCCTCTATGACAGTTGAAAAGTAAGCTTGAAACCAAGATGGGGGTTCGATGCAAAAAAAACAAGCTCAATGCCAGCAGTTAAACGCATGAATAACCGCGAATTTAACCACTGCCTTGAGAAACCACCCCAAAAAAACAAGGGGCCCCTGAAGGCCCCTTGCTTGTACCGCTGGACGCTTACGCGTCTGGCGCAGCCTTGGCAGCCGGCTCACTGTTTTCGTAGATATACAGTGGCTTGGACTTGCCTTCTATAACGCTTTCGTCGATCACCACTTTACTCACCTCGGACTGCGAGGGGATTTCGTACATGGTGTCGAGCAGCACGCCTTCGAGAATCGAACGCAGGCCACGTGCACCGGTCTTGCGCTCCAGTGCCCGTTTGGCCACCGATTTGAGTGCGTCGGTACGGAACTCGAGGTCTACACCTTCCATCTCGAACAGCTTGGCGTATTGCTTGGTCAAGGCGTTTTTCGGCTCGGTGAGGATCTGAATCAGAGCAGCCTCATCCAGCTCGTCCAACGTGGCCAGGACCGGCAGACGGCCAACGAATTCCGGGATCAGACCGAACTTGACCAGATCGTCAGGTTCGACTTCACGCAGGGACTCACCCACCTTCTTGCCTTCTTCCTTGCTGCGCACTTCCGCGCCGAAACCAATGCCGCCACGGGTGGAGCGCTGCTGGATAACCTTCTCCAGGCCAGAGAATGCACCGCCGCAGATGAACAGGATGTTACGCGTATCAACCTGAAGGAATTCCTGCTGCGGGTGCTTGCGGCCGCCTTGGGGCGGTACGGAAGCAACCGTGCCTTCGATCAGTTTCAACAGGGCCTGCTGCACGCCTTCACCGGAAACATCCCGGGTAATCGACGGGTTGTCGGACTTGCGCGAAATCTTGTCGATTTCGTCGATATAGACAATACCCATCTGGGCCTTTTCTACGTCGTAGTCACACTTCTGCAGCAGTTTCTGAATGATGTTCTCGACATCTTCACCCACGTAGCCAGCCTCGGTGAGGGTGGTGGCGTCGGCAATGGTGAACGGAACGTTCAACAGGCGAGCGAGGGTTTCTGCAAGCAGGGTTTTACCCGAGCCTGTAGGACCGATCAACAAGATGTTGCTCTTGCCGAGTTCGACTTCGTCGCCTTTCTTGTCACGCTGGTTCAGGCGCTTGTAGTGGTTGTACACCGCTACGGCCAGAACCTTCTTTGCACGCTCTTGACCAATCACATACTGGTCAAGGATGCCGCTGATTTCTTTCGGCGAAGGTAATTTATGCGCGCTGCTCTCGGCCTGGGCTTCCTGCACCTCCTCGCGGATGATGTCATTGCACAGGTCGACGCATTCGTCGCAGATAAACACCGAGGGGCCGGCAATCAATTTGCGTACTTCATGCTGGCTTTTGCCACAGAAGGAGCAATAGAGCAGCTTGCCGTTGTCCTCGCCGTTGCGGGTGTCAGTCATTCGTTCGATCCAAATCCGATAGGCTTGCAACACAAGATGAAGGCTTATGCGGGCTTTTTCAAGCCCGCCAGTGGTCGGACATGCCGACCAGCCCTATTTTGAGCGGCTTAATTAAGCGGGGCGCTTGTCGATCACTGCGTCGATCAACCCGTATTCTTTCGCGGCTTCAGCGCTCATGAAATTGTCACGGTTGGTATCGCGCTCGATTTCTTCCAGAGTGCGCCCGCTGTGCTTGGCCATCAGCGTGTTGAGACGCTCGCGGATGAAGAGGATTTCCTTGGCATGGATTTCGATATCCGACGCCTGGCCCTGGAAACCGCCCAGTGGCTGGTGAATCATCACACGCGAGTTCGGCAGGCAGTAACGCTTGCCCTCGGCACCTGCGGTCAGCAGGAACGCGCCCATGCTGCAGGCCTGGCCGATACAGGTGGTCGACACGTTTGGCTTGATGAACTGCATGGTGTCGTAGATCGACATGCCCGCGGTCACCGAACCGCCCGGCGAGTTGATGTAGAGATGGATGTCCTTGTCCGGGTTTTCCGCTTCAAGGAACAGCAGTTGCGCACAGATCAGGTTGGCCATGTAGTCCTCTACCGGGCCCACCAGAAAGATCACTCGCTCCTTGAGCAGGCGCGAGTAGATGTCGTAGGCGCGTTCGCCACGAGCGGACTGCTCGACAACCATCGGGACCAGGCCGCCTGCGGCCTGGATATCAGAGTTCTGCTGAATATAGGAATTACGGAACATGCTCTGCAGTTACTCCCAAATAGTCATGTCTTGAAAACGCATAAGCCAGCGCGAGGCTGGCTTATGGTTGAATTTCCAACGAGTTGGACAATCAGTCGGCTTGTGCTGCTTCCGCCGGTTTGACTGCTTCTTCGTAAGAGACCGCTTTATCGGTCACCTTAGCCTTCTGCAGAACAGTATCCACAACTTGTTCTTCCAGCACAACCGAACGTACCTCGTTCAGCTGCTGGTCATTCTTGTAGTACCACGCCACAACCTGCTCAGGCTCCTGGTAGGCCGAAGCCATTTCCTGGATCATTTCGCGAACACGGTCTTCGTCTGGCTTGAGATCAAACTGCTTGACCACTTCAGCCACGATCAGGCCCAGCACAACGCGGCGCTTGGCTTGCTCTTCGAACAGCTCGGCCGGCAGTTGGTCAGGCTTGATGTTGCCACCAAACTGCTGCACAGCTTGTACGCGCAGGCGATCCACTTCGTTGGACAACAGGGCCTTAGGCACTTCGATCGGGTTGGCGGCCAGCAGACCGTCCATGACCTGGTTCTTGACCTTGGATTTGATCGCCTGGCGCAGCTCACGCTCCATGTTCTTGCGAACTTCGGTGCGGAAGCCTTCGATGCCGGTTTCCTTGATACCGAACTGAGCGAAGAATTCTTCGTTCAGTTCTGGCAGCTTAGGCTCGGAAACGCTGTTGACGGTCACGGTGAACTCGGCGGCTTTGCCGGCCAGGTCCAGGTTCTGGTAGTCAGCAGGGAAAGTCAGGTTCAGCACGCGCTCTTCGCCGGCCTTGGCGCCAACCAGGCCGTCCTCGAAACCCGGGATCATGCGGTTGGAACCCAGTACCAGCTGGGTGCCCTTGGCGGAGCCGCCAGCGAAGACTTCGCCGTCAACCTTGCCAACGAAATCGATGTTCAGCTGGTCCTCGTTCTGGGCAGCGCGGTCGGCCACTTCAAAACGGGTGTTCTGCTTGCGCAGGATTTCCAGCATGTTGTCCAGGTCCGAATCAGCCACTTCGGCGCTCAGGCGCTCGATGGCGATACCGTCGAAACCGGCCACTTCGAACTCTGGGAACACTTCGAATACGGCAACGTATTCCAGGTCCTTGCCCGCTTCCAGGGACTTAGGCTCGATCGAAGGCGAGCCAGCCGGGTTCAGCTTCTGCTCGACAACGGCTTCGTAGAAGGAAGCCTGGATCACGTCACCTACAGCTTCCTGGCGCGCATCGGCACCAAAACGACGCTTGATTTCGCTCATCGGCACTTTGCCTGGACGGAAACCAGCGATCTTGGCCTTCTGGGCAGTCTGCTGCAGACGCTTGTTGACCGCAGTCTCGATACGCTCTGCCGGCACGGTGATGCTCAGGCGGCGCTCGAGAGCAGTAGTATTTTCAACAGAAACTTGCATGGATATTCCTCGTTGCACAGACGTTAGCCGGCCATTTCCGACCCCAATCAAGGGCATGCATTCTAGTGGGTCAAACTCAAGAAGTCACCCTACTGAAAATACACCGGAAAACCGCCGGCAATTTATCGGTACGAAGGCACTGATGTACCTCGCCCCGGTGACAAATACAGCCAATTGCGCCAGGGCCCTGCGCCGCCTCTTATATATAGAAGGCGAAGCCGTTCATCTCCCTGACGACCCGTCCTGCGAACAGAGCGGGCAAGCAGCGCGCATCATCGAGATACACAAATACGATGAAATGCCCTGCCGATGCGGCCCAGTATCTGCAACCGCCGAATATTCAAACCCCTGAAACCAAAAAAGGCGCCAGACTGTTAAATCTGGCGCCTTTCGAATATGGGGTGGACGAAGGGGATCGAACCCTCGACAACGGGAGTCACAATCCCGTGCTCTACCAACTGAGCTACGCCCACCATATTGCGTTAACAAAGAAACCAAACCACTTCTTCTTTGTCGAGCCCTACTGGCCTGACAGCCAAGTAAAGCTTAATTGGTGCGGATGAAGAGACTCGAACTCTTACGCCTCGCGGCGCTGGAACCTAAATCCAGTGTGTCTACCAATTCCACCACATCCGCGCTTGAAGCTCTTAAAGCAAAGGCGCCAGATGATTAATCTGGCGCCTTTCAAAATATGGGGTGGACGAAGGGGATCGAACCCTCGACAACGGGAGTCACAATCCCGTGCTCTACCAACTGAGCTACGCCCACCATATAGCGCTACTTGTGCCAAAGCTGCCTAATGGCGCACCCGGCAGGACTCGAACCTGCGACCATCCGCTTAGAAGGCGGATGCTCTATCCAGCTGAGCTACGGGCGCCTTATTAATCTGTACTCTTGGAGGATTACAAACTAAGTGCTTCCAGCCTTGCAGGACAACTATTCTGCTCGACCTTCTTAACCAGTGCTAGGCTGTGCCCGACAAGTGCGACGAATAGTATAGATGCCCCGGAAACCCGTCAAATCTTTTTTGAAAAAAACTGATTTTATTTAAGGGGTTAGGGCAATTTGCAGACCAAGCGCCTTTGCCCTCGCGCCTTGGCGTGCGAGAATGCGCGCACTTTTCTTCCCCCTCTCGATGGTTAATCACGCGTAATGACTGCACAACTTATCGACGGCAAATCAATCGCCGCCAGCCTGCGCCAGCAGATCGCCAAACGAGTCACCGAGCGCAGCCAGCAAGGCTTGCGCACGCCGGGCCTCGCGGTGATCCTGGTCGGCAGCGATCCTGCCTCTCAGGTTTATGTCTCGCACAAGCGTAAAGACTGTGAAGAGGTCGGCTTTATATCCAAGGCCTATGACTTGCCTTCCGAGACCACCCAGCAGGCCCTTACCGACCTGATCGATGGCCTCAACGAAGACCCGGCGATCGATGGCATCCTGCTCCAACTGCCATTACCCGAGCATCTGGACGCCTCCAAGCTGCTGGAGCGTATCCGCCCGGACAAAGACGTCGACGGTTTTCACCCTTATAACGTAGGCCGACTGGCCCAGCGCATCCCGCTGCTGCGCCCCTGCACACCCAAAGGCATCATGACCCTGCTGGAAAGCACCGGAGTCGACCTGTACGGCCTCGATGCCGTTATCGTCGGCGCATCCAATATCGTCGGTCGCCCGATGGCCATGGAGCTGCTGCTGGCCGGTTGCACTGTGACTGTTACCCACCGTTTCACCAAGGATCTGGCCGGTCATGTCGGCCGTGCCGATCTGGTGGTAGTGGCCGCCGGCAAGCCAGGGCTGGTCAAAGGTGAATGGATCAAGGAAGGCGCCATCGTCATCGACGTGGGCATCAACCGCCAGGACGACGGCAAGTTGGTTGGCGACGTGGTGTATGAAACCGCCCTGCCCCGCGCCGGCTGGATTACGCCGGTACCCGGCGGTGTCGGCCCGATGACCCGGGCCTGCCTGCTGGAAAATACCCTGTACGCTGCGGAAAGCCTGCACGGTTAATAACCAGGCGTAATGAAGAAGCCCTGCCTTATCGCGGGGCTTTTTATTGCCCGCGAAAAAACTTTTTTTTGTTAGTTTTTAAGCACTTTCGTCTGGTTCTAGAAGAACATTCGACAGTTCTTCATCCATACTCCTAAAATGTAACGCCATTTATCATAAAACCCGTTCCCAGACGGTATTTCTTACTTTTTAGCGAGTTCATCCGCGTGAAAATTCGTCTCTCTATTGTCAGCCTGTTTTTCGCTTTCACAGGCACCTTCGCCCACGCCGCCGAATCCACCCTGGCCCCGCGTGACGCCTCCAAGCTGCAAATTGCCTCCGGCAGCGCCATGCTGGTCGACTTGCAGACCAATAAAGTCATTTATTCCAGCAACCCCGACGTGGTAGTACCCATCGCTTCGGTAAGCAAGCTGATGACCGGCCTGATCGTCCTCGAAGCCAAGCAGAACATGGACGAGTACATCGACATCAACATCACTGACACGCCAGAGATGAAAGGCGTGTTCTCGCGGGTAAAGATCGGCAGCCAGATGCCACGCAAGGAGATGCTGCTGATCGCGCTGATGTCCTCGGAAAACCGCGCTGCGGCAAGCCTGGCCCACCACTATCCGGGTGGCTACGCGGCCTTCATCGCGGCAATGAACGCCAAGGCCAAGGCCCTGGGCATGACCAGCACCCACTATGTTGAGCCCACTGGCCTGTCGATTCATAACGTGTCGACCGCCCGCGACCTGAGCAAGCTACTGGCTTATGCGCGCAAATTTCCAATGCTGAGCCAACTGAGCACCACCAAGGAAAAAACTGTGGCGTTCCGCAAACCCAATTACACCTTGGGCTTTTCCAATACCGACCACCTGATCAACCGCGCCAACTGGGACATCAAGCTGACCAAGACCGGCTTTACCAACCAGGCCGGGCATTGCCTGGTGCTGGTGACCAGCATGGGCAACCGCCCGGTTTCGCTGGTGATCCTGGATGCCTTTGGCAAGTTCACCCATTTTGCCGACGCCAGCCGCATTCGCAGCTGGGTCGAGACCGGCAAAGGCGGCGCGGTGCCGGACGTAGCGTTGCGCTACAAGGCTGACAAGAATCTGAAGAACCGGGGGAATGCGGTAGAGGTTCGCCGCTAACCTCACCAGCATTACTGAAGCACCGCAAACCAAATGTGGGAGGGGGCTTGCTCCCGATAGCAGTGTGCCAGGCTATAAAACTTATCCTGATAGACCGCTATCGGGAGCAAGCCCCCTCCCACATTTTTACTTGCGCTCTGCCAGGACCTTGAGCGCCTGCGCTGCCGCTTGCTCCTGCCCCGCCTGGGCCGTTGCATTCGCCGCATCACGCCAGCGCTGCGCATCCACATTCGCCGGCAACTGGCTCGGCCGCTGAGTCAGGATGGCCCAGTGCCCCGCACTCTTCCACGCCGACTCGAAGTCACTGAACCCCATGGTCAATCGGCGCTCGTTCCCGGAACGCAGCAACACCGTACTCTTCTGCTGGTTGAACCCCACCACCACGACATAGCGCGCCCCGGACCAGAAGCTGGAGTTGATTCGCGCCATTACCGGGTAACCTGCCGCCACCTGGGCAAGCAGCGCAGGCAGCTTGGCATCCAGCGGGTAGACCATCAGCCCGTATTCACGGGCCAATACCTGCATGTTGCGTTCAAGACCCGCCTCAGCGCCAGGAAGACGCAGCGGTTTATCCAAAAGCCCGGGTGTCATGACAATGCCTTGTTGCGACAGCATGCTGGCCAATGCCGTAGGACCGCTCTGATAAGCCTCGCTGCGGAAGGTCGGCACGCCGTTGAGTTCGACGCGCTCTGGCAGGCCAGGCAGTTTCGAGGGCTGGCTGGAACAGGCCACGAGCCCCAGGGTAACGGCCAGCAGCAGTGAGGTTCTAATGTTCGACCGTGTACACAATTTTTTGACTCTCTTGATCAACTGCCGGTGAAGGCCCCGATCATAGGGCGCTCTGCGACGTGGGTATAGCCCACTGAGCTAGTAAAGCCTTGCTGATAGAGCAAAGAAGTTGGACAGACTCGACCATTGGTCAATAGCACGCAACCGCCGTGTAGCTAGACTGTCCATTGAGAAGACTGTGTGTGCCCCAAGGGGCGAAAGGAGGCCCGAATGAGCCTTGCTACGACGATTTTCCTGTTGATCTGTGGTTGGCTGGCGGTCGCCGCCGCCATGCTGTGGGGCGTAATGCGCGTGACCCGCCGGCATCATCACCCCCAGGTTAAACCCGCAGCCCCCGCCAAGCCTTCCAAGGCGACGGCGCATCACGCCTAACCCGGCATGCAATTGAAGTCCTGGGTCGCCGCGATTTCCTTGCCGTGCCCATCCTCTAGGGTTGCACGCACTGTGGTGCCCAGGCTCGACTCCACCAGGGTGTAGTGTTCACCTGCCTTGAAATGCTTGTACTCGATCCGGCCCTGGCAATCCTGCTGGTTGTCGTCGCCTGGCTCCTCTTCAAATAACGTTACATCCAGGCGATGGTCCCCCGGGGTCACTTCAAATAGCGGCCATCATCCACGCGCTTGCCGTCGACCCGTTCAGCCATCAGGTCATTCGGCGCTTCTTCCTTCAAGCCGATCCAGGCTTCGCTGGGGTCAGCCTTGGGGATTGGACCGGCGCAGGCCGAGAGCAACAATACAACGCCAAGTGCGGGAATCAACAACAGTGGTTTAAGTGACATGGCAGGGCTCCAAAGGCATCAAAAAAAGGGGGTATCCGATGGCTGACAAGCTTGATCAGCCCGCCTTTGTAGAACAAATGAATACATATGAAACGATCTTCAGCCGTTAACTAAATCTTCCTTCACCTGGCTGAAAGGTGCGTGTTAGGTGGGTCGGGCAAGACTGCCGGGGTTTGCAACCCTGCTTTTCTCGGAGACTCACGCATGCTCGGGCTGGTAAAGACCGCACTGCAAAAGCCGTACACGTTCATCGTGTTGGCCATATTCATCTGCATCATCGGGCCCATGGCGGCCCTGCGCACGCCTACTGATGTGTTCCCCGATATCGGTATCCCGGTGGTCGCCGTGGTCTGGCAATACAACGGCCTGTCCCCGGACGCCATGGCCGGGCGGGTGATCTACACCTACGAACGCTCCTTGAGTACCACCGTCAACGACATCGAACATATCGAATCGCAATCGCTGCCCGGCATGGGCATCGTCAAGATCTTCTTCCAGCCCGGCGTCGATATCCGCACCGCCAACGCCCAGGTCACGGCGGTGTCACAAACCGTGCTCAAGCAGATGCCACCGGGCATTACCCCGCCGCTGATCCTCAACTACAGCGCCTCCACGGTGCCGATCCTGCAAATGGCGTTCTCCAGCCCCAGTCTGTCCGAAGCCAGGATCCGCGACCTGGTACAGAACAATATCCGCCTGCCCCTGAGCGCCCTGCCCGGCCTGGCCATGCCCACGCCGATGGGCGGCAAGCAACGGCAGATCACCCTCGACCTTGACCCGCAGGCCCTGGCCGCCAAAGGCTTATCGGCCCAGGACGTGGGCAATGCCCTGGCGTTGCAGAACCAGATCATCCCGGTGGGCACCGCCAAGCTCGGCCCCAACGAATACACGATTTTGCTCAACAACAGCCCCAAGGCGATCGATGAGCTCAACGACCTGCCGATCAAGACCGTCGATGGTGCGCTGATCACCATCGGCCAAGTGGCCCACGTGCGCGACGGCTCGCCACCACAGACCAACATCGTGCGCGTCGACGGTCATCGCGCCGTACTGATGCCGGCGCTGAAAAACGGCAGCATCTCCACCCTGTCGATCATCGACGGCATCCGCCAGATGCTGCCGCGCATCAACGAAACCCTGCCGCCTTCACTGAAAACCTCGCTGCTGGGTGACGCTTCGGTGTTCGTCAAGCAATCGGTGGGCAGTGTGGCCCAGGAAGGCATCATCGCCGCGTTGCTGACCAGCGCGATGATTCTGCTGTTCCTCGGCAGCTGGCGCTCGACCCTGATCATTGCCGCGTCGATTCCCCTGGCGGTACTGTCGGCCATTGCGCTGCTGGCGGTCAGCGGGCAAACCCTCAACGTGATGACCCTCGGCGGGCTGGCGTTGGCGGTGGGGATCCTGGTGGACGACGCCACGGTGACCATCGAAAACATCAACTGGCACCTGGAACAAGGCAAGGCGGTGAAGGCTGCGATCCTCGACGGTGCCGCACAAATCGTCGGCCCTGCGTTCGTCTCGCTGCTGTGCATCTGCATCGTGTTCGTGCCGATGTTCTTGCTGCAAGGCATCGCCGGTTATCTGTTCCGGCCGATGGCCCTGGCGGTGATCTTCGCCATGGCCAGTTCGTTCATCCTCTCGCGCACCCTGGTGCCGACACTGGCGATGTTTCTGCTCAAGCCGCACACACCGGAGCCAGGTGTTGGGCATCATCCTGAAGATGCGTTCATCAACCACCATGAAGGTGAGCAGCACAAGCAGCCGCGCAATGCCGCGCTGCAAGCCGTGTTGAATTTCCAGCAAGGTTTCGAGCGCCACTTCTCGAATATCCGCGACACCTACTATGGCTTGCTGACGTTGGCCCTGGGTCATCGCAAGCGCTTTATCGTGGGTTTTCTGGCCTGTGTACTCGCGTCATTCCTGCTACTGCCAAGCCTGGGCCAGGACTTTTTCCCAGCCACCGATGCAGGAGCCCTGGCGCTGCACGTGCGTTTGCCGCTGGGCACGCGCATCGAGGAAAGCGCCGCGGCCTTCGACCGCATCGAAGCGCGGATCCGTGAAGTGATCCCCGCCGAAGAACTGGACACCATCGTCGACAATATCGGCATCCCGCTCAGCGGCATCGACATGGCCTACAGCAGCAGCGGCACCATTGGCCCGCAAGATGGCGACATCCAGGTCACCCTGAAAAAAGACCATGCGCCCACTGCCGACTACGTGAAAAAACTGCGTGAAGCCCTGCCGCAGAGTTTCCCCGGCAGCCACTTCGCCTTCCTGCCGGCCGACATCAGCAGCCAGATCCTCAACTTCGGCGCGCCGGCCCCGCTGGATGTAAAAATCTCCGGGCGCAGCGATGAAGAAAACCGCGCCTACGCCGTGGAACTGGAGCGGCGCCTGCAACATGTGCCGGGCATCGCCGACCTGCGTATCCAGCAGTCCACTGGCTATCCCTCATTGCAGGTGAATGTCGACCGCATGCGCGCCAATGGCCTGGGCATCACCGAGCGCGACGTCACCAACAGCATGGTCGCCTCCCTCGCAGGCAGCTCGCAAACCGCACCGACCTTCTGGCTTAACCCGGCCAATGGCGTGTCCTATTCCATTGTCGCTGCCACCCCGCAATACCGCCTCGACAGCTTGCCGTCCCTGGAAGCGCTGCCGGTGACCGGCGCCGATGGCCAGTCGCAGATCCTTGGCGGCGTGGCCACCATTTCCCGTGTGCAAAGCCCGGCGGTGGTCACCCACTACAACATCGAACCCACCCTGGACCTGTATGCCAACGTACAAGGCCGCGACCTCGGCGGCGTCGCCCGCGACGTGCAAAAAGTCCTGGATGACACCGCCGCCATGCGCCCCAAGGGCGCGACGATCAGCCTGCATGGGCAGATCGATGCGCTGCATGAGGCGTTCAGTGGCTTGAGTTTCGGTTTGCTCGGCGCGGTGGTGCTGATCTATCTGCTGATCGTGGTCAATTTCCAATCCTGGGCCGATCCCTTCGTGATCATCACGGCCTTGCCGGCCGCACTGGCAGGCATCGTGTGGATGCTGTTCCTCAGCGGCACCTCGTTGTCGGTGCCGGCCCTTACCGGAGCCATCTTGTGCATGGGCGTGGCTACCGCCAACTCGATCCTGGTGGTGAGCTTCTGCCGTGAACGCCTGGCCGAACATGGCGATGCATTGAAGGCGGCGCTTGAGGCGGGCTACACACGCTTCCGCCCGGTGTGCATGACCGCTCTGGCGATGATCATCGGCATGCTGCCCCTGGCGATTTCCGAGGAGCAAAACGCCCCGCTCGGCCGTGCGGTGATCGGCGGACTGATCTTCGCCACCCTCGCCACCCTGTTGTTTGTTCCCGTGGTCTTCAGCCTGGTCCACGGTCGTCACCCTACTCGCGCTGCAGCTGGAGAAACCGCACATGTCGTCTGATCAAAAACCCTCGCGCAAGCGTCTGATGCTCATGGGTGCCGGCGGCCTGACGTTGGCCGCCCTGTTGGTCGCCAGCGGCCTGCACGCTCGCACGCTGCACGAACAATCGGTCACTGCCTGGACCGAGGCCGCCGCCATCCCCCAAGTGATGGTGTTTCAACCCAAGCAGAACGCCGCCGGCGATACCCTGCGCCTGCCCGCGCACCTCGAGGCCTGGAGCAAGGCGCCGATCCATGCGCGGGTCAGCGGTTACTTGAAGGACTGGAAAGTCGACATCGGCAGCCAGGTCCAGGCCGGGCAGATCCTCGCCGAAATCGACAGCCCCGACCTTGATCAACAACTAGCCCAGGCCCATGCGCGGCTGATCCAACAACAAGCGAATGCGCGCCTGGCCGCCACCAGCGCGACCCGTTGGCAAAACCTGCTGGCCAGCCACTCGGTATCGCGCCAGGAGGCCGATGAAAAAACCTCCAACGCCGCGGCGGCCAAGGCCAACGCCCAGGCCGCCGCTGCCGACTATGCGCGACTGTCGGCGCTGGAAAGCTACAAGACCATTCGGGCGCCATTCGCCGGCACCATTACTGCGCGCAACACCGATATCGGCCAGTTGATCAAGGCCGATACCGACAGCGACCCTGAGCTGTTCAACATTGCCGACACTCACCAGTTGCGCCTGTATGTGCCGGTGCCGCAGAACTATGCAGCGGTGATCCATCCTGGCCTGGAAGCCGAGCTGACCGTGCCCGAACACCCTGGCGAGCACTTCAAGGCGCGCCTGATCGGTGACTCCACCGCCATCGACCGCCGCTCCGGCACCCTGCTTGCCCAGTTCGTCGCCGACAACCCCAACGGCGAACTGCTGCCCGGCGATTACGCCGAAGCCACCCTGCCGATCCCGGCCGATACCCATGGCGTGAGCATCCCGGCCAGCGCCTTGATCTTCCGCGCCCAGGGCACCCAGGTTGCGGTGCTGGACAAGCACAATCATGTGCACTTGCAAGCCATTCATATCGGCCTCGACCTGGGCGAACGCCTGGTGATCGACCAAGGCCTGAAGCCCGCCGACCGCATCATCGACAACCCGCCTGACGCCCTGCGCGAAGGCGACCCGGTGCAACTGGCTGACGCCTCCGGAGGTGCCCATGCGCCCAAGGCTTAAACCCCTCGCCGCACTGATGCTGCTGGCATTGCAGGGGTGCTCGATGGCGCCCACCTACACAATGCCAAGGGTGGACCTGCCGACTCATTACCGCGAACAGACCAGCGACGGCCCGTGGCACAGCGCACAACCTTCCGACCAATTGGCGCCCGAATGGTGGAAGCTCTACAACGACCCAACCCTGGATAACCTGCAACAGCGCCTGCTCCAGGCCAACCCCGACCTGGCGGCAGCGCTGGCGCATTTCGACGCGTCCCAAGCGTATGCCAGCCAGTTGCATGCCGGCCTGTTCCCGCAAATCGCCGCCAGTGCACAACCGCTGCGCCAGCGACAATCGGATTCGCGACCGTTGCGGGGGAGCACGCAGCCGTCGGTGTACAACAGCAACACCGCCGGCTTTTCCCTGAGCTATGACCTCGACCTGTGGGGCAAAATCCGCAACCAGGTGGCTGCCGGAGATGCCCAGGCGCAAGCGTCCGCGGATGACCTGGCGGTGGCGCGATTGAGCCTTCAACATCAATTGGCGAGCTTGTATGTGCAGCTCAATGGGTTGGATGCACAGGGCCGGATACTCGACAGCTCACTGGAGGACTTCCGCCAGGCGCTACAACTGACCCGCAACCGTTATGAAGGCCAGATTGCTTCGGAGCTGGACCTGACCCGCGCACAAAACCAACTGGCGCAAGCCAAGGCCGAACGCGATGAAGTGCGTGGGCAACGCAACCTGACCGAGCATGCCATTGGTGAATTGGTGGGGGTGGCGGCCAGCGATTTTTCATTGCCGCCCAGCCCGCAGTTGCTTGCGTTGCCAGGGGTTCCGTCGCAGTTGCCGAGCCACCTGCTGCAACGCCGCCCGGATATCGCCGCGGCGGAACGACGGGTGTTTGCGGCCAACGCGAATATCGGCGTGGCCAAGGCCGCGTGGTATCCGGATTTCAGCCTGACCGGGTTGATTGGCGGGCAAACCCAAGGCGTGGGTAACCTGCTGTCTGCAGGCAATCGCTATTGGGCGCTGGGGCCGCTGGTGAATCTGCCAATCTTTGATGGCGGGCGGTTGAGTGCCAACGAACGCCAAGCCAGGGCCGAGTTTGAAGAGGCATCGGCGCAGTACCGTAGTCAGGTGTTGAAAGCCGTGAGAGAGGTCGAAGATAACCTGGGCCAGCTAAGGGATTTGCAGCAGCAAGCGCAGGATGAACAAGCGGCGGCGGATGCGGCACGGCATACCCAAGCCCTGGCGATGAACAGCTATCAGGCCGGGGCCGTGAGTTACCTGGATGTGGTCACCGCCCAGACGGCAGCGTTGCAGGCGCAGCGGACATTGCAGGCAGTGCAGACGCGGCAGTTGCAGGCGAGTGTGGGACTTGTGACCGCACTCGGCGGCGGCTGGCAGCCTGGGGCCTGACATCATTCTGTTCCTGATGGCGGTGAGTCAGTCAATGATGCTGTGATTGAAACATCGCTATCGGGAGCAAGCCCCCTCCCACAAGGGACCTGCGCCAGAAACATAAAGTACAAACACCGCAGAGC
Source organism: Pseudomonas synxantha (assembly GCF_900105675.1). Lineage (NCBI taxonomy): Bacteria > Pseudomonadati > Pseudomonadota > Gammaproteobacteria > Pseudomonadales > Pseudomonadaceae > Pseudomonas > Pseudomonas synxantha. The sequence goes on along the minus strand of NZ_LT629786.1, from coordinate 1,368,100 downwards.
CAATGTGGGAGGGGGCTTGCTCCCGATAGCGTCCTTCCAGACACATCCTGCCAAAAGCCTGCCCACCAGCTTCTTGCTCTGCGACCTAGCCTCTGTAGACCTATCTGAGAGGGCCAGGGAATGGCAAATCTACCGGCTTCACACCGCCTGCGCATCGGTCGATTCAGCGAGCCGAATCGCATCTACCTCATCACCACCAACACCTATGAACGCCTACCCATCTTCAGCGACTTTTATCTCGGTCGCCTGGTGGTCTGGCAATTTCGCGTCGCCCAGTACCAAGGGCTGGCGAACTCTCTGGCATGGGTGACCATGCCCGACCACTTTCATTGGATCATCGAGCTGCGAAAAGGCTCGCTGGCGGATTTGATATGTCAGGTGAAATCGAAAAGCACGCGCACCGTGAATGGTGCAAGCGGCCGTAAGGGGCGGTTGTGGCAGGAGAGCTTCCATGACCGTGCCCTGCGCAAGGAAGATGACTTGGTGAAAATGGCACGGTATGTGGTGGCCAATCCATTGCGAGCGGGGTTGGTCGAGCGCATTGGCGACTACCCACTGTGGGATGCCATCTGGTTGTAGCGGCGCAATTCAAATGTGGGAGGGGGCTTGCTCCCGATAGCGGTGGTTCAGTTAATACACATGTACCTGACACACCGCTATCGGGAGCAAGCCCCCTCCCACATTTTTACCGCGTTTCAGGCCGCCAGCTTGCCACTGGCAATGGCTGCTGATGCCGCCACCATCGCCCTTAACAACACCGCACACCCCGCCGCCAAATCATCCGGCGTGGCGTTCTCGATTTCGTTATGGCTGATACCACCTTCACACGGCACGAAGATCATCCCCGCCGGGCCCAGCTCGGCGACGAAGATCGCGTCGTGCCCTGCCCCGCTGACGATATCCATGTTCGACAGGCCCAGGCTGTTGGCCGCATCGCGCACGGCATCGACACAGCCTTTGTCAAAGTACAGCGGCGGGAAATCGGCGGTGGGTTCCATCTCGTAAGTCAGCCCATGTTTGGCACAGGTGTCATCGATCACCTGGCGTACCTGGGCAATCATCGAATCCAACCGCGCAGGTTCCAGGTGACGGAAGTCGAGGGTCATGCGCACTTCACCGGGAATCACGTTGCGCGAGCCCGGATACGCCTGCAGGCAACCCACGGTACCGCATGCATGCGGCTGGTGCCCCAGCGCGGCCGCATTCACCGCTGCCACCACCGCCGCCGCGCCCACCAGGGCATCCTTGCGCAGATGCATCGGTGTCGGCCCCGCATGGGCTTCCACGCCACGCAGTTTCAGGTCGAACCACTTTTGCCCCAGGGCGCCGAGCACCACGCCGATGGTTTTCTTTTCATCCTCCAGGATCGGCCCCTGTTCGATATGGGCCTCGAAATAGGCACCGACCTTATGCCCACTCTCAGGACGGGTGCCCGCGTAGCCAATCGCGTTCAATGCCTCGCCGACACTGACGCCATCTACATCGACCTTGGCCAAGGTATCGGCCAGGCTGAACTTCTCGGCGAACACCCCGGAGCCCATCATGCACGGCGGGAAACGCGAACCTTCTTCGTTGGTCCACACCACCACTTCCAGCGGCGCCTCGGTTTGGATCTTTAAATCGTTGAGCGTGCGTAACACTTCCACACCGGCCAACACACCAAAGCATCCGTCGAACTTGCCGCCGGTGGGCTGGGTGTCGATGTGGCTGCCGGTCATCACCGGGGGCAGGTCGGGATTACGGCCCGGGCGGCGGGCGAAGATATTGCCGATGCCGTCGACGGTCACTGTGCAACCGGCCGCTTCGCACCACTGTACGAAGAGGTCGCGGGCCTTGCGGTCGAGGTCGGTAAGGGCCAGGCGACACACCCCGCCCTTGGGGGTGGCGCCGAGTTTGGCCAGGTCCATCAGCGACTGCCACAGACGGTCGCGGTTGATGTGCTGATGGGTCGATTGCAGAACGTCGATAGCAGCGTTCATGGGGATCTCCTCAGTCTGTATTTCTTATGATTGCAACAGGTGGAACGCGGTCCAAATGTGGGAGGGGGCTTGCTCCCGATTGCGGTGGGCCAGTCACACATGCATTGGCTGAATGACTGCTATCGGGAGCAAGCCCCCTCCCACATTTGGTTTGCATTTCACATTCACTGCAACGGTGATTTGGCAGCCACTGGGTTGGTCGCACGCTTGGCATTCAAGCCGTAATACAACACTCCACCCAACGCCGAACCGGTAAACCAGCCATAGCTGTAGAACCAGCTGAACGCATCGCTGCCCAGGGACAGCAGCGTCAGCACCACCGGCACGCCAAAGGCGATAAAACCGCTCCAGTTCCAGGCCGGGTACACGTCATCGCGGTACAGCCCCGCCAGGTCCAGCTGCTGTCTGCGGGTAATGAAATAGTCCACCACCATGATCCCGGCAATCGGCCCCAGCAGGCTCGAATAGCCCAGCAGCCAGTTGGAATACACGGTCTCCAGACTCACATCGGAAACGATCAAGCCGAGTTTTTTCAGCAGCTCATGGGCCATCAGTGCCAGCCCGACCAGGCCGGTCAGGATCACCGCCGTGGTGCGGTTGATCAGCTTGGGCGCAATGTTCTGGAAGTCGTTGGTGGGCGAGACAATGTTCGCCGCCGTGTTGGTGGACAAGGTGGCGACAATGATCAGCGCCATCGCCACGGCCACCCATACCGAGCTCTGGATATGGCCTATCAGGGTCACCGGGTCGGAGACACTGACCCCCACCAGTTTTACCGAGGCGGCGGTCATGATCACGCCGAGGGCGGCGAACAGGAACATGGTCAGCGGCAAGCCGAAAATCTGCCCGAGGATCTGGTCTTTCTGGCTCTTGGCGTAGCGGCTGAAGTCGGGAATGTTCAGCGACAAGGTAGCCCAGAACCCCACCATCGCCGTCAGCCCCGCCATGAAATAGCCGGTGAGGCTCGCGCCTTCGGGGCGCTTGGGTGGGATCGCCATCAGCTCGCTGAGGGATACATTCGGCATCGCCCACACCAGCAGGCCAACCCCCACGGCCACCAGCAGCGGCGCCGACAAGGTTTCCAGGCGCTTGATCGACTCTGCGCCACGCAGCACCACCCACAGGTTCAGGCACCAGAAGATCATGAAACCGATTACCTCGCCGGTGCCACCGAGGGCCTTCCAGCCGTCGAAAATCGAACCCAGGAACAGGTGGATCGCCAGCCCGCCGAACATGGTCTGGATACCAAACCACCCACAGGCCACCAGCGCACGGATCAGACACGGCACGTTGGAACCAAGGATGCCAAAGGACGAACGCAGCAGCACTGGAAACGGAATGCCGTACTTGGTGCCTGGAAACGCGTTGAGGGTCAGCGGGATCAGCACCACGAGATTGGCCAGCAGGATCGCCATCAGCGCCTCGCCCACCGACAGCCCGAAATATGCGGTGAGCACACCGCCCAGAGTGTAGGTGGGCACGCAGATCGACATGCCGACCCACAGCGCGGTGATGTGCCACTTGTTCCAAGTGCGCTCTTGCACCTTGGTGGGTGCCATGTCGTGGTTGTAGCGAGGGCTGTCGAGGACGTCGGGGCCGGCGTCGAGTTCGTACAGGCCGTTGCGCTCGATGACTTGCGATCTGTTCTGTTGCATGGCCGCTCCACGGTGTTTTTAAAATTATTTTTGCTCACCTGCACGTTGTGTCCAGGTGGCCGGAGTACCGCGTAAACAACATGACATCACGGGCTCCTGCCAGCCGCCACTGCACTCAATTACCGTGCCGACAACCCAACTTGAACCCGCACCGCTTATATAAGGTGCTGATGTTATTCAACTTTCAGATTGCATCCTGATAACTGTCCACGTTAAGCAGGCTCCATAACGGGAAAGTTATCCGAACCGTCCGGACTCAATCTGGTGCAACACAATTATTTTTATTTTCCGACGCCGTCAAGAGGCATATCTCAAGCGCCTGATTTGCAATAAGAAATGTTGCTTATAAGCAGAACCTGTCAAGTGCGTCAAAACGGTGAGGCAATGCTACATTTTGGTGAATTTATAATTTTTACCATATAAATCAGCAGCTTAATGTCAGAAAAAGCTGAGGAAAAATCTTCTTGCCCAATCCAAAAACTCGGGCTAGTTTCTATTCCTGTCACCGATGACAGGAATTAACCGACCATCGGCGTTCAGCATTACAACACTTAGAACTGGCACAAGCCGGTCAAGCCTGTGAGGAACTCGACATGTCGCTGTTGATCCGTGGCGCCACCGTTATTACCCATGATGAAAGTTACCGCGCCGATGTTTTATGCGCAGGCGGTCTAATTCGCGCCATTGGCACGGATCTGGATATACCCGCCGGCATTGAAATACTCGATGGCAGCGGCCAATACCTGATGCCGGGCGGCATCGACCCCCATACCCATATGCAACTACCCTTCATGGGCACCGTGGCCAGTGAAGACTTTTTCAGTGGTACGGCGGCGGGTCTGGCCGGTGGCACCACATCGATCATCGACTTCGTGATTCCCAACCCGCAGCAATCGCTGATGGAAGCGTTTCACCAGTGGCGCGGCTGGGCAGAGAAGTCCGCCTCCGACTACGGCTTTCATGTGGCAATCACCTGGTGGAGCGAACAGGTACGCGAAGAAATGGCCGAGTTGGTCAGCCATCACGGCATCAACAGCTTCAAGCATTTCATGGCCTACAAAAACGCGATCATGGCTGCCGACGACACCTTGGTGGCCAGCTTCGAGCGCTGCCTGGAGCTGGGCGCGGTGCCCACCGTGCATGCCGAAAACGGCGAGTTGGTGTACCACCTGCAACGCAAGCTGATGGCCCAGGGCATCACCGGGCCGGAAGCGCATCCGCTGTCGCGTCCATCCCAGGTGGAAGGCGAAGCGGCCAGCCGGGCGATTCGTATTGCCGAAACCATCGGTACTCCGCTGTACCTGGTGCATGTGTCGACCAAGGAAGCGCTGGATGAAATCACCTATGCCCGGGGCAAGGGCCAGGCGGTCTACGGCGAGGTGCTCGCCGGCCACTTGTTGCTGGATGACAGCGTCTACCAGCACCCCGACTGGCAGACCGCCGCCGGCTATGTGATGAGCCCGCCGTTCCGCCCACGCGGGCACCAGGAGGCTCTATGGCACGGCCTGCAGTCGGGCAACCTGCACACCACCGCCACCGACCATTGCTGCTTCTGCGCCGAACAAAAAGCCGCCGGGCGTGACGATTTCAGCAAGATTCCCAACGGCACCGCCGGCATCGAAGACCGCATGGCGCTGCTGTGGCACGAAGGCGTCAACACAGGGCGCCTGTCGATGCAGGAGTTCGTTGCGCTGACCTCCACCAACACCGCGAAGATCTTCAACCTCTACCCGCGCAAAGGCGCGGTGCGCGTAGGTGCCGACGCCGACCTGGTGCTGTGGGATCCGCAAGGCACGCGGACGATTTCCGCCAAGACCCACCATCAGCAGGTCGACTTCAACATCTTCGAAGGCAAGACCGTACGCGGCGTGCCGAGCCATACCATCAGCCAGGGCAAGCTGGTCTGGGCCGATGGCGACCTGCGCGCCGAACGTGGCGCCGGGCGCTATGTGGAGCGGCCGGCGTATCCGTCGGTGTTTGAGCAGTTGAGCAAGCGGGCGGAGCATTCCAGGCCGGTTGCTGTGAAGCGCTGAAACCGCCATCGGGGGCAAGTCGAATCGTCGCACCGCCCCTCCCACATTTGATCGGGTTCACATAGATCCAGTGTGGGAGGGGGCTTGCCCCCGATGAGGCCAGTACAGCCAACAAAAATGCCCACATAGAGGCAATCCAAAAAAAACCGTGAGGCCACAACCGTGATCCAGACCCTGACCCACCTCCCTCACCCCCGCGAAGACGGGGCCACCCTCGCCAGCCAATTCACCGACCTGGCACCGCCCCTCAACGCCCGCCAGGCCCAACTGGAAGCCTCGCGCTGCCTGTACTGCTACGACGCGCCTTGTGTGAATGCGTGCCCCAGCGAGATCGACATTCCGTCGTTCATCCGCAATATCCACACCGACAACGTCCAGGGTGCCGCGCAGAAAATCCTTTCGGCCAACATCCTCGGCGGCAGTTGCGCCCGGGTCTGCCCGACGGAGATCCTCTGCCAGCAAGCCTGCGTGCGTAACAACGCCGAAGAATGCGCCCCGGTGCTGATCGGCCTGCTGCAGCGCTACGCCATCGACAACGCGCACTTCAGCGCACACCCGTTCCAGCGCGCCGCACCCACCGGCAAACGCATCGCCGTAGTCGGCGCCGGGCCAGCGGGCCTGGCCTGTGCCCATCGTGCCGCATTGCACGGCCATGACGTGGTGATCTTCGAAGCTCGGGAAAAAGCCGGTGGCCTGAACGAATACGGGATCGCCAAGTACAAACTGGTGGATGATTTTGCCCAGAAGGAACTGGATTTCCTCCTGCAGATCGGCGGCATCGAAATCCGCCACGGCCAGCGCCTGGGCGACAACCTGAGCTTGAGCGAACTGCACCAGCAGTTCGATTCGGTGTTCCTCGGCCTCGGCCTGGCCGCCAGCAAACAGCTCGGCTTACCCCACGAAGAGGCCCCGGGCCTACTCGCCGCCACCGACTACATCCGCGAACTGCGCCAGGCCGATGACCTCAGCCAATTGCCCCTGGCCGACCGCTGCATCGTACTCGGCGCCGGCAATACCGCCATCGACATGGCCGTGCAAATGGCCCGCCTCGGTGCCCGGGATGTGAACCTTGTGTACCGCCGCGGCCTGGCAGACATGGGCGCGACCCACCACGAACAGGACATCGCCAAAGCCAATCAGGTGCGGTTGTTGACCTGGGCCCAACCCGAAGAAGTGTTGCTCGATGATCAGGGACGCGTACGCGGCATGCGTTTCGCCCGCACCCGCTTGGACAACGGGCGCCTGCAGCCCACTGGCGAAACCTTCGAGCTGGCCGCCGACGCGATCTTCAAGGCCATCGGCCAAGGGTTTGACGGCGACGCGCTGCACGACCCATTGGCCCAGCAACTGCACCGCGTGGGCGAGCGCATCTTCGTCGACGAACAGCTGCGAACCAGCATCCCTGGCGTGTATGCCGGCGGTGATTGCGTCAGCCTCGGCCAGGACCTCACCGTCCAGGCCGTGCAACATGGCAAGCTGGCCGCCGAGGCCATGCACGCCCAACTCATGCTGAATGTGGAGGCTGCGTAATGGCCGATCTCTCGATTGTATTCGCCGGTATCAAGGCCCCCAATCCATTCTGGCTGGCCTCCGCGCCTCCCACCGACAAAGCCTATAACGTGGTCCGCGCCTTCGAAGCCGGCTGGGGCGGCGTGGTGTGGAAAACCCTTGGGGAAGACCCCGCGGCGGTCAACGTGTCGTCGCGTTACTCGGCGCATTACGGCGCCAATCGCGAAGTGCTGGGCATCAACAATATCGAACTGATCACCGACCGTTCCCTGGAGATCAACCTACGGGAAATCACCCAGGTCAAAAAGGACTGGCCCGACCGTGCGCTGATCGTGTCGCTGATGGTGCCATGCGTTGAAGAATCCTGGAAAAACATCCTGCCCCTGGTGGAGGCCACCGGCTGCGACGGCATTGAACTGAACTTCGGCTGCCCCCACGGCATGCCCGAACGCGGCATGGGCGCCGCCGTCGGCCAGGTGCCGGAGTATGTGGAGCAAGTAACGCGCTGGTGCAAGACCTACTGTTCGTTGCCAGTGATCGTCAAGCTCACGCCGAACATCACCGACATCCGCGTGGCGGCGCGGGCGGCGTATCGCGGCGGTGCGGATGCGGTGTCGCTGATCAACACCATCAACTCCATTACCAGCGTGGATCTGGAACGCATGGTCGCCCTGCCGATGGTCGGTACCCAGAGTACCCATGGCGGTTACTGCGGCTCGGCAGTGAAGCCGATTGCCTTGAACATGGTGGCTGAAATTGCCCGTGATCCACAGACCCAGAGCCTGCCGATCTGCGGTATCGGCGGTATCGGCAACTGGCGCGATGCCGCGGAATTCGTCGCTTTGGGTTGCGGCGCGGTGCAGGTGTGCACAGCGGCGATGCTGCATGGCTTCAGGATTGTGGACGAGATGAAGGACGGGCTGTCGCGGTGGATGGACAGCCAGGGTTACACCAGTCTGCAGGCATTTTCGGGGCGGGCCGTGGGTAACACTACAGACTGGAAGTACCTGGATATCAACTACCAGGTCATCGCCAAGATTGACCAGGCGGCGTGTATCGGCTGTGGGCGTTGCCACATTGCTTGTGAGGATACTTCGCACCAGGCGATCGCCAGTTTGAAGCAGGCAGATGGCACGCATAAGTACGAAGTGATTGATGATGAGTGCGTGGGCTGCAACCTGTGCCAGATCACCTGCCCGGTGGCGGACTGTATCGAGATGGTGCCGATGGACACCGGCAAGCCGTTTTTGAATTGGACGCACGACCCACGCAATCCTTATCGCGAGGCTGTGTAGGCCTTTTAGACCGCTATCGGGGGCAAGCCCCCTCCCACAGTGGATCTATGTGAATCTGATCAAATGTGGGAGGGGGCTTGCCCCCGATGAGGCCCTCAGCCTCAGGACAAGACTCAAGGCTCCAACCCAATCCCCCGCAAAATCACACTGGTCACGGTCTGGATCGCCTTCTCGAACTGCATGTCCGACAACGGCTGGTGGTCGTTCAGGATCTTCACCTGATGATCAAAGTCGGCATAGTGCTGGGTCGAGGCCCAGATCATATACAGCAGGCTCGAAGGCTCCACCGGCAGGATGCGTTTGTCTTCCACCCACTGGCGAATCTTCGCCTCCTTCATCTTGGCCCAGTCGTACAGGCTTTCATCCAACGCCTCGCCGAGGGTCGGCGCGCCGTGGATGATTTCATTGGCCCAGACCTTGGAGCCATAGGGTCGCGTCCGCGAGCGCTGCATCTTGGCGCGGATATAACTGCTGAGCACCACCCGCGGGTCGTCGAAGGTCTCGAAGCTCAGAGCGTCCTGCTTCCACAGCTCGAGCAGGTCGAACAGCACCGCGCTGTACAGCTCGCTCTTGGTGGTGAAGTAGTAATGCAGGTTAGAGCGCGGCAGTTGCACCTCTTCGGCGATGTCGGCCATGGCGGTGCTGCCATAGCCTTTTTCGGCGAAGACTTTTTCTGCGGCCAACAAGATTTTCTCGACGTTGACCCGACGAATTCCACTCTTGTGATTGCCCATAAGGGCTCCCTGACAACAACACGGCCTAAAGACTACCATCGGCTCTAGATCGGGGCGACAGGCGCGGTGCAAACTTCGTACACTGCTTGTCCTTCCCATTGATTGGTATTGAACAATGTTGATCAAGAAAGCCCTGACCACCGTCACTTTGCTGGCATCCCTGCTGGGCGCTTCGGCAGCGTTTGCCCACGCCCACCTCAAGAGTGCAGAACCAGCGGCCGACAGCAGCGTCGCCGCGCCGAAAGACCTGCGCCTGACCTTTACCGAGGGCGTCGAAGCCACCTTTACCAAAGTATCCCTGAGCAAGGACGGCACCGAAATCGCCATCAAGGGCCTGGAAACCCCGGACGCCGACAAAAAAGTCCTGGTGGTGACTCCCGCTGCACCGCTCGCGGCAGGCAATTACAAAGTGGTATGGAACGCGGTGTCGGTCGACACCCACAAGAGCAACGGTGAATACAGCTTCAAGGTCGGCCAATAACCCATGGCAACGCTGCTGGTGCTGTGCCGCTTCCTGCATTTCGTCGTGGTGCTGTTAATGTTCGGGGCCTGGGTGTTCAGGCCCTGGCTGCTCGGCACTCAAAGGCAGCCGGCACTGGACCGGCAATTGCTGCGCATCACCCGTGGCCTGGCCTGGGTGGGGCTCGGTTCCGGCCTGGCGTGGTTGCTGCTGATCACCGCCAGCATGGCGGGCAGTTGGGACGCAGCGCTGCAACCGGCCACCGTCCAACTGGTGCTGGGCAAAACCTTCTTCGGCCAAGTGTGGACCTGGCATCTGCTGCTGAGCCTGCTGCTGGTGATCGCGCTGATCAAGCCCTGGCCAGCCTTGCGCTTACCGCTGATCAGCCTGCTGCTGGTGACCCTGGCACCTGTGGGCCACGGCGCCATGCTCGACGGGCTGAGTGGGCAATTATTGATCCTTAATCAGGTGGTGCACCTGGTGTGTGTAGGCGCCTGGCTGGGTGGTTTGCTGTTGTTGGTGCTGATCCTCAAGCGTCCGCAGGACCACCGGCTGGAGCCTGTGCTGCGACGCTTCAGCGGCGTCGGTTATGGCTTGGTCGCCGGCTTGCTGGTAACCGGCTTGATCAACGTGCGCGTACTCACCGGGCAACTATGGCCCACGCCGTTGTTCAGTGGTTTTGCCCTGATTCTGTTGATCAAGGTGATGCTGGTACTGGGCATGTTGACGCTGGCGCTGCTGAACCGGTTGCGCCTTGATCGCTGCGAGCAGCGGCTGTGCAGCTTGAAGGCCAGTGTGATGGTGGAGTGGCTGCTGGGGGTCTGCGCTGTGGCCGCCGTTTCACTCCTTGGCACCCTGCCGCCGATGGTCCTGGCGGGATAAAAAACCAAGTCTGACTCGGTCAAATGTGGGAGGGGGCTTGCTCCCGATAGCGGTGTAGCAGTCATATCATCTGTGACTGATACACCGCTATCGGGAGCAAGCCCCCTCCCACATTGACCCTGCCCGCTTTAGATCAGGCCATACCCAGTCATCGTATAACTTCTGCTTGACACTCCCCAAAAACCCCGTAAATATCCCGCTCAATGTTGTACGACGACGTATAACAAATAATAAAAACAACAAAAGAAAGGGAGCCTCACTGTGAGTCAATTCGCCCGCAATTGCTCTGCGCGCCTGGGCCTTATCAGCCTCGGTAGCCTGGCCGTCACCCTGCCCCTGGCCGTCCAGGCCGAAGGTTTTATCGACGACGCCAAGGCCACGCTCAACCTGCGCAACGCCTACTTCAACCGCAACTTCACCAACCCGACCAACCCCCAGGGCAAGGCCGAAGAGTGGACGCAGAACTTCATTCTCGACGCCAAGTCGGGCTTTACCCAAGGCACCGTGGGCTTCGGGATCGATGTGCTGGGCCTGTATTCGCAAAAACTCGATGGCGGCAAGGGCACCGCCGGTACCCAGTTGCTGCCGGTGCATGACGATGGCCGCCCCGCCGATAACTTCGGCCGCCTGGGCGTGGCGCTGAAGACCAAGCTGTCGAAGACCGAATTGAAGGTGGGCGAATGGATGCCGGTGCTGCCGATCCTGCGTTCCGATGATGGCCGTTCCCTGCCCCAGACCTTCCGGGGCGGCCAGGTCACGTCCAATGAGATTGCCGGCCTGACCCTTTACGGCGGCCAATTTCGCGGCAACAGCCCGCGCAACGACGCGAGCATGGAAGACATGTTCATGAACGGCAAAGCCGCCTTCACCTCGGACCGTTTCAACTTCGGTGGCGGCGAATACACCTTCAATGACAAACGCACCCAGGTTGGCCTGTGGTACGCCGAACTCACCGATATCTACCAGCAGCAATACCTCAACCTCACCCACAGCCAACCTGTGGGCGACTTGACCCTGGGCGCCAACCTCGGCTTCTTCAACGGCAAGGAAGACGGCAGCGCCCTGGCCGGTGACCTGGATAACAAGACCGTGTCCGCCCTGCTCTCAGCCAGATACAACGGCCACACCTTCTACGTCGGCCTGCAGAAGCTCACCGGCGACAGCGTGTGGATGCGCGTCAACGGCACCAGTGGCGGCACCTTGGCCAACGACAGCTATAACGCCAGCTACGACAACGCCAAGGAAAAATCCTGGCAGTTGCGCCATGACTTCAACTTCGTGGTGCTCGGCGTCCCCGGGCTGACCCTGATGAACCGCTATATCAGTGGCAGTAACGTGCACACCGGGGCGATCACCGATGGCAAGGAATGGGGACGCGAATCGGAGCTGGCCTACACGGTGCAAAGTGGTGCGTTGAAGAACCTCAACGTGCGGTGGCGCAACTCCACCATGCGCCGGGATTTCAGCAATAACGAGTTTGATGAGAACCGGATATTTGTCAGCTATCCGATTTCACTGCTCTAAAGGACGCAGATGGTCTGTCAGCCACCGCCCCTCCCACATTTGATCTCACTTGTCTGGAAGGGCGTTGACAATACAGGGAATCCCTAACACTATTTCAAGATAGTCATACGACAACCTACAACAAAACTGGAATACCCATGACCACCACCACGCCCGCTCCCTTCAACCGCCTGCTGCTCACTGGCGCTGCCGGTGGCCTCGGCAAAGTCCTGCGCGAACGCATGCGTCCTTACGCCAAGGTCCTGCGCCTGTCGGACATCGCCGACATGGCCGCCGCTGCCGGCGCTCACGAAGAAGTACAGCCCTGCGACCTAGCCGATAAACAAGCCGTGCACCACTTGGTGGAAGGCGTCGACGCCATCCTGCACTTTGGCGGCGTATCGGTGGAGCGTTCCTTCGAAGAAGTCCTCGGCGCCAATATCAGCGGTATTTTCCATATCTACGAAGCCGCCCGCCGCCATGGGGTCAAGCGTGTAATCTTCGCCAGCTCCAACCATGTGATCGGCTTCTACAAGCAGGGCGAACAACTCGACGCCCACTCCCCTCGCCGTCCGGACAGCTACTACGGCCTGTCCAAGTCCTACGGCGAGGACATGGCCAGTTTCTACTTCGACCGCTACGGCATCGAGACCGTGAGCATCCGCATCGGCTCCTCGTTCCCGCAACCGCAGAACCGCCGGATGATGCACACCTGGTTGAGCTTCGATGACCTGACCCAGTTGCTCGAGCGCGCGCTGTATACGCCCAACGTCGGCCACACCGTGGTGTACGGCATGTCGGCGAACCTCGACACCTGGTGGAACAACCGCTACGCCGCGCACCTGGGCTTTGCTCCCAAGGACAGCTCCGAAATGTTCCGCGCCCAGGTCGAAGCCCAGCCACCGGTCGCCGCCGATGACCCGGCCGCGGTCTACCAGGGCGGGGCTTTTTGCGCGGCAGGGCCGTTCGGTGACTGAGTGCACAGCAACCCAAGGGAATGAGTGGCCATGAGCGCTGAATTGATTGTCGACGCCCGCAACGCCGTGGGCGAATGCCCGGTGTGGGTGCCCGAAGAAAACGCCTTGTATTGGGTGGATATCCCCAACGGCAGCCTGCAACGCTGGGACGCCGCCACCGGTTACCTCAGCGCGTGGAAGGCACCACAGATGCTCGCCTGCATCGCACGTACTCAAGTGGGCAACTGGGTGGCAGGCATGGAAACCGGCTTCTTTGAACTGACCACCCATAATGACGGTAGCCTCGACACTACGCTCTTGGCCGGTGTCGAACACCCGCGTCCGGACATGCGCCTGAACGATGGTCGCTGTGATCGCCAGGGCCGTTTCTGGGCGGGGAGCATGGTGCTGGACATGGGCTTGAACGCGGCCAAGGGCATTCTTTACCGCTATGCGTCCGGGGCCGCGCCCCACGCGCAACTGGATGGCTTCATCACCCTCAACGGCCTGGCCTTCAGCCCCGATGGCCGCACGATGTACGCCTCGGATTCGCATCCGCAGGTGCAGCAGGTGTGGGCCTTCGACTACGACACCAACACCGGCACGCCGTCCAATCGCCGCGTGTTTATCGATATGAACCACTTCCCCGGCCGCCCCGACGGCGCTGCCGTGGACGCCGAGGGCTGCTATTGGATCTGCGCCAATGACGCCGGGCTGATCCACCGTTTCACCCCCGAGGGCCGCCTGGATCGTTCCCTCAGCGTACCGGTGAAAAAACCCACCATGTGCGCCTTTGGCGGCAGCCGCCTGGACACCCTGTACGTCACCTCGATTCGTGACGATGCGAGCGAACAGTCGGTGTCCGGCGGCGTATTCGCGCTCAACCCGGGCGTCAAGGGACTGGCCGAACCGTACTTCATCCTCTAGCTGTACTGCTGTGCCTTGAATACAACAATAACAAGACAGGAGTGACACCCCATGGACTTCAAACGCACCTTGCTCGCCGTCGCACTCATCACCCTCAGCAGCACCGCCCACGCGTTGGAAATCAAGTTTGCCGACATCCACCCCGCCGGCTACCCCACCGTGGTCGCCGAAGAAAACATGGGCAAGGCCCTTACCAAAGCGAGCAACGGCGAACTGACCTTCAAGTACTTTCCCGGCGGTGTGCTCGGCTCCGAGAAAGAGGTGGTCGAACAGGCCCAGGTCGGCGCAGTCCAGATGACCCGCGTCAGCCTCGGCATCGTCGGCCCGGTGGTGCCGGATGTGAACGTGTTCAACCTGCCGTTCGTGTTCCGTGACCAGGCGCATATGCGCAAGGTCATCGATGGCGAGATCGGCGACGAAATCCTCGCCAAGATCACCGACTCCGAGTTCGGCCTGGTGGCCCTGGCCTGGATGGATGGCGGCACGCGCAACCTCTACACCAAGAAGCCGGTGCGTAAGATCGAAGACCTCAAGGGCATGAAGATCCGTGTGCAAGGCAACCCGCTGTTTATCGACGCCTTCAACGCCATGGGCGCCAACGGCATCGCAATGGACACCGGCGAAATCTTCAGCGCCTTGCAGACCGGGGTCATCGACGGTGCGGAAAACAACCCGCCGACCTTGCTGGAACATAACCACTACCAGAACGCCAAGTACTACACCCTTACCGAGCACCTGATTCTGCCCGAGCCTATCGTGATGTCGAAAATCACCTGGAACAAGCTCACGCCAGCGCAGCAGGACATGGTCAAGCAAGCCGCCAAGGCCGCCCAGGCCGACGAGCGCGTGCTGTGGGACGCCAAGTCCGCCAGCAGCGAAGAGAAACTCAAGAAGGCCGGCGTGGAGTTTATCAGCGTCGACAAAAAACCCTTCTATGATGCCACCGCCCAGGTGCGCGCCAAGTACGGCGCACCTTATGCAGACATGATCAAGCGCATCGACGCCGTTCAATAACCTCCCTGCTCCCTGCATAAGGCCCGGCGCGGTCGGCATCGACGCGCCCGGTCACGGTGAACGCCATGAAGAATCTACTGCTGCGCATCAACGACCGTATCTACATGACCTGCATCTGGGTTGCCGGCCTCTCGGTACTGGGGGTGGCGCTGATCATTCCCTGGGGCATCTTCGCTCGCTACATCCTCGGCACCGGCTCCAGCTGGCCGGAGCCCACTGCGATCCTGCTGATGCTGGTGTTCACCTTTATCGGCGCCGCCGCCAGTTACCGCGCCGGCGCACATATGTCGGTGGCGATGGTCACCGACCGCCTGCCCCCCGCCCAACGCCGCATCGTCGGCATCTTCTCGCAACTGTTGATGGGCACCATCTGCCTGTTCATGACCCTCTGGGGCACCAAGCTGTGCCTGTCGACCTGGAACCAGTTCATGAGCGCGATCCCCACCCTGCGCGTGGGCATCACCTACATGCCGATCCCCATTGGCGGCCTGCTGACCCTGATCTTTGTGGTGGAAAAACTCCTGCTCGGGGACCAGAGCAACCGGCGCGTTGTGCGCTTCGACCTGGTGGAAGAAAGCGAAGGGGCTGCCTGACTATGGACGCATTGATTCTGTTGGGCAGCTTTATCGCCCTGATCCTGATTGGCATGCCGGTGGCCTACGCCCTCGGGCTGTCGGCGCTGATCGGCGCGTGGTGGATCGACATTCCCTTCCAGGCCTTGATGATCCAGGTGGCGGGCGGGGTGAACAAGTTTTCGCTGATGGCGATTCCGTTCTTCGTGTTGGCCGGCGCAATCATGGCCGAGGGCGGCATGTCGCGGCGCCTGGTGGCGTTTGCCGGGGTGCTGGTGGGCTTTGTGCGTGGCGGCCTGTCCCTGGTCAACATCATGGCCTCGACGTTTTTCGGCGCGATTTCCGGCTCGTCGGTGGCCGATACCGCCTCGGTCGGTTCGGTGCTGATCCCGGAAATGGAACGCCGTGGCTACCCGCGGGAGTTCGCCACGGCGGTGACCGTGAGTGGCTCGGTACAGGCGCTGCTGACGCCGCCCAGTCACAACTCGGTGCTCTACTCCCTGGCTGCCGGCGGCACGGTGTCGATCGCCTCATTGTTCATGGCCGGCGTGGTGCCGGGCCTTTTAATGAGCGCGTGCCTGATGGTGCTGTGCCTGATCTTCGCAAAAAAGCGCAACTACCCCAAGGGCGAAGTCATCCCGCTCAAGCAGGCGCTGAAAATCTGCGCTGATGCGCTCTGGGGCCTGATGGCCATGGTGATTATCCTTGGCGGCATCTTGTCAGGCATCTTCACCGCCACCGAGTCCGCGGCCATCGCGGTGCTGTGGGCGTTCTTCGTCACCATGTTCATCTACCGCGACTACAAGTGGAGCGAGCTGCCCAAGCTGATGCACCGCACGGTGCGCACCATTTCCATCGTGATGATCCTCATCGCCTTCGCCGCCAGCTTCGGCTACATCATGACCCTGATGCAGATCCCAGCGAAGATCACCACATTGTTCCTGACCCTGTCGGACAACCGCTACGTGATCCTGATGTGCATCAACGTCATGCTGCTGTTGCTCGGCACGGTAATGGACATGGCGCCGCTGATCCTGATCCTCACGCCGATCCTGATGCCGGTGATCCTCGGCATCGGCGTTGACCCGGTGCACTTCGGCATGATCATGCTGGTCAACCTCGGCATTGGCTTGATCACGCCTCCAGTGGGCGCGGTATTGTTCGTCGGCGCGGCGGTGGGCAAGGTCAGCATCGAGAAAACCGTGACCGCCCTGCTGCCGTTCTATGCGGTGCTGTTTCTGGTGTTGATCGCCGTCACCTACATCCCGGCGTTGTCGTTGTGGTTGCCGCACTTGGTGCTGTAACCCGAACGTCAGAACAGAGGTGAGCAAATGTGGGAGGGGGCTTGCTCCCGATTGCGGTGTGACAGTCACTACAGATATGACTGATCCACTGCTATCGGGAGCAAGCCCCCTCCCACATTTTGCTCTGCACTGTGTCAGTGTCAGGGCGGTGAGTTTTTGAGGCGCCCGGCAGTATCGATACTCACCACCACCGACAACCCCGGCCGCAACCGCTCACTCTCGGCCTGATCCGGATCCACGGTAATCCTCACTGGCACGCGCTGGGCGATCTTGACGAAGTTGCCGGTGGCGTTGTCGGCCTGCAACAGGCTGAACTCGGACCCGGTTGCCGGTGAGATGTGCTGCACCGTGCCATGGAATTTGCGATGGTTCAGCGCGTCCACGGTGAAGGTCACCGGCTGGCCCACCTGCACATTGTCCATCTGGGTTTCTTTCATATTGGCGATCACCCACAGCTGCTTGGGCACCAGGGCCATCAATTGCGCGCCGGAATTGACGTAGGCCCCCAGACGCACGCCGATCTGCCCGAGCTGGCCGTCGCGGGGGGCGGTGATGCGGGTGTTGGACAAATCGATCCGTGCCAGCTCCACCGCCGCCTCGGCACTCGCCACTGCTGCCTCCAGGGAGCCGCGATTGACGATGACGGTCTGCAGGTCCTGGCGGGCAATTTCCAGGCTGGCCTGGGCCTGGGCCACGGCGGCGATGGTCTGGGCATTGGCGGCGCGGGTCACGTCCAGCTCGCGCTTGGACACAGAGCCGTCGCTGATCAGTTCTTCGTTGCGGCGCAAGTCAGCGGTGCTTTTGCGCGCCTGGGCCTGGCTATCGACCAACGCGGCCTGGCGCAGCTTGATAGTTGCTTCGGCGCTGTTGCGTTGCTGCACCACATTGGCCAGCGACGCCTTCTGCACCGCCAGTTGCGCCAGGGCCTGGTCCAGGCGCTGCTTATAAATACGGTCGTCCAGGCGCACCAGCAGATCACCGGCCTTCACATACTGGAAGTCCTGCACCGGCACTTCGAATACATAGCCGCTGAGCTGCGGGCCGATAATCGTCACCTGCCCGCGCACAAGGGCATTCTCGGTGGTCTCCACCGCGCTGCTGAACGGTGGCAACTGCCAGGCATACAGCACGATCAACACACCGATGATGGCAATCGCGGCAAAGCCCAGGGACGAGACGATACGCACCCGCAGGGAACGCGGCTCGGTCACCGTGGCGCCGGGGGGCGTGGTGCCTTCCGGGGTCGCGGCGATGGCGTTGGTGGTCGTGGTGGTAGAAGTCGGTTCGGTCATGAAGAAGCGCCGCTGGGTTGAACGGGAGGGGCTGCTGCCTTAGTGGTGCTCATCAGCCACAAGCTGCGGGTAAAGATCCAGAGCATGGTCAGGATCGCGATAATCGCGATCAGCATGAAGACATCGTTGTAGGCCATTACGTTCGCCTCACGGGTGGCCGCCGTGGCCAGGCTGCGAATACCCATGAGGTTGCGCAACTCCGGGTCGGCGACGATCCCGCCATAGGCCGAACCGCCGCTCTGCACCCGCGCCGCTACACGTGGATCGATCAGGGTCAGGTGCTCGACGATCATGCTCGAGTGATATTTCTCGCGCACGATCTGGAAGGTGCCGAGCAAGGCCGCGCCGATCAGGCCGCCGAGGTTCTGGCAGATCCCGAACATCACCGAGAAACTCACCAGGTTGCGTGGGTTGGTCAGTACGTTTTTAGTGCCCAGTACCATGGTCGGCCCAAGGAAGAACGTGCCGCCAAAGCCTAGCAGGAACTGGCTGATGTAGAGGTTTTGCGGGCGAGTCAGGTTGCTGGAGAAACTGTCCATCACCGAGCCTGTGGCCATCAGCGCCAGGGAAATCACCAGGGGCATCAGCAGGTGCGCCGGGTTGATCGTCAATGCGCTGACCACCAGCCCGGCGATCGCGCCGGCCAGCATCACCACATACAGGGTATGCATCTGCTGGTAGCTCATGTTGAGCATCTGCATGAACCCCACCGCACCGGTGGATTGCTCGGACAGCACCATACGGATCAGCACCACCGCCAAGGCCAGGCGAATCATCGCGCCGCTGCCCAGCCAGCGCGTCATCAGCATCGGGTTGCTGCGGTTATGCTCGATGGCCAGCCCCGTCATGATCAGCACCAGGGAACAGGCCGAGGCCACGCCGATCCAGGGTGCTTCCAGCCACCAGTCGATACGCCCCAACGACAGCACCGCGCAGAGCAAGGCCACGCCGCTGGCGAGGATGGCGAAGGTGAGAAAATCGAGTTTTTCAAAGGTCTTGAAGCGGTCGCCGGGCGGCAGCTTGAGCAGGAACACACAGCCCAGGCAGATCAAGGCCAGGCCCAATTCGAACAGGTACAACCCGCGCCATTCGGCGATCTGCAGCAAGTCTTCAGAGAACAATCGCGCCAACGGTAACGCAAGCTGCGCGGTGCCCAAGCCGAGCACCAGGGCTTTCAAACGCCACTTCGCCGGGAACGCCTGGATCATGTAGTACAGGCCCAGTGAACTCAGTGCCGCACCGACCATGCCATGGGCGGCGCGCACGGCGATAGCCGAGTTGAGGTCGTTGACAAACAAATGCCCGAAGGTCACCAGCGCATAGAGCACCAGGAACACCTCGGTAAACGCGCGCAGGCCGAACTGCTGGCGAAACTTCACCAGCAGCAGGTTCATGCACACGTTGGTCATTACATAGGCGGCCGGCAGCCAGGCCATTTCCGCAGTGGTCGCGCCGAGGGCGCCTTGCAGGTATTGCAGGTTGGCGATGACCAGGGCGTTGCCCAGGCCACCGGTGATCGCCACCAGCACTCCGACCATCGCGTACAGCCAGCGCTTGTGGGTAGGGTGCAGCGGCGTCGACGGCGAACCGGGCAGGCTCGGGCGCTCGTGGGGCTGCCAGCTGTGGGGGGTGTATTTGTCCATTCGGTGACCTAGATGACCCGACGGGTGAAGTCGGTAAAACCATTACTCAGGCACAGTAAACCTGAGCGGCGGTCATCTTGCCATCTCGGACGTATCGGTAAGCCCCCATCCAGCCAGTCACACGCTGCTTTCTGTGCTCGACGACATGCGCATTCCAATCAGATCCAACCGAGCCAACTCCAATAAGTGGCCGCAAACACTAACATCAACCCGTAACCAATCAACGTCACCAGGATCCCCACCTTGGCAAACTGCCGCGCCGTAAACGTTCCGGTGCCCAAACACACCATATTCTGCGGCGCATTGATCGGCAGGATAAACCCGTAGCTCATCACAAACCCCAGCAGCATCGTCATCCCCAACCGATTGAACTCCGCCGGCAAGGTCTGCAACACCGCGATCAATATCGGCAGCAACGCCGAGGTCAGCGCCGTCGCACTGGCGAACCCCAGGTGGATCACGATCAAAAACGCCGCCAGGATCGCAAACACCCCTAACGGCCCGACAAGGCCCAACCCGGTATGCGTCACCACCTGCGAGCCCAGCCATTGCCCAGCCTGGGTGGTCAGCAGTGCGGTACCCAAGCTGATCCCCACGCCGAACACAATCACAGTGCCCCAGGGGATGCGCGACTGCACATCCTTCCAAGTCATCACACCGATGCCCGGCAGCAGCAAAAAGACCAGACCTGCATAGGTCGTCGAAGTAGTGTCAAACGCGTGCAGGCGGCCTTCGGTGGCCCAGGCCAGCAGCAGCAACACCGAGACCGCCAACAGGCGCTTCTGCGGTCCGGTCATCGGGCCGATGTCCACCAACGATTGGGCCACCGCTTCCTTGCCGCCAGGAATGCTGTCGGTTTCCGGCGGCAGCAACTTGATCACCAGCAACAGCAATACCGCCGACATGATCACTGCCCACGGCGCGCCGGCGATCAGCCAGTCGATCCATGACACGCGCTGGCCGAGCATCTTGTCCATAAAGCCCACGGTCAGCAGGTTCTGTGCAGCGGCGGTCTGAATCCCGACGTTCCAGATGCTGGTGCCCTGGGCCACCACGATCATCAGCCCAGCGGCGATGTTCGAGCGTTTGTCGACGCCAAACGCGGCGACCACTCCCATCATGATCGGCACCACGCAGGCACTGCGCGCCGTGGCGCTGGGTACAACGAGGCTGAGCAGGATAGTCACCGCAATCGCCCCCAGCAAAATACCGCGCGTGCTGGTGCCGACCCGGGTCAGGGTCACCAGGGCGATGCGCCGGTCCAGGCCCGTGTGGGTCATGGCCGCAGCTATGAACAACGCTCCCGCCACCAACGCCAGCGCCGGATTGGAGAAGCCAGTGAGCGCCATGCTGATGGCCGGGCTGGAGCCGATCAGGTGCGTGGGATCCTGCAGCGACGGCGCAGTGCCCAGCAGAAACGCCATGAGCGAGGTGATCATGATCGCGCTGGCTTCATAAGACACCGCCTCGGTGATCCACACCACCACGGCAAACGCGAGGATCGCCAGCATGCGATGCCCGGCCACCGGCAGGTCGGCGGGCAGCGGCAACAGCAGGACGCCGACCATCACCAGCACGCCGACCACCAGGCCCAGGGGTAATTTGAAGGATGCCATGGTTATTGCCGGGGCGCTCATGGGGGGGTCTCCGTCGGCCTGTTAATCAGGCAGACACCATGGACCCATTCGCCGCAGCAGGTGTTGACGGGCATCAACGCACCACGCCGCCGCCCTCACCCGAAGAGATTCAGCGCAATGCGTTAGCCAGCATTCCAACCGCGACCACCACACACAGGCTGGCAAAACCCACCTGCAAGCTGCGTGCAGGAATCACCGAACACAACCGCCGCCCGGCCAGCATGCCGACGATGCTTGCGCCGATAAACATCCAGCCTACAGGCTCGATGCTAACCCCGGCATGAAACGCCCCCACTACGCCGATCAGGGAAAGCAGGCTGACCACCATCAACGAAGTCGCGACGATCCCACGCATTTGCACGTCGGTCAGTTGCTTGAACGCCGGCACGATCAGGAAGCCGCCGCCCACGCCAAGCAACCCCGAGACCGCGCCGGTCACCGCGCCCAAAGCAGCCAGGGTGGCCGTGCATTTGGCCGTCCAGGCCAGGCGCCCGGTCTGCTGATTGAGCATGCAGTTCTTCTGGCCCCATGAGGCCGAGCCATGGTCGCTTGGCCCGGCTTCGGCTTTCTCGCGCCGCAACATGCGCCAAGCCACCAGCACCATCAAGGCACTGAACAAACCCATCAGCAGTTGCTCCGACAATTGGTGGGCGACGAACACGCCCAGCGGCGAAAACAATGCGCCCAGCAATGCGATCAACAGCGCAGCGCGATAACGCACCAGCCCATGGCGCAAGCCATCAATGGCGCCCACTGCCGCCGCCGCGCCTACTGCGAGCAGCGACACCGGGGCGGCCTGGGTCATGCTCAAGCCCAGCCCCAGCACCAGTGCCGGCACCCCGAGGATGCCGCCGCCGGCGCCGGTCAGGCCCATGACCAGGCCCATCAATACACCCAACACACTGGCCAGCAGCATTCAGTCCACCTTGCTCAGGCGGGTCAGCCACTCGCGGCCCTTGAGCATGCCGTTCCAGTAGAACCACGGCAGCAGCGTGGCCTTGAGGAACCACATGGAGCGGCGCGCCCGGGTCGGGTCGAGGGGAAAGGTCGGCAGCAGCTTGCCGCCGTAGCCGAACTCGGCGAGTACCACCTTGCCCTTCTCCACCGTCAGCGGGCAGGAGCCATAGCCGTCGTACTTGAGCGGCAGCGGCGCCTGTTTGCGCAGGGCCAGCAGGTTCTCGGCCACCACCACGATCTGCTTTCGCACGGCGGCGGCGGTCTTGGCGTTGCTGGTGCCGCACACATCGCCCAGGCCGAAGATGTGCGGGTAGCGCAGGTGTTGCAGACTGTGGGGGTTCACTTCGCACCAGCCGGCGGCATCGGCCAGCGGGCTCTGGCGGATAAAATCCGGGGCCAGCTGCGGCGGCACGACGTGCAACATATCGAAGGTTTTCTCTTCGACGTTCACCTTGCCTTCGGCGTCCTTCACTTCGAACCAGGCCTTGCGCGCCGGGCCATCGACTTTCACCAGGTTGGAATTGAACGCCAGGCGCGCGTTGTATTTCTCGACGTATTTCATCAACGGCGGCACAAAGGTCGGCACGCCGAACAGCGCGGCGCCGGCCAGGTTGAATTCGACGTCGATGTTGTTGAGATTGCCCTGCTTGAGCCAGTGGTCGCACGACAGATACATGGCTTTCTGCGGCGCGCCGGCGCATTTGATCGGCATGGCCGGCTGGGTGAACAGCGCCTTGCCGCCCTTGAGTTGCTGCACCAGTTGCCAGGTATAGGCGGCGTGCTCATAGCTGTAGTTGGAGGTCACGCCGTGGCGGCCGAGGGTGTCCTGCAGGCCCTCGATTTTCTCCCAGGCCAGGCGCAGGCCGGGGCAGACGATCAGGTTGTTCCAGGTCACGCGCTGGCCGCTGTCGAGCACCAGGGTTTGTTCGTCGGGCAGCAGCTCGCTGACGGCGGCCTGTACCCAACTGACGCCGTTGGGCAACACGTCGGCCAGCGGGCGACGGGTCTTTGCCAGGTCGTAGGCGCCACCGCCCACCAGGGTCCAGGCCGGCTGGTAACAGTGGTAATCGTTGGGTTCGATCAGGGTGATGTTCAGGTGCGGGTCGCGCTTGAGCAGGCTGGCCACCAGGCCGATGCCTGCCGAGCCGGCGCCGATAACGACGATATCGCCACTGATGGTGGGTCCCCAGTGTTGTTCGGTCATTGTCTACTGCCTTTTTGAGTCAATGCACACAAGGGTCGCTGCCGGATGGCGTCACGCCCAGCTTTTTATGACCGCGCCGCAATACAGGCCGGACAGGGTCTTCATTACTTGAATCACTTCGTGGCTGGCCAGGCCGTAGAAAATGTATTTGCCTTCACGACGGGTTGCGACCAGCCCTTCATCGCGCAGGATGCCCAACTGTTGGGACAGGGTGGGCTGGCGCACGCCAGTCAAGGCTTCGAGCTCGCCGACGTTGCGCTCGCCCTGGGTCAACTGGCACAGGATCAACAGCCGGTCTTCATTGGCCAGGGCCTTGAGCAGGCAGCAGGCCTTGGACGCCGACGCACGCAACTGGGCGACTTCGCCCTCACTCAAGGTAGATTCCATTTGCTTCGGGTCCTTTATGTCACTTAAGCTCAAGACATTATGTTTAAACATAAACTGATTGTAACCACTTTTTTCTTCATCGGGGACAGCCGCCATGCCAGCGTTGATTCAAGCCTTTCTGGATGACGCATCGTCGACCTACACCTATATCGTCTATGAAGCGGATGGCGGCCCCTGCGCCATCGTCGACTCGGTGCTCAATTACGACCCGGCGTCCGGGCGTACCGACACCGCCCAGGCTGACAAGGTCATTGCCTTTGTGCGCGAGCACGGCTTGCAGGTGCAGTGGTTGCTCGAAACCCACGCCCATGCCGACCACCTGTCCGCCGCGCCCTACCTTCGTCGCACGTTGGGCGGCAAGATCGCGATCGGCGAGTCGATCAGCAAGGTACAGGGTGTGTTCAAGCACCTGTTCAACCTGGAGCCGGAATTTCGCGTCGACGGTTCACAGTTCGATCACCTGTTTGCGCCGGATGAAATCTTTCATATCGGCGGTTTGAAAGCCCAGGCCCTGCATGTGCCGGGACACACCCCGGCCGACATGGCCTACTTGATCGACGGCCGCTTGATCCTGGTGGGCGACACGCTGTTCATGCCCGACGTCGGCACCGCCCGCTGCGACTTTCCCGGCGGTGATGCGCGGCAGTTGTACGCATCGATGCGCAAGCTGCTGGCGTTCCCTTCGGATACCAAGCTGTATGTGTGCCATGACTATCCACCTGAGGGGCGTGAGGCCAAGTGCCTGACGACGGTGGCGGAACAACGGGCGGGGAATATCCACGTGCATGACGGGGTGGATGAAGCGACGTTTGTAGAGATGCGCACCACCCGTGATGCCGGGCTGGGCATGCCGACGCTGTTGTTGCCGGCAATCCAGGTGAATGTGCGGGCGGGGAACATGCCGCCAGCGGAAGAGAATGGCGTGACCTACCTGAAGATCCCCCTCAACCAACTTTGAAATGCGGTAAAAAAATGTGGGAGGGGGCTTGCTCCCGATAGCAGTGGATCAGCTACACATAAGTTGACTGACACACCGCTATCGGGAGCAAGCCCCCTCCCACATTTTGTCCTGTGTTGAATCAGGAACCGAGGCTGATGCCGTTGGCCGGCAATGGCAGTGCGGTTTTGTAGCGCACTTGCTTCAAGGCAAAGCTGGAGCGAATGTTCGCCACCCCCGGCACCTTGGTCAAAAAGTCCATCATGAAGCGCTCCAGCGACTGGATCGTCGGCACCAGCACGCGGATCAGATAATCCGGATCACCCGCCATCAGATAGCACTCCATCACTTCCGGCCGGTCGGAGATCGCCCCTTCGAATTGCTGCAATGCCAGCTCATTCTGCTTTTCCAGGCTCACATGGATGAACACATTGACGTGCAGCCCCAACAGGTCGGCATCCAGCAGCGTGACCTGCTCACGAATCAGGCCCAGCTCTTCCATGGCCTTGACCCGATTGAAACACGGCGTCGGCGACAAGTTGACCGAGCGGGCCAGGTCGGCGTTGGTGATCCGTGCATTCTCCTGCAGGGCGTTGAGAATGCCGATATCGGTACGGTCCAGTTTGCGCATGAGACAAAATCACCTGTTTATTATGTTTATGCAGTTTTTTTATCCGCAAATGGTCCCGGGCGCAATGAAACACAGATAAATATTCTTCTACGCCACGCCTATGATTGTTGTAGGACAGGATTTCTTCTACCCGAAGACTGACTGTCAGCTAGCGCGCCCACTACAAGAAATTCACAAGATAGAGCGTAGAAAGCCATGACCCAGCCGTATGCACCGCTGCGCCTGCACGTTCCCGAACCCTCGGGCCGCCCGGGCTGCAAGACCGATTTCACCTACCTGCGCCTGACCGACGCCGGCCTGGTACGCAAACCCGCCATCGACGTAGAACCCGCCGACACCGCCGACCTGGCCAAGGGCCTGATCCGTGTGCTCGACGACCAGGGCCAGGCCCTTGGCCCGTGGGCCGAAGGCGTGCCTGTCGAGATCATGCGCCGCGGTATGCGCGCCATGCTCAAGACGCGCATCTTCGACAACCGCATGGTGGTCGCCCAACGTCAGAAAAAGATGTCGTTCTATATGCAAAGCCTTGGCGAAGAAGCCATCGGCAGCGCCCAGGCCCTGGCCTTGAACATCGACGACATGTGCTTCCCCACCTATCGCCAGCAAAGCATCCTGATGGCCCGCGACGTGCCGCTGGTGGACCTGATCTGCCAACTGCTGTCCAACGAGCGTGACCCGCTCAAGGGTCGCCAGTTGCCGATCATGTATTCGGTCAAGGATGCGGGTTTCTTCACCATTTCCGGCAACCTCGCCACCCAATTCGTCCAGGGCGTGGGCTGGGGCATGGCCTCGGCGATCAAGGGCGATACCAAGATCGCCTCGGCCTGGATCGGCGACGGCGCCACGGCTGAATCAGACTTCCACGCCGCCCTCACCTTCGCCCACGTCTACCGCGCGCCGGTGATACTCAACGTGGTCAACAACCAATGGGCCATCTCTACTTTCCAAGCCATCGCCGGCGGTGAAGCCACCACCTTCGCCGGACGCGGCGTCGGTTGCGGCATGGCCTCCCTGCGGGTGGACGGCAACGATTTTATCGCGGTGTACGCCGCCTCGGCCTGGGCTGCCGAGCGTGCGCGCCGCAACCTTGGGCCAACCCTGATCGAATGGGTCACCTACCGCGCCGGTCCGCATTCCACCTCCGATGACCCATCCAAATACCGCCCCGCCGACGACTGGAGCCACTTCCCGCTGGGCGACCCGATTGCCCGCCTCAAGCAGCACCTGATCAAGATTGGCCAGTGGTCCGAAGAGGAACACGCGGCGGTCAGTGCCGAGCTTGAAGCCGAAGTGGTCAAGGCGCAGAAGGAAGCCGAGCAGTACGGCACCCTGGCCGGCGGCCAGATTCCAAGCGCCGCGACCATGTTCGAGGACGTCTATAAAGAGATGCCGGAGCACTTGAAGCGCCAGCGTCAAGAGTTGGGGGTGTGACATGAACGACCACAACAACAGCATCGAACTGGAAACCGCCATGACCACCACCACCATGACCATGATCCAGGCCCTGCGCTCGGCCATGGATGTGATGCTTGAACGTGACGACAATGTGGTGGTGTTCGGCCAGGACGTCGGCTACTTTGGCGGCGTGTTCCGTTGCACCGAAGGTCTGCAGACCAAGTACGGCAGCTCGCGGGTATTCGACGCACCGATCTCGGAAAGCGGCATTGTCGGCGTGGCCGTGGGCATGGGTGCCTACGGCTTGCGCCCGGTGGCTGAAATCCAGTTCGCCGACTACGTCTACCCCGCCACCGACCAGATCATCTCCGAAGCGGCACGCCTGCGCTATCGTTCGGCCGGCCAGTTCACTGCGCCCCTGACCATGCGCATGCCCTGCGGCGGCGGCATCTACGGTGGCCAGACCCACAGCCAGAGTATCGAAGCGGTGTTCACCCAGGTCTGTGGCCTGCGTACAGTGATGCCGTCCAACCCCTATGACGCCAAGGGCCTGCTGATCGCCTCCATCGAGAACGATGACCCGGTGATCTTCCTTGAGCCCAAGCGCCTGTACAACGGCCCGTTCGACGGCCACCACGACCGCCCGGTAACGCCGTGGTCGAAACACCCGCAAGCCCAGGTTCCGGACGGTTACTACACCGTGCCGCTGGACGTGGCCGCCATCGTGCGCCCAGGTTCGGCCGTGACCGTGCTGACCTACGGCACCACCGTGTACGTCTCCCAAGTCGCCGCCGAAGAAACCGGCATTGACGCCGAAGTCATCGACCTGCGCAGCCTGTGGCCGCTGGACCTGGAAACCATCGTCAAGTCGGTGAAAAAGACCGGCCGTTGCGTGGTGGTGCATGAAGCCACCCGCACCTGCGGCTTTGGTGCCGAGCTGGTGTCGCTGGTGCAAGAGCATTGCTTCCACCACCTGGAAGCGCCAATCGAGCGCGTCACCGGTTGGGACACCCCCTACCCGCACGCGCAGGAATGGGCGTATTTCCCAGGCCCGTCCCGAGTGGGCGCGGCGTTGAAACGGGTCATGGAGGTCTGAATGGGTACGCACGTTATCAAGATGCCGGACATCGGCGAAGGCATCGCGGAAGTTGAATTGTCGCAATGGCATGTGAAGGTCGGCGACCTGGTGGTTGAAGACCAGGTGCTGGCGGATGTAATGACCGACAAGGCGATGGTGGATATTCCCTCGCCGGTCCACGGCAAGGTGATTTCCCTCGGCGGCGAGCCGGGTGAAGTCATGGCGGTGGGCAGTATTTTGATCAGCATTGAAGTGGAAGGCGCGGGCAATACCAGGGATGTGCCGGCGGCCGCCGAACCGGTAAAGGCCGCGCCTGTGGCCGAAGCCAAACCTGCACCGGCACCGGTGGAAAGCAAACCCGCGCCTGCCGTGAAAGCGCCGCAAGCCCCCGTGGCCCGTGAAGCCAGTGAGCGCCCCCTGGCCTCCCCCGCCGTGCGCAAGCACGCGCTGGATGCGGGGATTCAACTGCGCCTGGTCCAGGGCACGGGCCCGGCGGGCCGGATTCTTCACGAAGATCTGGAGGCGTACCTGCAGCAGGGTCCGGCCGCCGGTACGAGTGCAGTCAACCCTTACACCGAGCGCAATGACGAACACCAGATCCCGGTGATCGGCATGCGTCGCAAGATCGCCCAGCGCATGCAGGACGCCACCCGTCGCGCCGCGCATTTCAGCTACGTGGAAGAAATCGACGTCACCGCCCTCGACGAGTTGCGCGTGCACCTCAATGAGAAGCACGCTGCCACACGCGGCAAGCTGACCCTGCTGCCGTTCATCGTGCGCGCCATGGTGGTGGCGCTGCGCGAGTTCCCGCAGATCAACGCCCGCTATGACGACGAAGCCCAGGTCATCACCCGTCTCGGCGCGGTGCATGTGGGCGTCGCCACCCAGAGCGACGTTGGCCTGATGGTGCCAGTGGTACGCCACGCCGAAGCCCGCAGCCTGTGGGGCACTGCCGAGGAAATCGCACGCCTGGCCAACGCTGCACGCACGGGCAAGGCCAGCCGTGAAGAGTTGTCCGGTTCGACCATCACCCTGACCAGCCTTGGCGCCTTGGGCGGCATTGTCAGCACGCCGGTATTGAACCTGCCGGAAGTGGCCATCGTCGGTGTCAACCGCATCGTCGAACGGCCCATGGTGATCAGGGGCCAGATCGTGGTACGCAAGATGATGAACCTCTCCAGCTCCTTCGATCACCGCGTGGTCGACGGCATGGACGCGGCGCAATTCATCCAGGCCATCCGCGGCCTGCTCGAACAACCCGCCAGCCTGTTCCTGGAGTAAAGGCATGACTCAGACATTGCACACCACGCTGCTGATTATCGGCGGCGGCCCGGGCGGTTATGTGGCGGCGATTCGCGCCGGTCAGTTGGGTATCCCCACCATCCTGGTGGAAGGCCAGGCACTGGGCGGCACCTGCCTGAACATCGGCTGCATTCCGTCCAAGGCCCTGATTCATGTGGCCGAACAGTTCCAGCAAACCGTGCACCACAGCCAGGGCTCGCAACTGGGTATCGAAGTGGATGTGCCGACCCTGGACATCCGCAAAAGCGTGGAATGGAAAGACGGTATCGTCGACCGCCTGACCACCGGCGTCGCAGCGCTGCTGAAAAAACACAAGGTGCAGGTGATCCACGGTTGGGCCAAGGTGGTCGACGGCAAGACCGTCGAGGTGGGCGAACAGCGTATCCAGTGCGAGCACCTGCTGTTGGCCACCGGTTCGAAAAGCGTCAATCTACCGATGCTGCCGATTGGCGGGCCGATCATCTCCTCCACCGAAGCCCTGGCGCCAACCCGCGTGCCCAGGCGCCTGATCGTGGTGGGCGGCGGTTATATCGGCCTGGAACTGGGCATTGCCTATCGCAAGCTCGGTGCCGAAGTGAGTGTGGTCGAGGCTCAGGAACATATCCTGCCCGCCTACGATGCCGAGCTGACCTTACCGGTGGCCGAGTCCCTGAAGAAACTCGGGGTGAAGTTTTACCTTGGGCACAGTGTCACCGGCTTTGCCGACAACAAACTGCAAGTGCGCACGCCCGACGGCGACTCTCTCGCGCTGGACACCGACCAGGTGCTGGTGGCCGTGGGCCGCAAGCCCAACACCCAGGGCTGGAATCTCGAAGCGCTGAACCTGGACATGAACGGCGCAGCGATCAAGATCGACAGCCGCTGCCAGACCAGCATGCGCAATGTGTACGCCATCGGCGACCTCAGCGGCGAACCGATGCTGGCGCACCGGGCCATGGCCCAGGGTGAGATGGTTGCCGAGCTGATCAGCGGTAAAGCCCGCGAATTCAACCCGGCTGCGATTCCGGCGGTGTGCTTTACCGACCCGGAGCTGGTGGTAGTCGGCAAGACCCCGGACGACGCCAAGGCCGCCGGCCTGGACTGCATCGTGTCGAGCTTCCCGTTCGCCGCCAATGGCCGGGCCATGACCCTGGAGTCCAAAGCCGGCTTCGTGCGGGTGGTGGCGCGACGTGACAATCACCTGATTGTCGGTTGGCAAGC
The DNA here is from genome assembly GCF_900105675.1 of Pseudomonas synxantha. Taxonomy (NCBI): domain Bacteria; kingdom Pseudomonadati; phylum Pseudomonadota; class Gammaproteobacteria; order Pseudomonadales; family Pseudomonadaceae; genus Pseudomonas; species Pseudomonas synxantha. The sequence goes on along the minus strand of NZ_LT629786.1, from coordinate 1,337,614 downwards.
CGTGGGTGCCGGGGTCTCCGAGCTGTCCACCGCTTTTGGCCTGAGCCTGGAAATGGGCGCGCGCCTGGAGGATGTGGCCGGCACCATTCATGCCCACCCGACCCTGGGTGAAGCGGTACAGGAAGCGGCGTTGCGGGCATTGGGGCATGCGTTGCATATGTAAAACCGTGGCGTGGCCATCGGGGGCAAGCCCACCTCCCACAGGGAAATGCATTCCAAATGTGGGAGGGGGCTTGCCCCCGATAGCGGTGGTGGATCGGTCAATACAGAGGCTGAAGGCGTCCACTCAGTGGCTCCCACACAAGCCAAGAATGCAGTATTGTTGCTCCCATCCAGAAAAAAATCCGACTTGACCAGAGATAGAGGGTGTCATGGGTAACGAAAGCATCAATTGGGACAAGCTGGGTTTTGACTACATCAAGACCGACAAGCGGTTTCTCCAGGTCTGGAAGAACGGCGAATGGCAGGAAGGCACCCTGACCGACGACAACGTGCTGCACATCAGCGAGGGCTCCACCGCCCTGCACTATGGGCAGCAGTGCTTCGAGGGCTTGAAGGCCTATCGTTGCAAGGACGGTTCGATCAACCTGTTCCGCCCGGACCAGAACGCTGCGCGCATGCAGCGCAGCTGCGGCCGCCTGCTGATGCCGCAAGTACCGACCGAAGCCTTCATCGACGCCTGTAGACAAGTGGTCAAGGCCAACGAGCGCTTCATCCCGCCGTACGGCAGCGGCGGCGCGCTGTACCTGCGCCCGTTCGTGATCGGCACCGGTGACAACATCGGCGTGCGCACTGCGCCGGAGTTCATCTTCTCGGTGTTCTGCATCCCGGTCGGTGCCTACTTCAAGGGCGGCCTGGTGCCGCACAACTTCCAGATCTCCGGCTACGACCGCGCCGCGCCGCAAGGCACCGGCGCCGCCAAGGTCGGTGGCAACTACGCCGCCAGCCTGATGCCGGGCTCGGAAGCGAAGAAATCCGGCTTCGCTGACGCGATCTACCTGGACCCGATGACCCACTCGAAAATCGAAGAAGTCGGCTCGGCCAACTTCTTCGGGATCACCCACGACAACCAGTTCATCACACCGAAGTCGCCTTCGGTACTGCCAGGCATCACCCGCCTGTCGCTGATCGAACTGGCCCAGACCCGCCTGGGCCTGGAAGTGGTCGAGGGCGAAGTGTTCATCGACAAGCTGGACCAGTTCAAGGAAGCCGGCGCCTGCGGTACCGCGGCAGTGATTTCGCCGATCGGCGGCATCCAGTACAACGGCAAGCTGCACGTGTTCCACAGCGAGACCGAAGTCGGCCCGATCACCCAGAAGCTCTATAAGGAGCTGACGGGTGTGCAGACCGGTGATGTTGAAGCGCCCGCGGGTTGGATCGTCAAGGTATAAGCCAGCGACACCGCAATACCCTGTGGGAGGGGGCTTGCTCCCGATGGCGGCAGGTCAGTCAACATCTTCATCGACTGACACTCCACTATCGGGAGCAAGCCCCCTCCCACATTGGATCTCCAGTATTTTCAGGATTGAGGGATATTCCCGACAATCTTCTTGCCCAACTCCACCCCATACCCCAACGCGTCGTAGAACCCCACAACTACGTCATTGCCGCCAGTGATCTGCAGGTTGATCTTCATGCAGCCCAGCGCCGTCACCGCCTGCTCGGCAGGTTATGCGTCGCGCCATGCTGATCGTTCCCACGCTCCGCGTCATCTACCGACATTTAAGTTGTCCGGCGGGACGCGGAGCGTCCCTGGCGGCATTCCCACGCAGAGCGTGGGAACGATCAACTGTAAATGCATCCACCCTGTCAAGTTTGACAGTAGAGATGCGCAGGGATCGAGATTATAAATGCAGAGGCTGGATTCTCACCAAACCTCAAGGAGACACCTCATGGGCAAATTTATCATTCACCTCACGACAGATGACTTCGAAGGTGACGCAAGCAAAGAAATATTGATGGAAGTATTGAATGCCCCCAACGATCCCGACCCTCTTCTGGTGTATGCCAGTTCCAGCGAAAAAAATGGTTTTTATGACCGTTCCTCAAACCCGGGGGATGCCGACGGTGACGGCGATGTCGAAGGGGATATTGACGACAAGATCCTGTTTCTGAACTTGGCGAATGCTTTTGCGGCAATGAAAGGCTATACCGCGAAGCGGAAAAAATAAGCGTAAGCCTTAAAGGCTAGACGGATGATCAGATTGCTGTCGGTCATCTACTCTGTCCTGGAATACACTCAACGATCCTCTTACCCATACTGATCCTCGGCTCCACCCCATACCCCAGCGCCTCATAAAACCCCACCACCACGTCATTGCCGCCGGTGATCTGCAGGTTGATCTTCATGCAGCCCAAGGCCGTCAACGCCTGCTCGGCATGGCGCACCAGCGACGATCCCAAACCATGGCGACGATAGTCGGCATGCACAGCCACGGAGTACAGCCAGCCACGGTGACCGTCATAACCGGCGAGTATCGTGCCGATCACGGCTTTCTTGTCGGTGGCGACGAAGAACAACCCATCGTTGACCGCCAGCTTCTTGTCAATCGCCAGGCTCGGCAAGTTATGCGCAGTGTCGTAAGCAAAGGCCTCCTCCCACAGCGCAACCACCTGCGCACGGTGCTGACGGTCACGGTACAGGCCGATGGGGTGCCGGGATGACAGCGCCTTTTCCATCACCAGCGTGCGCTCGTTGCCATGGTAGACATCGCGCACGGTATGAAAACCCAGCCTGGTGTAGAAGGATTCCGCAGTCAGCGAGGATGGCACGCTCAATACCGTTACGCCCGCCTCCCGGGCACGCAATTCGATCTCGATCATCAACAACCGGCCAATGCCCTGCCCTTGCAACGCCGGATTGACGAACACCGAACGCACTACGTTGGCGTCAAGGGCAGCGGTGGCAACGATCACCTGGTCCTGGGTGGCCACCAGCACGACACGGCGCTTGAGCAATTCCAGCACAGCCTCAGGGGAAAAATTGCTGGCGACTCGCGCAATCACATCCGCCGGATAATCCCGCGCATTACTGCTGTGCAAGGCGGCCAGGATGACCTGGCTGATGCCCTCGGCATCGGCTGGCTGGGCGAGGCGAACGGCGGTAGACATAATTCCTCCTGGCGGACACAACGATAACAATCACCACAATACCAATGTGGGAGCTGGCTTGCCTGCGATAGCGGTGTGTCAGCCAGATTAATGGGGCTGACACACCGCTATCGCAGGCAAGCCAGCTCCCACAGGTTGATCGCATTTCAATCTGACAGCCGATTCGGCTGCATCACTGCCCTTTTCAGCTTTCCCGGCTGGGCCGCCCTGCTGTTTCAGCCGAGATACTTCCCCGACAACGCACAAAATAGCGCTACAAGATCACCCCATGGACCCGTGCCCCCATGCAAACCACCAACACCGTCCTGATGATCCGCCCGGCGCGCTTTGCCTTCAACCCGGACACCGCGATCAACAACCGTTTTCAACGCCCGCCGCCGGACCCGCTCAGTGCACAGCACAAAGCGCTGGAGGAGTTCGACGGTTATGTCGAAACCCTGCGCAATCACGGCGTGGAAGTACTGGTGGTGCAGGACACCCCGGCGCCCCACACTCCGGACTCGATCTTCCCCAACAACTGGTGGAGCAGCCACGCCGACGGCAGCCTGGTGCTCTACCCCATGGAGGGCCAGAACCGCCGCCTGGAGCGCAACAAAGGCGTACTGCAGGTACTGGAGCAACGTTTTGCGATAAAAGACACCATCGACCTGAGTCACCTTGAACAACAGAACATCTTCCTCGAAGGCACCGGCAGCATGGTGCTCGATCGCCAGCACCGCATCAGCTACGCCTGCCACTCCGGGCGCACCCACCACGCCGCCCTGCGCCAGTTCGCCGAACGCCTCGACTACCAGCTCTGCGTGTTCCACGCCCTCGACCGCCACCACGCGCCGATCTACCACAGCAACGTAATGATGAGCGTCGGCCGCGACCTCGCGGTGGTGTGCCTGCAGGCGCTGCCTGATGAGGGCGAGCGCCTGACTTTGGAGCGCTCCCTGCGCGACACCGGCAAAGACATCCTCGCCCTCGACTTCGACCAGTTGGAAGCCTTCGCCGGCAACATGCTCGAAGTCCACGACCGTGACGGTCAGCCGCTGCTGGTGATGTCCGCCAGCGCCTGGGGCGCGCTGCAACCTGCCCAGCGCCAGCATGTGGAGCGCCACACGCGGCCGGTGGTGGTGAATATCGACAACATCGAACGCATCGGCGGCGGCAGTGCCCGCTGCATGCTGGCCGAAGTGCATCTGCCAGCACGTCCCTCATTTCAATAAGGAGTCTTGCCATGACCCGTTACATCGACGTCAACGACCTCAGCTACCTGGTCTCGCAGAAAGGCCTGCAAACCTGCATCACCGAGATGGCCGACTATATCCGCGCCGACTACCTGCGCTGGCAGGATTTCGAGAAATGCGCGCGCCTGGCCAACCATTCACCAGATGGTGTGATCGAGCTGATGCCGGTGTCCGACGCTTCGCTATACGCCTTCAAATACGTCAACGGCCATCCGAAAAACACCCTGGCCGGCATGCTCACGGTGATGGCTTTCGGCGCCCTGGGCGATGTGGACACCGGCAAACCGGTGCTGCTGGCGGAAATGACCCTGACCACCGCGATCCGCACCGCCGCCACCTCAGCCCTGGTTGCCCGCTACCTGGCCCGCGCCGACAGCCGCAGCATGGCGCTGATCGGCAACGGCTGCCAGAGCGAATTCCAGGCCCTGGCCTTCCACGCCATGCTCGGCATCACTGAAATCCGCTTGTTCGATATCGACCCCAAGGCCACCGCCAAGCTCGCCGCCAACCTCAAGGCGTTTCCGGCGATCAAGGTGGTCCTGGCCGGCAGCGTCGCCGAAGCGGTCAAAGGCGCGGATATCGTCACCACCGTCACCGCCGACAAGGCCTACGCCACCATCCTGACGGACGAGATGATCGAGCCCGGCATGCACCTCAACGCCGTGGGCGGCGATTGCCCAGGCAAGACCGAGCTGGACCGACGCATCGTCGAGCGCGCCCGCGTGATCGTCGAGTACGAACCGCAAAGCCGTATCGAGGGCGAGATCCAGCACATGCCGGAAGACTCGCCAGTCACCGAGCTATGGCAGGTGATCAACGGCCAGAAACCCGGCCGCGAGAATGAGCGCCAAGTCACCCTGTTCGACTCGGTGGGTTTTGCCATCGAAGACTATTCGGCCTTGCGCTATGTGCTGGACGTGGCCAAGGCCCTCGATGTAGGCAGCGAACTGGAACTGGTACCCGACCTGGCCGACCCGAAAGACCTGTTTGCCCGCCTGGCCCAGCAGCCGGCCGCACAGCAGAAAAAGCGCGCCTGAGACCGCTCTGGCCTGCCGCTTTGCGCCAAGGGCAGGCCGGATTTTCACCGATGAAAAGCCGATTCAGCGGGTGTCACAGCCGATTCAGCTGCATTGCTCGTTTTAACAGCGCAATTTGCGCTTTGTGCACCGGGTAAACGACACAAAAAACGCACCATCATGAAGCATTCTCTGCTCCCAGTTATTCACTGCCCTGACATCAATTACAAAATAAAGGGACCTCCACATGACTCCACTGCGATCACTTTTCGCTGCTTTGCTGTTGCCACTGTGCGCTACTGCTGCCCACGCTCAGGAGTGGAAAGAAATCCGCTTCGGCGTGTTCCCCGAATACCCACCCTTCGAATCCGTAGCCGCCGACGGCAGCCTGCAAGGCTTCGATATCGAATTGGGCAACGCCATCTGCGCCAAGCTCGAGGTCAAATGCACCTGGGTGCACAACGAGTTCGACGGCATGATCCCGGCCCTGCGGGCGCGCAAGTTCGATGCGATCATGTCCTCCATGGCGGTGACCCCGGCGCGGGAAAAAGTCATCGATTTCACCGATCGGCTGTTCCTCAGCCCGACGTCGGTGATCACTCGCAAAGGCGCGGATTTCGGCGACACGCCCGAATCCCTCAATGGCAAGCAAGTCGGCGTATTGCAAGGCTCGCTGCAGGAAGCCTATGCGCGGGCACACCTGGCCAAGCTTGGTGCGCAGATCAAGGCGTACCAATCCCAGGAGCAGAACTACGCCGACCTGCAGAACGGTCGCCTCGACGCTACCCTGACCGACAAGCTCGAAGCCCAGCTCAACTTCCTGTCCAAGCCCGAAGGCACCGACTTCAAAACCGGCCCGGCCTTCAAGGACCCGACCCTGCCCCTGGACATCGCCATGGGCCTGCGCAAGAACGACCAGGCACTGCGTGAGCTGATCAACAAGGGCATCGCCGCGGTACAGGCCGATGGCTCCTACGCCAAGATCCAGAAGAAATACTTCGGCGATCAAGATATCTACAACGAATAACTAAGCCATCGCCTGCCCTGTGGAACACGCTTGTGTGGGAGGGGGCTTGCTCCCGATAGCAGTGTGTCAGTCATTGAAAATATTGACTGAACCACCGCTATCGGGAGCAAGCCCCCTCCCACACAAGTCGGTTCCCACAGAGATTGAGTGTGTGCCTTTTAGAGATCTTCCCCATGAACGAACTCTTCAACCTGCAAGGCTACGGCCCGATGCTGGCCCAGGGTGCCTGGATGACGCTCAAGCTGTCCTTCCTGGCCCTGGCCCTGAGCCTCAGCCTGGGCCTGGTCGCCGCTGGCGCCAAACTCTCCAGCGCCAAATGGCTGCGCGTACCGGCCACGCTGTACACCACGCTGATCCGCAGCGTGCCGGACCTGGTGCTGATCCTGCTGATCTTCTACAGCCTGCAACTGTGGCTCAATGACCTGACCGAAGTGTTCGGCTGGGGGTATTTCGAAATCGACCCGTTTACCGCCGGGGTGGTCACCCTGGGGTTTATCTATGGAGCGTATTTCACCGAGAACTTCCGGGGCGCGATCCTCAGTGTGCCGGTAGGCCAATTGGAAGCCGCTACCGCCTATGGCCTGAGCCGCTGGCAGCGCTTTCACCTGGTGCTGTTCCCGCAACTGATGCGCTTTGCCCTGCCGGGCCTTGGCAATAACTGGCTGGTGCTGCTCAAGTCCACGGCGCTGGTGTCGATCATCGGCCTGTCGGACTTGGTCAAGGCCGCGCAGAACGCCGGCAAGTCCACCAGCGAGCCGCTGTACTTCCTGATCCTTGCGGGGCTGGTGTACCTGGTGATCACCACCCTCTCCAACCGCATCTTCAAGCGCCTCGAACGGCGCTACAACCTGGGCATCAAGGGGATGGCGCGATGATCGAACTGTTCCAGCAATACGGCCTGGCCTATCTGTTCAGCGATGGCACGGGGTTGTCAGGCGTGGCCATGACCTTGTGGCTGTTCATCATCTCGGTGGTGCTCGGCTTTTGCCTGTCGATCCCCCTGGCGCTGGCGCGGGTTTCGCAGCACTTTTGGCTGCGCTGGCCGGTGGAGGTCTACACCTACCTGTTCCGTGGCACACCGCTGTATATCCAATTGCTGATTTGCTACACCGGGCTGTACAGCCTGGAGGTGGTGCAGGACAACGCCCTGCTCAACCAGTTTTTCCGCAATGCGCTGAACTGCACCCTGTTGGCGTTTGTGCTCAACACCTGCGCCTACACCGTGGAAATCTTCGCCGGGGCGATCCGCAATATTCCCCACGGCGAAATCGAAGCGGCACGCGCCTATGGCCTGCACGGCTGGCGGCTGAACCTGTATGTGGTGGTGCCCGCCGCCTTGCGCCGCGCGCTGCCGGCCTACAGCAATGAAATGATCCTGATGCTGCACGCCACTTCGCTGGCGTTCACCGCCACGGTTGCCGACATCCTCAAGGTCGCCCGCGACGCAAATGCCGAGACATTCCTGACCTTCCAGGCCTTCGGCATCGCCGCCCTGCTCTACATGCTGCTGTCCTTTGCACTGGTGGGCCTGTTTCGACTGGCCGAACGTCGCTGGATGCGTTTTCTTGTTCCTACCCGAGGCTAACCCATGAATCAGTCCGCGCAGGCCCTGGCCGCTTATCCGGTGGATGTACCCGTGACCAACGCTGCAACTGCCGCGATCAAGCTGCAAGTCGAAGGCATCCATAAACGCTACGGCGACCATGAAGTGCTCAAGGGCGTGTCCCTCAATGCGCGCCAGGGCGATGTGATCAGCCTGATCGGCGCCAGCGGTTCGGGCAAGAGCACCATGTTGCGTTGTATCAATTTTCTCGAACAACCCGACGCCGGGGTTATCACCCTGGATGGCATCAGCATCCAGATGCAGCAAGGCCGCGCCGGCAGCCGCGCACCGCATCAGGCGCAACTGCAAAACCTGCGCACGCGACTGGCCATGGTGTTCCAGCACTTCAACCTGTGGAGCCACATGACCGTGCTGGAAAACATCACCATGGCCCCGCGCCGGGTGCTGGACGTGAGCGCCGCCGAAGCGGAAAAACGCGCACGCCTGTACTTGGACAAGGTTGGCCTGCCAAGCCGCGTGGCGGACCAATACCCGGCGTTCCTGTCCGGTGGCCAGCAGCAGCGCGTGGCGATTGCCCGGGCGCTGGCAATGGAGCCGGAGATTATCCTGTTCGATGAACCGACTTCTGCCCTCGACCCAGAACTTGTAGGAGAAGTCCTCAAAGTCATACAGACGTTGGCCGAGGAAGGTCGTACCATGCTGATGGTCACCCACGAAATGGGCTTTGCCCGCCAGGTGTCCAGCCAGGTGCTGTTCTTGCATCAGGGCCGGGTCGAGGAACACGGCGGCGCCGAGATCCTCGACCATCCCAACAGCGAACGCTTGCAGCAATTTCTTTCCAACCGTTTGAAGTGAACCCATGGATACCAAGGCCAACGGACCCCATTCTTCCCCTGCGCTGGATCGCATCGACGAAGCGATCATCGACGTGCTGCGGCACCAGGGGCGTATCACCTACGAAAGGCTCTCATCGCTGGTGCACCTCACCCCCAGGCCCTGCCTGGAGCGGGTGCGCAAGCTGGAGCGACGCGGGGTGATCCGTGGGTATGGGGCGATCATCGACGTGCAAATGGTCTCACCGGGGCTGTCGCTGCTGGTGCTGGTGGCCTTGTCCAACCAGAGCGGGCGTTCGGCACAAAAGGCCTTCGAAGCCTGTGTGAAGGCCTGCCCGCAGGTGTTCGAATGCCAGCTGATCAGCGGGCCGTTCGACTACAGCCTGCGCATGCGCTGCCGGGACATGGAGCATTACCGGGTGCTGACCGAGACCTGGTTGAATAATGATGAGTTGCACATTGATAAGTTGGTGGCGCATCCGGAGTTGGCGGTGGTCAAGAACACTGCTACCGAACTGGCCTGATCCCTCTTCCCCAAGCCAATGAAGATCCAATGTGGGAGGGGCGGTGCGACGATTCGACTTGCTCCCGATAGCAGTGTGTCAGTCAGCTCATCTTTCACTGACCCACCGCTATCGGGAGCAAGCCCCCTCAAACAACAAGTAAGCTACTGATTTTAAAGAGTTAAAATTTAGTCTTAACGCCGGATATTTTGGTGGCGGCCCAGGTTGCTGCGCGACGGCGCCACGTCGACGATGTGACCGGGTTGTTGGGTTGTTGGGGCGAGTACATATCCGTTGCTTAGGTAACGGCCACTATAGGTTCCGCCCTTACGGCGGCTCACTTTTGAAAAGACGGTACGTGTCAATGTATCTGTCGCCTTACTACTGTTTTAGCAACCCATTGCGGCCTTAGCATCCGGTCGCTCCGGGTTCAGATAAACAGCTTCTGCAAGCTGCCAGTTACGTGTGTCCCCGCTCCAGCGGCTGGGATTAGCCGCTTTAGCGGACTTGTACAGATCATTGCGGGCTAGCAGCAAAGCCGGCGCCTTACCCTCGTGGCGCTCGTTCGGCGTCACGTACTTCAAGGCGCTGTGGCGGTGTTCTTCGTTGTACCACTCAACAAATTTCTGCACCCAGAGCCTCGCTTGAGTCAGGTCGTCGAACGGCTGGTCTGGCCACAGCGGGCAATATTTGGCTGTGCGGAAAAGCGCTTCGGCGTATGCGTTATCGTTGCTAACCCGAGGGCGGCTGAAGGACGGTTCAACACCCAGCGAGATCATGCTTTCACGCAGCAGCGAGCCCTTCATCACATGCCCGTTGTCCGAGTGCAGAATCAACGGCCGACCCGCGGTATGCTCCCGTAAACATCCCTTTTCAAGTAGTGCACAAGCATGTTCTGAACATTCGGACTCATGTACTTCGTTGGTCACCAACTTGCGGCTGTAGATGTCCTTGACCATGTACCAGTAGTAAAAACGGCCCTTGATGGTGGTGGGTAACCAAGTGATATCCCAACACCACACCTGATTAGGGCCGTCGGCACGATGTGTGGTCAAAACTCTGCGCTTGGGCGCCTTCGCTCGACCACGGCGTGTGTTCTGATTCGCTTCTCTCATCACCCGATAAAACGTGGACTCCGATGCCAAATAAATGCCTTCGTCCGCTAGTTTTGGGACGATTTGATGCGGTGTCAGGCTCGCATAACCAGGTTGATTGGCGGCATCCAAAACAGCCTGACGCTCTAGAGCGCTAAGTTTGTTTGGCGGCGCTTCGCGCTGGACTGTCTGGCGTCTGTCTACTGCGCAGGTTCGCCAGCGCTGGACTGTCCGCAGACAAAGCCCAAGTTCATTACACGCCCGAAATCGGCGCGCCCCACTGGCTACTGCTTCGGCGATCAGCCCTAAAACCTGTATACGATCGGAGGCGCTGATCAGTCTTCCTCGTCCTTGCCCCAAATCGCATTGGCTTTTTTTCTGAGCTCCAGCAAAGCCACCGCCTCCTTGCGATCAGCGTCGGAGCGAAGCAGTTGCCGCTCAAGCTCCTTAATTGTTGTTTGCTCGACGGATTGCTTCTTAGAGGGCTGAGGATCAGGTGTGTCGTTGGCGTTCTGGCACGCTAGGCGCCATTGTTGAATCTGCTCAGGATAAATGCCTTTGATTCGGCAGTATTGAGAAAGCTCAACCTCGCTCAACGGTGCGGTTTCCATAACGGCATTAAACTTATCGGCACTGGACCACTGATCACTTGTCTTGTTATTGCCTGGAACGACCAAACCTTTATCTCTAGCCATTTGTCTCCAATCTCGTAGTGACTGTGGGGTGACGCCGATTGCAACGGCGAGTTCTGCCACCGCTCGATTAAGGGGCGGCATCATTTGCAGAACCGCCCAATCTTTGAAGTCATTGTCATAACATTTCGGCATTGCCAAACACCTTCGCCCCCTTGAATGATTGAGTCAAACATCAGAGGTGACAGATAGGCTGACACGGGGGGCTCTTTTCAAAAGTGACCCGCTGTAAAAGCGGAACCAATAGTGGCCGTAACCTAAATAACGGATATGTACTCGGTCTGATCCAACATCCCGGTCGGCTGTCAGGCCGCCACGGGAGCAAGCTCCCTAGTTTGCTGCGCGACAGCGTCACATCGAAGATGTGGTGGAGGCTCCCACATTTTTTTCAACCGTGCCCGCTTGCAATACGCTTGCCGGGTTTAGTACCCACCAGCTTCGCTTGCCCATCCTTCTGCTTGCCCGTCCGCGCCTCGCTGATCAACCCCGGTATCAACTTGCCCTCCGGCAGATTCTTCCAGAATCGACTCGGCAGGTGCCCCTCCATCACCTTGGGGTTCAACCGCGCCGGGTTGAAGATGTAGCTGTAGTAGGTCAGCCACATCGCACTGTGGGGGTCGTCAACATTCTGCGCCAGTTGCTGCCAGGCCTCGGGGCACCGGCGTTGATGAATCAACTGTTCGCCGTCGTAATACACCCCGTCCAGGGGCGTCGCGATCATCCAGCGATGGCGGCCCATGCGCCCGACAAAGTGCTGGCTGGCGCTTTTGAGAATGTCGTGGGCCGGCTCATGCCAGGCCACGTACTCCGGCAGTTCCGGCCCCGCCTCGGCCGGCAGGGCAATAAAGCGCACAAACGCATGCAGGTGATGGGCTTCACGGCTGACCTGCTTGATGCGCCGCTGCAACTCGCTGCCCAGCTTGTCCCCCGCCAACATCGCGGTGCGATCACCATGGCTGACCCGCCAAAGCACCTCGTACAACAAACTCCAACGCTGATCGCCGTGGTAACAGGCGGCCGACTCCAGCAGTTCCAGCAGCGCCTTGGGGATCCGTGCCTGGAACGGCCCCAGCCCTGGCGGGATCGGCTCATCGGTGGCGAACAGGTCCGCCGCCTGCGTCTGGCCCCAACTCACCTGGCTGGGGTCGACCTGATGGCTGAGCAGCCAGCGCGCCTGTTCGCGCCAGGTGCTGAACAGGTTGTCGCATTCCAGGCTGATCATCCCCACAACCCCATCTGTTGTGGCTGCGGGCGGTCGCGCAATTGCTCGCGCAACAACACGCTGGTGCTGTCGGCCTGTTGCGGGTGGTAGTCGCTGGTGATGAAAAAAGGCTTGGCCTTGGCCAGCACGCAGCGCATGCGTGCAAGGTCTTCGAAGCGGATCTTGCGTTCGCGGCGCAGGTCCACCAGGCGCTGGGTGGTGCGCAGGCCGATGCCGGGAATACGCGCAATCAGGGTCGGCTCGGCGCGGTTCAGGTCCAGCGGGAACACCTCGCGGTGCTCAAGGGCCCAGGCCAGCTTGGGGTCGATATCCAGGGCCAGGTGGCCGGGGCCTGTAAACAGTTCGTTGGCGCTGAAACCGTAGCTGCGCAGGAGGAAATCGGCCTGGTACAAACGGTGTTCGCGCATCAGCGGCGGCGCGGCCAGGGGTACGCTTTTCGGGCTGTTGGGGATGGGGCTGAACGCCGAGTAATACACGCGGCGCAGCTTGAAATTGCCATACAACGCCTCGGCACCGTGGAGGATGGTGCTGTCATCGGTGTCGTCGGCGCCAACGATCATCTGCGTGCTCTGCCCGGCCGGGGCGAAACGCGGGGCACGGGGTTCGTTCAGCACCGTCTGCTCGCCGGTATAAATGGTCTGCATGGCCTGCTTGATCGAGACGATCTGTTTCTCCGGCGCCAGGGTTTGCAGGCTGGCATCGGTGGGCAATTCGATATTCACGCTGAGACGGTCGGCATAGCGCCCCGCCTCGGCGATCAGCGCCGGGTCGGCCTCGGGGATGGTCTTGAGGTGGATATAGCCACGAAAGTCATGCTCTTCGCGCAGCAGCTTGGCCACCCGCACCAGTTGTTCCATGGTGTAGTCGGCCGAACGGATGATGCCGGAACTGAGGAACAGCCCGCTGACGCAGTTGCGCTTGTAGAAATCCAGGGTCAGGGTCACCACCTCTTCCGGGCTGAAACGCGCACGGGGCACGTCGCTGGAACGGCGATTGACGCAGTATTGGCAGTCGTACAGGCAGAAGTTGGTGAGCAACACCTTGAGCAACGACACGCAGCGCCCGTCAGGTGTGTAGCTGTGGCAAATGCCCATGCCATCGGTGGACCCCAGCCCCGCCTTGCCCTCGGAACTGCGCTTGGGCGCGCCACTGCTGGCGCAGGATGCGTCGTACTTGGCGGCGTCAGCGAGGATGCTGAGTTTTTCGATCAACTGCATGGCGGGCTACCGATACTGGTTTTTTGTACAGTACCAATAGCCACACCTTGTCACAAGTGCCGTCTGTAGGAACGGCTCAGCTGGCGGTGGCCAGCAGCAGGTCCTGCACCGAACGGCCCTTGTCACGATTTTGATCGTTCTCATACAACGACGCCGCAATCTCATCGGCGCGAATCGGCAGCACCGACAGCAAGGTATCGCTCAAGCCATGGCTGGCCTGGCTGAAGCCCTGGATGTAGATGCCGGCCTTGCAGCGCTCGTCGGTGACGATGCGGTAGTCGCGGGCCACTTCGAAATCGCCCATATAGGCCTGCAGCGGCGCCAACAGTTCGCGGTGCATCTGGCGCTCGTAGCCGGTGGCCAGGATCACTGCGTCGTAATGGTTGAGGCTGGTTTCGCCAGTGGCGTTGTTGCGCAGCACCAGTTCGATACCCAGCGGGCCGGCGGTGGCTTTCTCCACCACGGTCATGGTGCGGAACGCCTGGCGCGCGATGCCGGAGACTTTCTGGCGGTAGAAAATCCCGTAGATGCGCTCGATCAGGTCCAGGTCCACCACCGAATAGTTGGTGTTGCGGTACTCGGCGACCAGGCGCTCGCGCTCAGCACCGACTTGCTGGAACACCAGGTCGGTGAAGGCCGGCGAGAACACTTCGTTGACGAACGGGCTGTCATCGGCCGGCTTGAGGGCCGAGCCGCGCAGGATCATATCGACCTGCACCGACGGGAAGCTGTCATTGAGGTCAATAAACGCTTCAGCCGCGCTCTGGCCGCCGCCGATCACCGCAATGCGCATGGCCTTGCCGCTCACGCAGGGCTGGCTGGCCATGCGCTCCAGGTAGTGGGAGTGGTGGAACACCCGGCTGTCACCCTTGAGCGCCTGGAACGCCTCGGGAATACGCGGCGTGCCACCGGCGCTGACGACCACCGAGCGAGTGGTGCGCACATGCTGCTCACCCTGGGCATCACGGGAGATCACCCGCAACGCCTCGACCTGCTGCTGGTGCAGGATCGGCTCGATGGCCAGCACTTCCTCACCGTAGCTCGCCTGGGCCTGAAACTGCCCCGCGACCCAGCGCAGGTAGTCGTTGTACTCCATGCGGCAGGGGTAGAAGGTGCCCATGTTGATGAAGTCCACCAGGCGGTCATGGGCCTTGAGGTAATTGACGAAGGAATATGGGCTGGTGGGGTTGCGCAGGGTCACCAGGTCCTTGAGGAAGGAAATCTGCAGTTCACTCTGGGTCACCAGGGTGTTGCCGTGCCAGCGGTAGTCGGCTTGCTTGTCGAGAAACAGCACGTCCAGCTTGCCCTGGGCCTTTTCACGTTCCTGCAGGGCGATGGCCAGCGCCAGGTTCGAGGGGCCGAAGCCGATCCCGATCAAATCATGAACCGCGGGCGAAGCAATTGCCTGTGTCATTCCAGTGTCCTCTGGATAAGCCCCTTGGCGGTGGGGGCGGGATACCTTTCATGGCCTGAACAACCGGCCGTGTGTTGATAGGAAACGAGGACAGTGAAATAAAATTTAACCAACAGCTGATCAGTGCGCTTCCCACTCGCGCATGCGCACTCGGCAATGCTTCATCGCGTTGACGATGTGTTTTTCCACCAGGCTGCGGGAAATGCCCAGGCGCGCGGCGATCTGCAGGTGGGACAGGCCTTCGAGTTTGCGCAGCAGGAAGCTGTCGCGACAGGCGGCCGGCAACTCGGCCAGGGCGCGCTCGAGCATCTCCAGGCGTTGGCGCTGGTCGTGGCTGGTGTGGGGTGAACAAGGGGCGAAACGCTCTTCGCTGTCCAGCACCTCAAGGGGTTCGGTCTGACGCAAGGCATTGCGTCGGTGGCCGTCAATCACCAAGTTCAAGGCCGTGCGGTAAAGAAACGCACGGGGCTGCTCGATCGGCGTATCGCTGGCGCGCTCCAGCACCCGCACATAAGCGTCATGCACCACATCTTCGGCCACCTGACGGTTGCCCAGCTTGGCGTTGAGGAAACACACCAGCTCGCGATAGTAGTTTTCCAACATGACTCCTGGCCCCATGGCCGTGGTGCTGACGATGCCCGCCCGAGCAGGAACGAGGCCATCGATGATGGCAGTTTGAGTGTGTGCAATTTATAGTAATTCTCATCTACTTTTAAAGAAGTCTTGCATCAACGTAGGTTTTTTTTCTCCGCAGACCTGTTTCTGCGTGTGTAACAGCCTAAATCCCTGGGGCTTTTTCTCGTTTAACTGTCAGCTCTGCGCAACTGCGCCCCGATCTTTCCTGGCTGGAACCTACCCATGAAACGCCCTCGACCTGCCCGACGCGCCCTGCTAGCGGTAGCGTGCCTGATTCCCATTGTTGCGTTCGCCACCTGGCAGGGCCTGGCGCCGGGCCGCGACGCCCTGGCGACCGTCACCGTGACCCGCGGCGATATCGAAAACAGCGTCACCGCCCTGGGCACCCTGCAACCGCGACGGTATGTGGACGTCGGCGCCCAGGCCTCCGGGCAGATCCGCATGATCCATGTCGAAGCCGGTGACCAGGTCAAGGAAGGCCAGTTGCTGGTGGAGATCGATCCTTCGACACAACAAGCCAAGCTCGATGCCAGCCGCTACGCCATCGAAAACCTCGAGGCCCAATTGCAGGAGCAAAAAGCCCAGCACGCGCTGGCCCGCCAGAAGTATCAGCGCCAGCAGCGCCTGAGCGCCGGCAATGCCACCCGCGAAGAAGACGTGCAGACCGCCCAGGCCGAACTCAGCGCGACCCAGGCCCGGGTCGACATGTTCCAGGCCCAGATCCGCCAGGCCCGGGCCAGCCTGCGCAGCGATGAAGCCGAGCTGGGCTACACGCGCATCTATGCACCGATGACCGGCACCGTGGTAGCCGTGGATGCGCGGGTCGGCCAGACCCTCAACGCACAACAACAAACCCCGCTGATCCTGCGCATCGCCAAGCTGTCGCCGATGACCGTATGGGCCGAAGTTTCCGAAGCCGACATCGGCCACGTCAAACCCGGCATGCGTGCGTATTTCACCACGTTGAGCGGCGGCAGCCGACGCTGGGCCAGTACCGTGCGCCAGATCCTGCCGATCCCGCCCAAGCCCCTGAACGAAACCCAGGGCAGCGGCAGCCCGAGCAGCTCCAGCAAGAGCGGGACCGGCCGAGTGGTGCTCTACACCGTGCTGCTGGACGTGGACAACGCCGACAACGCGCTGATGGCGGAAATGACCACCCAGGTATTTTTCGTCTCAGGCCAAGTCAAGGACACCCTGACCGTGCCCGTCGCCGCCCTGCAGGGCACGCCCGGCGCAGACACACAGATCGCCCGGGTCGTGGCGCAAAACGGCGCCATCGAAGAGCGCAAAGTGCGCCTGGGTATCAGCGACCGCCTGCGCATCGAGGTGCTCGAGGGTCTCAATGAGGGCGATCACCTGTTGATCGGCCCGTCCGACAGCAGTGGGGGTTGACGTGGCCACGCCGCTGATCGAACTCAAGCACATCTGCAAATCCTACGGCGGCGGCGACAGCCCGCAGGTCGACGTGTTGCGCGGCATCGACCTGTCGATCCAGGCCGGGGAGTTCGTCGCCATTGTCGGTGCCTCCGGTTCCGGCAAGTCGACGCTGATGAATATCCTTGGCTGCCTCGACCGACCGACCGAAGGCGACTACCTCTTCGCCGGGGAAAACGTCGCCCACCTGGGCAGCGACGAGCTGGCCTGGCTGCGCCGTGAAGCCTTCGGGTTTGTGTTCCAAGGCTACCATTTGATTCCCTCAGGCTCGGCCCAGGAAAACGTCGAGATGCCGGCGATCTATGCCGGCATCAGCGCTGCCCAACGGCATGCCCGCGCCAACGCCCTGCTCACCCGCCTGGGGCTGGCCGAACGCACCGGCAATCGCCCGCACCAGCTTTCCGGTGGGCAACAGCAACGGGTATCCATCGCCCGCGCCCTGATGAACGGCGGGCATATCATCCTCGCCGACGAACCCACCGGCGCCCTCGACAGCCACAGCGGCGCCGAGGTCATGACCTTGCTCGACGAACTGGCGGGCCAGGGCCATGTGGTCATCCTGATCACCCACGACCGCGAAGTGGCGGCGCGGGCCAACCGTATCATCGAGATCCGCGACGGCCAGATCATCAGCGACTCGGCCGACACCTGCACGGTCAAGCCAGCCCTGGCGGCCGGCGCCCTGCAGGCCGTGGACCTGCGCCAGCGCCTGGCCGACGGCGCCGAGCACAACGGCGCATGGAAGGCCGAGTTGCTGGACGCGGTGCAAGCCGCCTGGCGAGTGATGTGGGTCAACCGCTTCCGCACCGCCCTGACCTTGCTGGGGATCATCATCGGCGTGGCGTCGGTGGTGGTGATGCTAGCGGTGGGCGAAGGCAGCAAACGCCAGGTCATGGCGCAGATGGGCGCGTTCGGCTCCAATATCATCTACCTCAGCGGCTCTTCGCCCAACCCGCGTACGCCATCGGGTATCGTGACCCTCAAGGATGTCGAGGCCCTGGCGGCGTTGCCCCAGGTCAAGCGCATCATGCCGGTCAACGGCGCCGAAGCCGGCGTGCGCTTCGCCAATGTCGACTACATGGCCTACGTGGGTGGCAACGACACCAACTTCCCGCACCTCTTCAACTGGCCGGTGGTCGAGGGCAGCTACTTCACCGAGGCCGACGAACAGGCTGCCGCCACGGTCGCCGTGATCGGCGCGCGCATCCGTCAGAAACTCTTCAAGGACGTGCCCAACCCAATCGGCCAGTACATTCTGATCGAGAATGTGCCGTTCCAGGTGATCGGCGTGCTCGCGGAAAAAGGCTCCAGCTCTGGCGACAAGGACAGTGACGACCGTATCGCCATTCCATATAGCGCCGCCAGTGTTCGCCTGTTCGGCAGCTATAACCCCGAATACGTGGTGATTGGCACCACCGATGCACGCAAGGTGCATGAAGCCGAAGTGGCGATCGACCAGCTGATGTTGAAGCTGCACAACGGCAAGCGTGACTACGAGCTGACCAACAACGCCGCGATGATCCAGGCCGAAGCTCGGACCCAGAATTCCCTGTCGTTGATGCTCGGCTCGATTGCCGCGATTTCCCTGCTGGTCGGCGGTATCGGCGTGATGAACATCATGTTGATGACCGTGCGTGAGCGTACCCGCGAAATCGGCATTCGCATGGCCACCGGGGCGCGCCAGCGCGACATCCTGCGCCAATTTCTCACCGAGGCGGTGATGCTCTCGGTGGTCGGCGGCCTGTTCGGTATCGCCCTGGCGTTGCTGGTGGGCGGCGTGCTGGTGCTGGCCGAAGTGGCGGTACAGTTTTCCCTGGTGGCCGTGTTCGGTGCGTTTGGCTGTGCACTGGTCACCGGCGTCGTATTCGGCTTTATGCCGGCCCGTAAAGCTGCCCGGCTCGATCCGGTTAAGGCGTTGACCAGTGAATAATCGATCCATTCCAGCGCAGCTGTCAGCGCTCAGTCTGTGCCTGCTGCTTAGCGCCTGTACCGGCAACCCGCCCACACTCGCCAGCGGCATCGCCCCGCCCGCCGCCTGGCAATACGCCGAACGCGAGACGACCCAGGCCACCAACCAGCGCTGGTGGACGCAGTTTGGCAGCCCGGCGTTGAACCGCCTGATCGACCAGGCCCGGCGCGACAGTTTCGACGTGGCTGCCGCCATGGCCCGGGTGCGGCAGGCCCAGGCCACGGCAGTGATCGCTGGCGCGCCACTGTTGCCGGAGGTGAAATTCAACCTCGCCAGCAGTCACCAGAGGCTGCTGCGCGGCCAGGGCGGGCCGGACCTGGACGCCTCGCAAAGCGACGAAACGGTGAATAATTTCGGCGCAAACTTCAGCGCCAGCTATGAAGTGGACTTCTGGGGCGGCCGCGCTGCCGCCCGCGACAGCGCACTCTACAGCCTGCGCGCCAGTGAGTCGGACCAGGCCACGGTGGAGCTGACCTTGCTCAGCAACGTGGCCGACCGCTATGCGCAAACCCTGGCCGCGCAGCAACGCCAACACATTGCCGAACTCAACCTGGCCAATGCGCGCAACGTCCTCGGCCTGGTGCAGACCCGCTACGACGCAGGCTCCGCCACCGCCCTGGAGCTGGCCCAGCAGAAAAGCCTGGTGGCCGGCCAGCAACGGCAATTGCCGCTGATCCAACAGGTGGCCGAAGAGGCGCGGATCACCCTCGCCGCCCTCCTCGGCCAGCCGGTGCAGGCCCTCGACCTGGGCCATGAAGCCTTCCAGACGCTCACCTGGCCATCCATAGGCCCGGGCGTACCGAGCCAACTGCTGAGCCGGCGCCCCGACCTGGCCAAGGCCGAAGCCGAGCTGGCCGCTGCCCAGGCGGATGTCAGCGTGGCCCGCGCCGCCATGCTGCCCGCCGTGACCCTCGGCGCCACGCTCGGCTCCGACGCCTATAAGGCTGGGCAAATCCTGCGTAGCCCCTACTACACCCTGACCGCTGGCCTGGTCGCACCCATCTTCAACAGCGGCCGTTTAAGCGCCGAGCGCGACAAGGCCCGGGCGCGCCAGGATGAGCTGCTGCAAACCTATCGAGGAGCGATCATCAACGGCTTTGCCGATGTAGAAAAAGGCCTGAGCAGCATCACCCGCCTGGACCAGCAACGCCAGTGGCAGACCGAAGAGCTGCAACAGGCGCAGGCGGCATTCCAGATTGCACAAAACCGCTATGAGGCCGGGGCCGAGGACTTGCTCACGGTGCTGGAGACCCAACGCACCCTCTACGCCGCCCAAGACTTGAACGTGCAATTGCGCCTGTCGCGTATGCAAGCCAGCATCGCCCTGTACAAGGCATTAGGGGGGGGTTGGAACACCGAAAGCTGATAAACAAACTCTCATTTCATACACGAGCTGTTTCTTCACCTTACATTTTCCAACCCAAGGTCCTTGGTAAAAAAGCCGTTATCACACGGCTCCCCGGGACCTCTTGATGAAACCCAGCGTTTTCGTAAAAAGCCTGGCCTGCCTCTGCTGCTGGCTGATACCCAACCTGGCGCTGGCCGAGCCCTTGATTGCCCCTACTGCGATCGACTGGCTGCTGGACTGCCCCCTGCCCACGACGGCGCGCCTGGACCCAGAGGTCGTAGAACGCACCCAATGCGGCCTGGTCAGCGTACCCCGCGACCATGCCGCTCCCGAGCGCGGCCGTATACGCCTGAGCGTAACCCGCGTCGGCGCACGGCAACCGCTCGACCGCGAAGGTGTGGTGTTTATCCAGGCCGGCGAGCCCTCTCCGGCCAGGGAAGCGCCTTTCGCCCTGCATCTGGCCAGCCGCTGGGAATCCCTTGCCACCCGCGCCTATCGCACATTGGTTGACCGTTATGACGTCATCGAACTGAGCGCCCGCGACCTACGGCAGATGAATGCGGTCGAGCAAGCCGCACGGGACATGGAGTTTGTACGCGTGCAACTCGGCGAGGCACGCCTCAACTACCTGGGCAACGCCACCGCCGCCCGCCTCGGCAGCCGCTACGGCGCGCTGTATCCCGAGCGCGTGGCGCGCATGGTGCTGATCAATGCCGAGCCTGGCGAACCTATCGCCATGGGCGTCGAGCAACTCCTGCTCAAGGAGTCGAACGCCGACGGCTGTGTCAGCCGCTGGCTGGGGGATTTCCTTGCCTTCGGCAAACAGCCACCGCCGTCCGCCCGTTGCCTCGACCTCGGCACCTGGCGTTGATCAGTACATTTACGACCTGTTGCCACCGAAAACGACACCCTGCGTTGACGCTCAAGCCCAATCGTTATTAAGTGCTATTTATCCGCATTAATACGATAAATCGCACCCATGCTGACTCGTCCGCTGCGCCGCAAACGCCAGAAGCTGTCCGATGTAATTGTCGAATCGGTCAAGCGCTCCATCGTCACCGATGCCCTGAAGCCCGGCGACCGCCTGCCCACTGAGCGCGAGCTGATGGAGAGCTTCCAGTGCTCCAAGGGCTCGGCCCGTGAAGCGCTCAAGGCGCTGGAGGTCGAGGGCCTGGTGAGCACGCGCACCGGCCCCAGTGGTGGCGCCTATCTGAACCAGGCCGGCACCGAGCCGGCCAGCCGCGCCTTGCGCAACTACCTGCACTTCCAGCATCTGGATGGCGAGCAGGTCTATCAATTGCGCAAGGTCATCGAAGTGGAACTGGCGGTGTCAGTACTCGGGCGCTTGGGCGAAGACGACTATCAAGCCCTGCAAGCCAACGTGGATTTCTGCAGCGCCCCCGAAGACAGCGAAGCCGGCCAGCGCGAACAGCGCCTGGCGGAACTGGAGTTCCACAACCTGCTGGCCAGGGCTTGCCCCAACCCGCTGCTGAGCTTTATGGCGCAGTTTCTCAACGACCTGCTGCGCGACCTGGTGGTGCTGAAAAAAGCCTACAAGCCCAAGCGCAAGCAGTTCGACGCGGCCAACCTCGATTATCACAAGCAACTGCTGATCGCTTTTCGTGCAGGTGATGAGGGCGCGGTGCGCAGCTTGATGCATGAGCATATGTGCGATGCCGAACACCACATGACCGCCCTTGAAGGCCAAGTCAGCCCCCACTTCCTTCTGGAGTTCGATCACTCTTAAGCACACCGACAATCCAATGTGGGAGGGGGCTTGCCCGCGATAAGGCGGGCACATTCAACAGGGATGTCGACAGGCACACCGCTATCGGGAGCAAGCCCCCTCCTACAGTTTGACCCTGTTCCAACCAAGCTAGCACGTCGTCCCAATAACAAGCCTGCCCACAGGCCCTTGCACCACCGTATCGCCCTTGCCGCTCCTGCCAATAACTAAACCAGGGAGTCACCCCATGCAGCGTCGTACGTTATTGAAAGCCAGCCTCACCGCGGCCGCCGCCCTCAGCTTGCCGCTGAGCGTGCGTTCGGCATTCGCCGCCGAGCCCTTTACCTTTTACGGCCTCAAGTCCATGTCTGGTGCCTTTGCCAGCTATGGCAAATTTGCCGACATGGGTTCGCGCCTGGCAGTGGACCAGCACCCCGAGCTGCTCGGGCGCCCGCTGAACTACAAGGTCATCGACACCGAAGGCAACGCCGGCAAGGCGGTGCGCAAGGTGCAGGAGGCGATTCAGCAAGACGGCGCACGGTTCTTCCAGGGTTGCACCTTGTCCTCCTCCGCCCTCGCGGTGGCCAAGGAAGTCGACAAGGTCGGCGGCGTGTTCATGACCCCGGTGGGCGCCGATGAAGTCACCGGTAAAGACTGCAACAAGGCGACCTTCCGCTGGTCGGTGCCCACCTACGGCGCGATCCGCGAAACCATGGTGCCGCTGATCAAGCTGCTGCCGGACGCCAAGCGCTGGTACACCATCACCCCGCAATACGTGTTCGGCGAAGCCTTGCTCGAAGGCGCCAGGAACGTGCTCAAGGAGCACGGCCTGGAACACGTCGGCAACAGCTATCACTCGCTGCAGGAGCAGGAGTTCTCCGGTTACCTGACCAATGCCATTTCCACCCGGCCCGATGTGCTGGTGCTGCTCAACTTCGGCAGCCAGTCGTCCAACACCCTGCGCCAGGCAGTGAACTTCGGCATCAAGGAGCGCATGAAGGTACTGCTGGTGTGGTCGGCCGGCCTCGACCAGTTCCAGGAACTGGGCAGCGATGTGCTCGAAGGCGTGTACCTCGGCGCGCAGTACTGGCACCAGGTCGACACCCCGCTCAATCGTGAACTGGTCAAGCTGACCCAGGCCAAATACGGGATCAACCCCACCTACCCGCTGGCCGCCGACTACATCAGTACCAAGGTCATGCTCGACACCATCATTGCCACCGGCAGCTTCGACGGTGCAACCGTGGCCAAGGCCATGCAGGGCTTGAGCTACGAAGGCCCGACCGGCAAAGAGTCGATCCGTGCCGGCGACCATCAGGTGATCAAGGATTACTACCTGCTGATCGGCAAGGCCAGCGGCGACATGGCCGACAAGGACGACCTGGCCAAAGTGCTCAGCGCCGGCCAATCGTTCCCTGCGGTCGAGGCGACGGGCTGCTCGCTCGGCTGATCCCCTGAATATGTAGCGCAGGGCCGCGCAAGCGGCGTCCTGCCGAGGGTTCCTGCATGCTTAATCTTTACCTGTTCCAGATCCTCAACGGCCTTGGGCTGGGGATGATCTATTTCCTGATTGCGGTCGGGCTGACGATCATTTTCGGCCTGCTCAACTTCGTCAACTTTGCCCACGGCGCGTTCTTCCTGCTGGGGGCCTACATCTGCTACACCGCCGTCAGCCTCACCGGCAGCTTCTGGCTGGCGCTGCTGATCGCGCCGCTGGTGGTCGCCGCACTGGCCTGGGTGATCGAGCGCTTGCTGATCCAACGGATCTACCACTTGCCGCACATGTTCCAGATCCTGGTGACCCTGGGCATCGCACTGATCATCCAGGAAGCCAGCGTGATGATCTGGGGCCCGGTGGGCAAGAGCGTCGCGGTACCGGAACTGCTGCGCGGCGTGCTGGTGGTGGGGGATTTCGTCTACCCCTACTACCGCCTGTTCCTCATCGTGTTTTCCGGGCTGGTTGGCCTCGGCCTGTGGCTGCTGCTGGAACGCACGCGCTTCGGCGCCCTGGTGCGCGCCGGCAGTGAGAGCACCGAAACCGTGTCGCTGCTGGGCACCAATATCTTCCGCCTGTTCTCCATGACCTTCGCCCTCGGCGTAGCCCTGGCCGGTGTCGCCGGCGTGCTGTTCGCACCGTTGCGCGGCGCCCAGCCCTTTGTCGGGCCTGAAATTCTCGGGGTGGCGTTCGTGGTGGTGGTGATCGGCGGCATGGGTTCCTTCAGCGGTGCGCTGGTCGGCGGTTTGCTGGTGGGCGTGGTGCAAAGCCTGATGACCACACTCTGGCCCCAGGGTGCGAGCCTGATGATCTACGGCGCGATGGCCGTGGTGATTCTGGTGCGCCCCTACGGCCTGTTCGGGAGAGCCTGACATGAGCGAGAAAAACCCCCTGCCGTTTGCCAAGACGCAATCCAAAGCCATGCTGCTGTGGGTATTGGCGGTGCTGATCGGCCTGCCGTTGCTATTGCCCTCGGCGACCCTGGCCACCGAGATCCTGATCTTTGCCATGGCTGCCCTGGCGTGCAACCTGCTGCTGGGCTACACCGGGCTGTTGTCGTTCGGCCAAGGCATCTTCTTTGGCGCCGGTGCCTATTGCGCAGCACTGCTGATGATTCACCTGCAACTGGGGTTGTTCACCGCACTGCTGGGTGCCGCCATCGCCGGCGGTTTCCTGGCATTGCTGGTGGGCGCCCTGGCGATTCGTCGCACCGGCATCTACTTCGTGATGCTGACCTTGGCGTTCAGCCAGATGGCCTACTTCGTCGCCTACACCTTGAGCGATTGGACCGGCGGCGACAACGGCCTGCTCAGCGTGCCACGCCCGGAAATCCGTATCGGTGACACCGTACTGTTATCGCTGGCCGACGCTCGCGCCTTCTATGCTTTTGTCGCGGTGCTGTTCCTGCTGATCTTTATCGGCGCACGCCGGGTGATCGCTTCGCCGTTCGGCAGCACGCTGATGGCGATCCGCGAAAACGAAACCCGCGCCTCGGCCATCGGCTACGACACGCGGCACTTCAAGATCCTGGTGTTCGTGCTGTCCGGCGCGGTCACCGGGATTGCCGGGGCGCTGTACGCCATGTTGCTGCACTTTGTGCCGCTGTCGAACATCGACCTGGCGATGTCCGAGAACATCCTGATCATGACCATTGTCGGCGGTACGGGCTCGCTGTTCGGCTCCCTGCTTGGTGCCGGTTCCATCGTGCTGCTGGGGGATTTCCTCTCCGACCTGTGGCCGCGCTGGCTGATGCTGCTGGGGGTGATCCTGATCCTGGTGGTGATCTTCATGCGTGGTGGTTTATGGGGCGGCCTGGCGTCGCTGTTCGAGAAGGTGCGTGGCAGCCGCAAACCCGCCGTCGTCACCAAGGAGCAAGAGCTATGAGCATCCTGCTGGAAACCCGGAACCTGGAACTGGCCTACGGCGCGTTCCATGCAGTCAATGGCGTCAACCTCAAGGTCGAGGCCGGCACCATCCACACCATCATCGGCCCCAACGGCGCCGGCAAGACCAGCCTGTTCCACTGCCTGACCGGCGAACGCCAGGCCACCGCCGGGGCGATGCATTTCGACGGCAAGAACCTGATGCGCAAACCGGCCCACGCCCGTGTCGGCCTGGGCATGGCGCGCTCGTTCCAGCTCACCAGCCTGTTCCAGAACCTCAGCGTGCGCGAAAACCTGCGCCTGGCCGCCCAGGGCCGTGACGGTGCGCGCGCCCTGAATTTCTGGCGCCGTGTGGACAGCAAGCGCGAACACCTGGAGATGGCCGACCAGGTGCTGGAACGCCTGCAACTCACCGCCCGTGCCGACACCTTGGCCGGCGAGTTGTCCCACGGCCAGCAGCGGGTACTGGAAGTGGGCATGTCGATCTGTTCCAAACCGAAACTGCTGATGCTCGACGAGCCCACTTCGGGCATGGGCATCGACGACATCCCGATCATGACCCAACTGATCAGCGACCTCGGCCGCGACCACACGGTGCTGCTGATCGAACACAACATGAGCATTGTCATGTCCATCAGCCAACGTATCACGGTGATGAGCCACGGCCAGATCCTGGTGGAAGGCACGCCGGATTTCGTGCGTGCCGATGAGCGTGTGCGTACTGCGTACCTTGGGGAGGCTGCCTGATGCTGATCGTCGAGAATATCCATTCCTACTACGACAAGAGCCATGTGCTGGAGGGCGTGTCATTGACCGTCAACCCCGGCGAGCTGGTGACCCTGCTGGGTCGCAATGGCGCCGGCAAGACCACCACTTTGCGCAGCATCCTGGGCATCATCTGCCCGCGCCAGGGCCAGGTTCACTTCAACGGCCAGGCACTGGTGGGGCAGAAGATCTTTGAAATCGCACGTCAGGGCTTGGCGCTGGTGCCGGAGAACCGTGGGATTTTCCGTCTGCTGACCGTTGAGGAAAACCTGCGCATCGCCGCCCGCAAGAACAGCCGCTGGCAGCTGGAAGACGTCTACGCCATGTTCCCGCGCCTCAAGGAACGGCGCAAAAACGCCGGCCATGCGTTGTCCGGTGGCGAACAACAGATGCTCGCCATCGCCCGCGCCCTGCTGAACGATCCCAAGCTGCTGATCCTCGACGAACCCACCGAGGGTTTGGCGCCGGTGATTGTCGACGAATTGGTGAAGATCCTGCGCAAGGTCAAGGACGACGGCCTGCCGGTGCTGCTGGTGGAACAGAACCTGATGGTCTGCGACAAGCTCGCCGACCGCCATTACGTACTCGAACAGGGCCGCGTGGTGTACGAAGGCAGCGCTGCTGACTTCCGTGCCGACCCGTCGATCAAGAACCGCTATCTGGCCCTGAGTGCCTGACCGGAGAATGCCCATGAATAGTTTTGCGCAACCGCTGCAGAGCAACGCCCCGCTGATCAACCGCGACCGCCTGTGGCAATCGCTGATGGACCTGGCCCGACTCGGCGCCACCGCCAAGGGTGGCGTGTGCCGCCTGGCCCTCACCGATCTGGACCGCCAGGCCCGTGACCTGTTTGTGCAGTGGTGCGAAGCGGCCGGGTGCAGCGTCACTGTCGACGCCATCGGCAATATCTTTGCGCGTCGTGCCGGAAGCAACCCCGCCCTGCCCCCGGTGATGACCGGCAGCCACATCGACACTCAACCCACCGGCGGCAAGTTCGACGGTTGCTACGGGGTGATGGCCGGACTGGAAGTGATCCGTACCTTGAATGACTTGCAGATCGAGACCCAAGCGCCGATTGAAGTGGTGGTGTGGACCAACGAAGAAGGCTCGCGCTTCCCGCCGTGCATGATGGGTTCCGGGGTATTTGCCGGGAAGTTCGACTTGCAGGACACCCTCGACAAACGCGACGACCACGGCCTGTCGGTAGGCGCCGAATTGCAGCGCATCGGCTATGCCGGTTCCCGTGCGGTTTTGGGCCATCCGGTCGGCGCCTACTTCGAAGCGCATATCGAGCAAGGCCCGGTACTGGAAGACCAGGCCACCACTATCGGCGTGGTCATGGGCTGCCTGGGCCAGAAATGGTTCGACCTGACCCTCACCGGCGTCGAAGCCCACGCCGGCCCCACCCCGATGCACCTGCGCAAGGACGCCCTGGTCGGCGCCGCCGAGGTGGTCAGCGCAGTCAACCGTATCGCCCATCAGCAACAACCCCATGCCTGCGGCACCGTTGGTTGCCTGAGCCTGCACCCCGGTTCGCGCAATGTGATTCCAGGCCAGGTGCAGATGACCATCGACTTGCGCCACCTGCATGCCGACAAGTTGCAAGCCATGGTCGATGAAGTGCGCGGCGTGATCGAAACCACGGCCGCCCGCCACGGCTTGACCTTTGAGCTGACGCCCACCGCCGACTTCCCGCCGCTGGACTTCCACCCGACCTGCGTCAATGCCGTGCGCGAGGCTGCGAGCGCCTTGGGCTTGAGCCATATGGACATCGTCAGCGGCGCCGGGCATGACGCGATTTTCGTCGCCGAACTGGGCCCGGCCGGGATGATCTTTGTGCCGTGCGAAGGCGGCATCAGCCATAACGAAATCGAAAACGCCACACCGGATGACCTGGCGGCAGGTTGCGCAGTGTTGCTGCGGGCCATGGTGAATGCGGCACAGGGGGATCTGGCATGAGTGAGATTGGCCAACTGACAGCGGTGCAACTGTTGCAGCATTTTCGCGACAAAAGCTTGTCACCGGTGGAGGTCACCGAAGATGCGTTGCTGCGCATCGAGCGCTACAACCCGGTGGTGAACGCCTACTGCCATGTCGATCCTGAGGGTGCATTGAACGCGGCGCGGGCCTCGGAACAACGCTGGTTAAAAGGTGCCCCTTGCGGCGCCCTGGATGGCGTGCCAGCGTCGATCAAAGACCTGACCCTGACCCTCGGCATGCCTACGCGCAAGGGCTCGCGCACCTCATCCGCCGAGGGACCGTGGGATGTGGACGCGCCCTTCTCGCACTTCATGCGCAAGGCCGGCGCGGTGCTGCTGGGCAAGACCACCACCCCCGAGTTCGGCTGGAAAGGCGTCACCGACAACCCGCTGTACGGCATCACCCGCAACCCGTGGGACACCCGCACCACGGCGGGCGGTTCCTCAGGTGGCGCCGGTGCGGCAGCGGCGCTGAACCTGGGTGTGCTGCACCAGGGCAGCGATGCCGGCGGCTCGATCCGCATACCCTGTGCCTTCACCGGCACGTTCGGGATCAAGCCGACCTTCGGTTATGTGCCGCAGTGGCCGGCCAGCTCCATGACCATCCTGTCGCACCTGGGGCCCATGACCCGCACGGTGGAAGACAGCGTGCTGATGTTGCAAACCGTGGCACAAATGGATGTGCGCGATGGCCTGATCGGGGCGCCAAGGACCACGCCCTGGCTCACCCCAGGGGCGGATCTGAAGGGCTTGCGCGTGGCTTATAGCCCCTCGTTCGGCTATGTGGATGTCGACCCGCAAGTCGCCAAGGTCGTCGCCCAGGCGGTGGAGGGCCTGGTGCAATTGGGCGCCCATGTCGAGCAGATCGACCCGGGTTTCAGCGACCCGCTTGAGGTGTTCAGCACCCTTTGGGCCGCCGGCGCCGCACGCCTGACCAGTTCCATGAGCGACGCGCAAAAGCAACTGTTGGACCCGGGGCTGCTGCGTATTGCGCAACGGGGCGAGCATCTGAGCCTGGATGACTTCAACGCCGCCTTGGAAGCGCGCGCCGCACTGGTTGCGCGCATGGCGGCGTTCCATGAGCACTACGACGTGCTGGTGTCGCCGGTGATGCCGATTACCGCGTTCGAAGCCGGGCACAACGTACCGCCGGGTTCGGGGATGAACGAATGGATGGAATGGACGCCGTTTACCTACCCCTTCAACCTGACCCAGCAACCAGCGGCGTCGGTGCCCTGTGGATTGGCGGCGAATGGGCTGCCGGTGGGGCTGCATGTGGTGGGCGCACGGTTTGCCGATGAGCAGGTGTTGAGGGTTTGCCACGCGTATGCAAAGGCATTCCCTACCGAGCATTTGGCAGCACCTGAAACCCTGAGCTGAAATTCAGTTGAACCGGTGGGAGGGGGCTTGCTCCCGATGGCGGCGAGTCAGTCACCGCTGCATTTGCTGAAACTCCCTCATCGGGAGCAAGCCCCCTCCCACAGTTTTACCGCATTCCACTACAATGCCCTCCATTCATCTTCCGGGGGGCTTCATGGACATCGAACTGGCACGCACCTTCCTGGAAATCACGCGCTGCGGCAGCCTGGCCGCAGCGGCCGAGAAACTGCACGTCACCCAGACCGCCATCACCGCCCGGGTGAAGAACCTGGAGAGCCAGCTGGGCAGCACGCTGTTTATCCGCAACCGTGCCGGTGCGCGCCTGACCGCCGATGGCGAAGCCTTTGTGGTGTACGCCAACCAGCTGCTGCAAACCTGGGAGGCTGCACGCCGTGATCTGCCGTTGCCCGATGGCTATCGCAATGTGCTGCATATCGGCGGTGAGGTGAGCCTGTGCAACCCGTTGATGCTCGGCTGGGCTCAGGCGCTGCGCGAACATATCCCCGGGCATGCCCTGCGCACCGAAATCCGCGAGGGTGAATACCTGCTGCGCCAATTGGAACTGGGTGTGCTCGACGCAGCGCTGGTGTTCCAGCCGCAATACTGGCCGGGCTTGCAAGTGGAGCAAGTGCTGGAAGAAAAACTGATCCTAGTGCAACTGGCGAGCAAACCCGAGCCCTACGTATATATCGACTGGGGCCAGGGTTTTCGCCAGCAACATGACGCCGCCCTGCCCGACAAGGCCCGCGCCGCGCTGAGCTTCAACCTCGGGCCGTTGGCGTTGCAGTACATCCTGGAAAATGGCGGTGCCGGCTACTTCCGTACGCGGGTGGTGCAAAGCTACCTGGACAGCGGCGTGATGCAGCGGGTGGCCAAGGCCCCGGAATTCAGTTTCCCTACCTACCTGGTGTATTCACGGGCGCGGGATTCGGCGGTGCTGCAACAGGCATTGGCGCTGCTACGCGAAGTGGTCAAGGCTGAAAGTGACTGGTCGCAACGCTGGGATCCGCTGATTTGAAGCACCGGATGCCGCCGCGCATGCTAGCCTGCGGGTGTGTCCTTTTGCAGCCTTACCGATGAACAAGAAAAAGTCCGTCACCATCAGCGACATCGCCAAACGCGTCGGCATGACCACCATCACGGTGTCCCGGGCGCTGAGCAAACCCGACCTGGTCAAACCCGCCACCCTGGCGCGCATCCTGGAGGTAGCGCGGGAGCTGGACTATGTGCCCAACGCCTTCGCCCGTGGGCTCAAGCGCAGTGAGAGCCTGATCATCGGGGTGATTACCGCGTCGGTGGACAACCCGTTCTACAGCGAGATGATCAAGGCGATTTCCCGCGAGGCGAAAAAGCACGGCTACACCATCATGCTGGTGGACACCGATGAGCTGGAGGAACTCGAGAGCAAAGCGGTGGATACCCTGCTGGGCTACCGCGTGGCGGGGATCATCCTGTCGCCGGTCTCCGATGAACCGAGCTACCAGCCCGATTACCTGGAACGCCTGGGCAACGGCAAGACCCCGGTGGTGCTGCTTGATCGCACGATCCACGACAGCCCGTTCAGCCGCGTAGTGCTGGACAACTACCACAGCGGCCTGCAAGCAGCACACTACCTGCTGCGCCAGACCCCAAACTTCAGGCGCCTGCTGGTGCTGACCGGCCCCGAGCATTCGCGTATCACGGTGGAGCGCCTCAAGGGCCTGCGCGAAGTGCTGGCCGAACACCCGCACATTCAGGTCGAGGTGCAGGCCGGCGACTACACCTTGATGCCGGCGTATTTGCACACCCTCGACTACCTGGCCACTCACTCGGCGCCGGACGCGATCATGGGTTTCAACCAGTTGATTACCCTGGGAGCCTTGCGCGCATTGCGCATGCACGACATCCCCCACGACAGCCTGACCATCTGCGGTATCGACCGCCTGCCCTTCGCCGATATCTTTGGCGTGCCCATCGCCTGCGTGGCCCACGATGCCTCCCTGGCCGGCAGCAGCGCGGTACGCCTGCTGCTCGACCGGCTGGAAGATCCCTACAAGCCACGGGACAAGGTTGTGATCGCCGGGCAGTTGGAAAACGGCTAGCGGCTGGTGTAGCCACCGTCGACAGGCAAGCTCACGCCGCTGATCATGCTCGCCGCATCGCTCAGCAGGAACAGCACCGGCAACGCCACTTCCGCCGGTTGCGCAAAACGCCCCAGGGGAATCGCCGCCAACGCCGGGTCGCGCTTGGCCGGGTCGGACCAGGCCATGCTTGCCATCGGCGTCAGCGTCACGGTGGGGTTGACGCTGTTGACGCGCAGGCCAAACCGCCCCCATTCGGCGCATTGCACACGGGTGATTGCATCCAGGGCCGCCTTGGACGCGCAATAGCCGAGGTGGTCATCCAACGCCACCAACGACGCCTGGCTGGACACATTGACGATACGGCCGGCGATGTCCGCCGCGATCATCTTGGCCGCGACACGGCTGGCCACCTGGGCGGCAGCACGAGCGTTGACGTTCATCACCTGGTCGAAGGCGTCTGCGCTGATGGCAGCGGCGGGCTCCAGGCGCGAGATGCCGGCGCAATTGACCAGGCCGTGCAGGGGCGGCAGGTCTTGCAGCACTTTATCGAGGGCCGCGCTGTCGGCAATGTCCACACAGAGGGAGTGGCAGCCCAGTTCGGCCAAGGCTTGGGCGTCGCGGCCGAGGGCAAAGACTTCGGCGCCGCTGGCAATCAACTGCCGGGCGATTTCCCGGCCGATACCGCTGCTGGCGCCGGTGACGAGGATGCGGTGGTGGGTGAAGTTGAAGACTGCGTTCATAGATAAAAATCTCAAGAACAATGAAGATCCACTGTGGGAGGGGGCTTGCCCCCGATGGCGGCCTGACAGCCGACCAGGATGTTGGATCAGGCCGGGTACATATCCGTTATTTGGGCAACGGCCATTTAGGGTTCCGCTTTTACAGCGGGTCACTTTTGAAAAGCGGCAAAGTAAGCAAAACGCTCTTGCCCCCACCACTCGGCACCTCGCCTGGGCTCGGTGTGCCCGTAATCCGCCATGGATTTGGGGGGCCGCCGCCACGCGCCATCCATGGCGCGGGGCGGCTAAACCGGCATCTCTGCCGGTTTACCCCCCAAATCCCTGTCGAATTCCGGCCAGCGTGGTTTAACGGGGCGCCTAAGATCAAGATCAAAAGCAGAGCAAGAGCAAGAGCAAGAGCAAGAGCAAGAGCAAGCAGCGAGTCAGTATGGCCAGCTGTGTAGATACCTATGCCCCGATGGGGGCGTTTCAGTGAATGCATCTGTGGCTGACCCAACGCCATCGGGGGCAAGCCCCCTCCCACATTTTTTTCTGTGTTGAGTCAGGTAGCTTGCAGGTTGTGCATGATCGGTTTCAGGGCCGGGTATAGCTTCAGGTACTCGGCAAACCCTTGGTCGTAGACCGCGACATTCTCGCGCTTGGGCTGCGCCCGTTGCTCCAGTTTCACCCAGCCCGTGTCCATGGCTTCATCACTCACCAACCCCACCGTATGCGCCGCCAATAACGCCGCGCCCAGGGCCGCTTCAACCTCTTGGACAATGGTGTAGACGGGGTAGCGAGTGACATCCGCAATAATCTGCATCCACAGGTCCGAATGGCTCGCCCCGCCCACTACAATCAGGCGCGGATCCAGGGAATGTGCGCCCTGGGTGCCTGCTTCGATATTGTGGCGCAGGGCAAAACTCACCCCTTCCAGCACTGCGCGATACAAGTGGATGCGGCTGTGATACAGGTTCAGCCCGACAAAACTGCCGCTGGCGCGGTCGTCCCATACCGGGCTGCGCTCACCCATCAGGTACGGCAGGAACAACAGGCCTTCGCTGCCCGCCGGGATCTTCGTCGCGCTCTGCTCCAGCAGCACCAGGCTGTCTTGCCCCGTCGCCTGGGCCTGTTGCTCTTCGGCCTGGCAGAACTGCTCGCGAAACCAACTGACCGAGGCCCCGGCGGTGATCGCGCCGCCGAAGATGTACAGGTCGCGGTGACCGTTGTAGACATGGGGCATGCTGACCAAGCCATGGCGGGCATCCACCTGCTGGTTGAGGTAACCCCAGCACATGCTGGTGCCGATCATTGCCACATGATTGCCCGGCTGGGTGACGCCTGCGGCCAGGGTGGCCATGGCCGCGTCCACACCGCCGGCGAGGATCGGCATGCCCGCCTGCAAACCCAGGCGTGCCGCCCAATCCGGCAACAGCCCACCCACCACTTCGCCGGAATACAACAGGCGCTCGGGCATCATGGCCAGGGGAATCTCCAGCGCCGCGAGCATCTCCTCGGACCAGCCGCGCTCGAGCACGTCATACACACCGCCGATATTGCCGGCGCTGCTGTGGTCCACCGCCAGCTCACCGGTCAGGCACCAGTTGATATAGCTGTTGGGCGGCAGCAGGTAGCGGGTGTTCGCCCACACCTGCGGCTGATGCTGCTTGAGCCAGAGCATCTTGGTGAAACCGTAGTAGCTGTCCACTGAGTTGCCGGTCACCGCAAACAGCCGGTCCAGGTCCACGTGCTCACGTACCCACTCGACCTGCTCGCCGGCGCGACGATCCATCCAGATCAGGCAGGGGTGCAGCGGCGTCATCTGTGCATCCACGGCAACCCCTGAGCCACCGTACAAGCTGCTGATGCACAGCGCCTTGACCTGCTGCGCCGGCACGCCAGCCTTGGCCATGCACTGGGCCACGCACGCCTCGACTGCATCCAGCCACACCTGCGGCCATTGCTCGGCCCAGCGCACTTTCGGGGTATCGACCCGATAACCCTGGCTGTGCTGGGCGATGATCGTGCCCTGGGCATCCACCAACAACGCCTTGGTGCTCTGGGTGCCGATGTCGACACCCATGACGTAGTGCATGCCGTTACTCATGGGCGGGCAGCACCGGCTTCAACAGCACCTTGATCGACTTGGTGGAGTTGGCCAGTTCGAAGGCTTCGGCGAAGTCGTCCAGCGGGAAATCATGGGTGACAATGCCTTTGGAGGTGACCAGGCCGCGTTCGAACAGGTCGATGGCGATCGGGTAGCAATACGGCCCAAGGTGCGCACCACGCACGTCGAGTTCCTTGCGGTC
This sequence comes from Pseudomonas synxantha, assembly GCF_900105675.1. Taxonomy (NCBI): domain Bacteria; kingdom Pseudomonadati; phylum Pseudomonadota; class Gammaproteobacteria; order Pseudomonadales; family Pseudomonadaceae; genus Pseudomonas; species Pseudomonas synxantha. Next base: position 1,302,983 of record NZ_LT629786.1, on the reverse strand, counting down.
GCCGATGATCGACCAGTCGACGCTGGTCTCGGCGCCAAATACACTGAACTCGACGAAGCGCCCGAGCTTGCGGATCAGGTCCAGGCCTTGAGTGACGCCCGCCGGTACGCCGGTGGTTTCGATGTAGACGTCACAGCCGTAGTTGTCAGTGAGGCCGTTGATGATCTCGCGAGCATTGTCACGGGCCGGGTTGATCACCACATCGGCGCCGAATTTTTTCGCCAGTTCCAGGCGCTCGTCGACCATGTCGATCACCACCAGTTTTTTCGGGGTCTTCAGCGCCGCCACCTGGACCATGCACAGGCCGAGGGTGCCCGCGCCGGCAATCACCACCACGTCGTCGAGCTGGATATCGCCACGGTTGACGGTATGGATCGAGCAGGCCATGGGCTCCACCAGCGCCGAATCCTCCAAGGACACTGCCTCGGGAATCCTGTGCACGATGGCAGTCTTGGGAATGCGCATATACTGGGCCATGCCGCCTTCGGCCACTTCGCGCTGGAAGCCGAAGATGTTGTGCACTTCGCACATCCAGTATTTGCCCGACTTGCAGAAGCGGCACTTGCCACAGGGCACGATCTGTTCGGCGATGACCTTGTCGCCGACCTTGACCTCAAAGTGCTCCTCGGCGCCCTCGCCCGTTTCCACCACGTAGCCGAAAAATTCGTGGCCAGGCACCACCGGCGCCTTGACCCAGGGGTTGTCGCCACCCCAGAACATCGCCGCGCCCGAGTGGCACTTGCAGTCGCTGGCGCAGATGCCACAGGCGGCGATGCGGATCACCAGCTCATTGGCGCGGGCCTGGGGCTTGCCGATGCGTTCCAGGCGGTAGTCTTTCGGGCCGTGGCAGACGACGGCTTGCATGTGGGTGTGCTTGTCCATGGTGTTCAGTCCTGTGTGATGAGGTATTTATCGATGGCGCTGACGGCTGATAAAGATCGCCAGCAAAATGATCCCGCCCTTGATCACGCTCTGCACGTAAGGCGATACGCCAAGCATGTTCAAGCCGTTGTTCAACACGCCCAGCAGCATGGCGCCGAGCAAGGTGCCGACGATGACCCCGCGTCCGCCGGCAATCGATGCGCCGCCAAGCACCACGGCGGCAATCGCATCCAGCTCAAACGACACGCCGGCATTCGGCTGGCCGCTCATCAGGCGCGAGGTGAGCACCAGCCCGGCAATCGCCGCGGTGAAGCCGCTGATGCCATACACCAGTAGCTTGAAGCGCGCTGCGCGCACTCCGGACAAACGCACTGCTTCTTCATTGCCACCGATGGCGTAGATGTAGCGGCCGATGCGCGTGTGTTGCAGCAGCACATAGGCCGCCAGGTAAGTGAGCAGCATGATCAGGATCGGCACCTGCATGCCGAACACACTGGCGCGACCGAAAAAGGCAAACCACTCCGGCAACCCGGAAATCGGGTAACCGTCGGTGTACATCAGCCCGAATCCACGGGCGATGCCCATGGTCGCCAGGGTGACGATGATCGGCGGCATGTGCAGGTAAGCCACGAACAAGCCGTTGCCGATGCCGAACGCCACGCCTACCAGCAACCCGGCGCCAATCGCCAGGCCGGGCGGCACACCCGCGACCATCAGCCCGGCAGTCAAGGTGCCGGACAGCGCCATCACCGGCCCCACCGACAAATCGATGCCACCGGTAAGAATCACGCAGGTCATGCCCACCGCGATAATCGCGTTGATCGACACCTGGCGGGCAATGTTGGACAGGTTGCTGGCGGTAAGAAACGTGTCGCTGGCAAGGATCATCACCAGGGTCACCACCACCAGCCCGACAAACGGATAAAACGCCGGCGAGCGCAGCAGCCGCGCCAGGTTCAGGCGCAAGCGGCTGGTGCCTGCGGTGTTAATGGACGTATTCACTTGAGCCCCCTGTTGCATGGCGCATGACCTCTTGAGGATTGACGGCGGACGCTTCCAGCACCTTGACGATCGCGCCCTTGTGGAACACCGCGACGCGGTCGCACATGCCGATGACTTCGGGCAGTTCAGAAGAAATCATGATGATGGCGTAGCCCTGTTCGGTGAGGCTGCGCATCAAGGCGTAGATCTGCGCCTTGGCGCCGACGTCGATGCCACGTGTGGGTTCATCGAACACCAGCACGTCGCAGTGGTGGTTGATCCAGCGTGCGATCACGACTTTTTGCTGGTTGCCGCCGCTGAGGTTAAGCACCCGGCTTTCGCCGCTGGGCGCCTTGATCGACAGCTGGCGCATCAGCGCTTCGACGCTGGCGCATTCCTTGGCCGTGTCGATCAGCCCGCTGGCGTTCTGGTACTTGGGCAGGTTGTTCAGGGAGATGTTTTCGCGAATGCTGAAATCGGTGATCAGCCCTTCGCTCTTGCGGCTTTCCGGCAGCAGGCCGATGCCATGGGCGAGTGCCTCGGCCGGGTCATTGAGGCTGATTTTTTCGCCGCGCAGCCACACGTCTTTGCTCACCGACGCCAGCGCGCCCATCATGCCCAGGGCCAGTTCGGTGCGGCCCGAGCCCACCAGCCCGGCGAAGCCGAGGATCTCGCCCTTGTGCAGTTGGAAGCTGTTATGCGGGCCGTTGCGTACCAACTGGATGTCCTTGACCTCCAGTAACAGCGGGCCGCGCTCGCCGGTGGGCTTGGGCGGAAAGCTGCATGCCAGGCGCCGCCCCACCATCATTTCCACCAGGCGGTCGATATCGCTGTCGGCCACATCGGTAACGCCCACATTGGCGCCGTCGCGCAGTACGCTGATGCGATCACACACCTGGAAAATCTCTTCCAGATGGTGCGAGATAAAAATCACCGCCACGCCCTGGCGCTTGAGTTCACGCATGATCTCGAACAGCAGCTCGGCTTCGCTGGGGGTCAGGGTTGCGGTCGGTTCATCGAGTACCAGCAAGCGCGCATCCAGGGCCAGGGCCTTGGCGATTTCGACGAACTGCTGCTCGGCTACGCTCAGGTGCTTGACCGCGCAGTGCAGGTCGATACTCACCCCGAGACGCTGGAACAACGCCTGCGCCGCCTCGATCATTTCGCGCTTGCGCAACAGGCCGAAACGGTTGCTCAGCTCATGGCCGAGGAAGATGTTTTCCACGGCCGTGAGGTAGGGAATCAGGCTGAATTCCTGGAACACGATGCCGATACCGGCGGCAATCGCGTCACGGTAGGTCGCAAATTGCCGGACCTGGCCATCGATGAGGATCTGCCCTTCGTCCTGATGCTCGACACCGCCGAGGATCTTCATCAGGGTGGATTTGCCCGCGCCGTTTTCGCCGAGCAAGGCGTGGATTTCGCCGCGCTCCACTTGCAGGTTGATCGACTTGAGGGCCTGCACGCCCGGGTACCGCTTACAGATGTTTTCCAGCTTCAGAAGACTGCTCATACCGCCGACCTCGCGTTCAGAAGGTTTGCCTGGGCCCCACGGCGAGCGCGGGGCTTGAGGGGTTTACCAGCTGAAATCCTTGGCCTTGGCCTGGTCGATCAGAGTGATGTCCACCGGAATAGTGGCGGGTACTTGCGAGCCCCACTTCTTGGCCAGGGCAATGCCCAAAGCCAGGCGGATCTGGTCACGGGGGTATTGGGCCGAGGTGGCGATGAAATGACTGCCGGGCTTCTGGATCGCCTTGATCGCTTCCGGCGCGCCATCGACGCTGACCAGTTTCACATCCATGCCGCTGGCTTCGATGGCCGAGAGTGCACCGAGGGAGCCGTTGTCATTGACGCTGAAAATGCCCTTGAGGGTGGGCTGGGCCTGCAACATGTTTTCGGTGACGGTCAGCGCCTGGTCACGTTCCTGCTTGCCATTCTGGATGCTGACGATCTTGATGTCCGGGTGCTTGGCCACCGCCTCTTTGCAACCGCGCACACGTTCGAGGATCGGCACCACGGCAATGCCGTCGAGGATGGCGATATTGCCTTTGTCACCGATGTTTTTCGCCAGGTATTCACACGCCTGGAAGCCGGCGTCGAAGTTCTTCGAGCCGACGAACGAATCCAGCGGGCCGTCCGCCTGGGCGTCCACCGCCACCACCACGACGCCCGCGGCATGGGCCGACTTGACGGCCGATTGCACACCGACCGAATCGGTAGGGTTGATCAGCAGGATATCGATGCCTTTTTGCAGCATGTCTTCGACGTCACTGACCTGCTTGGACACGTCGTGGCGGGCGTCGGTAATGATGAGCTTTGCACCGATGGTCGCGCCGGCTTCTTCCAGGGCGTTTTTCATGGTGACGAAATAGGGGTTATTGATTTCCTGGAACGACGCACCGATGCGGATGGGCGCAGGTAACGTGGCGGCAAATGCCTGAGTGCCGAGGGTGATGCCGGCAGCCAGTAAACACAGGGTCTTCGAGAGCATTTTCATGGCGTGGGTCTCTGTTTTGTTTTTATTTTTAGAGCAAATGTTATCGTTAACATTTTGCCAGAAGCTAACAAGTAAATCGGACCTGCGCAAGCCTCCACTGGTCGGTCTCGATCAAAATGTGGGTGGGTCAGCACTGATGTATCCCTGACATTCCATCATCGGGGCATGGGTATTTACACAACTGAGTAGCAGCCAACGGTAACCACGATGCGCAGCGAGCCGCTCTTGCTCTTGATCTTGATCTCAGGCGCCCCGTTAAACCACGCTGGCCGGAATCCGACAGGGATTTGGGGGGTAAACCGGCAGGGATGCCGGTTTAGCCGCCCCGCGCCAGGGAGGGCGCGTGGCGGCGGCCCCCCAAATCCCTGGCGGATTACGGGCACACCGAGCCTGGGCGAGGTGCCGAGTGGTGGGGCAAGAGCCTTTGGTTACTTTTGGGGCTCTTTTCCAAAAGTGACCCGCTGTAAAAGCGGAACCCTAAGTGGCCGTTACCGCAGCAATGAATATGTACCCGGCCTGATCCAACATCCTGGTCGGCTGTCAGGCCGCCATCGGGGGCAAGCCCCCTCCCACATTAGGAGCGGGGGCTCCAAAAAACTCGCACATTGCGCCCCATCCACTAAGCTCAGTCCCTGACAAAAAGACCGAGCAGTCCACCATGCCCCACCCCACCGAAACCTTCCGCGCCCACTACCGTGCCAACGTGCATCGCCACTACAACCCCTGGCTGCACGCCACGTTCGTCCTCGGCTACGGCATTGCCTGCATGACCCTGGCCTGGTCCGCCACCGCCGACATCACCGCGCTAGAGTGGCTGACCGTGCCCTTGACCCTGGTGTTCTTCAACCTGTGCATCTACCTCGTACACCGCCACCTCGGCCATCACAAACATGGGTTCGCTCGGCTGTTCTACGCACGCCACACCGGCGACCACCACAGCTTCTTCACCCCTGGGCACATGACCTACGACAGCCCCCGGGACTGGCGCGTCATTCTGTTCCCTGCCTGGCTGATTGTGCTGCACAGCCTGGCCATCACCCTCCCCGCCTGGTGGCTGCTCAAGCAATTGAGCCCCAACGTCGCCGGGCTGTTTGCCGGGTGCATGATCCTCGGCTACCTGCTCTACGAAGTGTTCCACGCCTGCGAACACTTGCCCGCTGAACACGCGGTGGCGCGTCTGCCGTGGATTCGCCAGATGCACCGCCTGCACGCCCTGCACCACCGTCGCGAGCTGATGCAGGGGCGTAATTTCAATATCGTGCTGCCGTTGATGGACTATCTGTTTGGCACTTTGCATTGGGAACCCACGGTAAAAAAAAGGGGCAGTCCAACTGGACTGCCCCCCGCGTCACACACATAGATCAATCAGTGCACGATGGTCTGGCTGCAGATGTGGCCGAGGCTGACGTATTGGACGGTATTGCCACCCACGCCTACACCAGGGAACTCCCTGAGCTCGATGCGCCAGCCGCCCTCGTTGAACCAGGTTTCCCAGTTGTAGGTCTGGCCCGAGGCGCTGTCCGGGTACCGCACTTTGTAGTCGCCAGAGCAGGTGCCCAGCGCGACATTCCCCGAGGCTGCACCGGTGATGCCGGTCTTGGCCTCATAGTCGACCCAGTTGTAAGTGGCGCCGAAATGCTTGTCGACACGCAGTACAGGGGTGACGCCGCGCAGGGGCTCGCCAGTGCTGTCTGACCACTGGGTGCTCCAGCTCAGATTGCGGGCCGCCTGGGTGGCCAGTTGGAAGATCGAGCTGGGGATGCGTACCACGTTATCGCCGTTCACATCGTGCTGGTTCAGGCGTGGCGCCGAACCGAGGGTCAGCTTGTATTGAGCCTGAGGGTTCAGTGCCACCGCTGGATTGGCCCGTACACGCACCTTGACCGTGTAGCCCGGCGTCAGGTTGGGATAGGTGGAGGTGGAGCCCTGCGGGACTTCCACCCACTTGGTGCCATCGAACCGTTCGAAGATCCACTGGTTACGCGTGCCCGCACCGTCATCGCCCAGGAACATGCCCACACCTTGGCCACGCAACGAGACGAAGGAGAAGTAATCCACGTCATTGACGCTGTCGAGGTTACCAGTCACCTGATTCAAGGCATCCGGCAGCACAAACGCGGTTTGCTCGGTGTCGTTGGGCTCGTAGGCATCAATGTTGCTGTCCACCGCCACGCCGAAACTGAACTGCGCGTTACTCGCGGTATTGGCCACCATGAACCAGTAGTAGTCACCGGCCGGCAACACGCCGTTGAGGTATTCATCGGCACTGCCAGGGTTATCAGAAGTGCCCAGTGGCGTCAGGTTACCCTGGCCGTCGTCGTGGAACAGGGTCAACGACATGTCCGTACCGGCGCTCTGGTTCAGCAGTTGCACCTGGATTCGCGAGTTTTTCGGCAGGTTGAAGTGGTAAGCGATTTGCGCGCCGGTCTCTACCCCGGTGAGGGTGTAGAGGGTATTGATATCCAGGGTCGGAAACAGCGGCGTGAATTCAGCGATCGCAGCCTGTTTCATTTGCGCCGGGTCAGGTTTTTGCAGCTCGCTGAGCTTGGTGTCAACCGCCACATTGCTGGCCACTGGTTTGCTCTTGACGACCTTGGTCTGCCCCGCCTTGGCCGCATTGAGCTTTTGCTTGAGTGCATCCGACAGGCTGTTTTTTTCCAACGTACCGCCGGGTTTCAACGCTTTATCCACGGCCTGTTTGACCGTCTGCGCACTGAGTTTCAGCGGGGCTTGCTCGGCCAGGGCGAAGGCCGAAACGAAGCAGGAGGCCGCCATGGCCGCGCCCAGCATAAAGGCTTTTTTCGATTTCATTTTTTATCCATCCATAGTTAAAAAATTGAAGCTCAGGTAACCGGTGACATCCGGTCACCTGGGATGGACTGTAGGACAATGCTGTATGGATGTACAGTATTTTTTTATAATGTGAGCTCCAGGAATTCAGGTCCTCTAAAGCCAGGTGCACCAATAGCCCCAACTGATAGCCCAAATCATCGCAAGACGATAGGGCCAGACAGCCCAACGCTTGAGCGCTGACGGAATGGCGGCTAACTCTGCCTCAGTCATAAAGCCTTCTTTTACGGAGCGTTCTGGCTCGCGGAGGATATCAATCATCAGACACATACGATGAAACCTGATAAACCGCTGGTTTCGTCCCCAGCGTTGCTGATATTCACGGACCTGCACGTTTTCACTGAAGTAACCTTCCATCTCGTCGAGTTTTGTTCGTTCGACAAAAAGTATCAGTCCCAAAACCACAAACGTCCCGATAACCATCACAGCGGTATAGGCGAGAAAAAAATCCATGCTTAAGCCCCCCCTGGCTGGAATATCAAATCACCGTCGTTCTCTATGATTTTTCCACCCAGAAACGCCCCACCATCCCCGCCCTTCTTACCTCCTAGATACCCTGCCGTCGCGCCCCCAATGATTGCGCAGGCCAGAGCACCGGATCCTCTCGTCGCGACACCTAGAAAAATGTTGCATGCACGCCGTGTTAATTCAGCACCCAGCCCCCCTGCGCCAGCAGCCCCTACCACCCCACCCACCAACCTTCCCGTCTCCACATACTTCGCTCTTTTGCATTGCACCTCCCTTCCCGCCACACACGCCTCCTTGATTTCCAGACCCGCCACGCCCACATCCAACGCCATCCCAAGATACGTTCCTTGCTTCAACCATTTCGACATCTGCGTAATTGTGTGAACCCGCTGCGCATACCCCGCAATCTCGCCTTGATGCAGATAGCTTTTGGTCGAGATCCCAAGCGTTCCCTTCAGCGATTGATTGCCACGCAACCCCGAGCCAAATCGTGCAGTCCCTTGCAGTTGCGAATGCAAAACGTCAAACATCCGTTGGCGTTGGCGTATGAACGTCTCTCTGTCCAGTCCACCGTCCTTCAATTGTCGATGCAATTGCTCGATTTCCTCCAAGGTGTTTGCGACCTCCCTCAGGTGTCGGCTCCAAGCCGATGTCGCACTGCCTATCCCAATCGAGCCATACCCCAGAATGCTCTGCGCCAGGTCATAATTTTTATTTCCAGCTCCATCGAGAGACATATTCTGGTCCAACTGGCGACTAATCTTTTCCGCATGGCGCATCAACCAGGCTTCTTCGATTGTGCAATGGGCACCGGACGCTTCTGGAACGATCACCAACTCACCCGGCCTCACCAATCCGTGACTCAGGTGTTGGTTCAGCACATCGAAATGATCTCGGCCCTGCAACAAACCTGCATGCCACAGCTGTGATTTCAAAAATGCGTACGGTAAAGCCTGTTGATTGATGTAGCCGTACGCCATGTCCTGGATTCCGATACCGAGAGGGATGGCATCGAAAGATAAGCAAGCGCCTACAGCCTGGACACAAGCAGGAGGGGTCAAAAAATAAGTTTGGGAAGTTGCCTACACAGCAAAAGATAAGAACCTACGGAAAGCGCCCCTAATACCCCGTCATCTCCAAATACCCCACCCCACCCTCGAACTTCACTGGACCTTCCCAGTAGGGAATCCCCAGGTTCATCCACGCCTTTGGATTGACCGCCTGGGTAGTGATATCCAGCTGTTTACCAGGAATTTTCAGCGACCAGCGCGTAGGAATGCTGCGCCCGTCGATGCCCGTGGTGGCGAGCGGTGTGAGTTGGATATCGGCATTGTGCAGGGTCTCGGTGTGGCCTTGGGCGTCGATCCAGGTGCCGGTGAGGTAACCGCCACCGTCTTTTTGCCGCACGCGAAACAGCATCAGTTGCTCGCCCCGGTCCAGGTGCAGGGAGAACCAGTCCCAACCGGTCTGGCTGGCGGCCAGGGGTTGGCTGCTCCATTCGCGGTCGAGCCAGGCCGGGCCGCTGACCTGGTAGACCTGGCCGTCGAGACTGACGCTGCCATTGGCGGTGAAGAAAGGCTGGCTGTAGTAGTACGACGCCTGGCCCTGGTCGGATTTGCGGCTGTAGCCCTTGTCACCTTGCAGCACCAATGGGCGGTTGGAGGTCAGGCGCAGGTCGTAGGCGAATTGGGCACCGCTGGCCTTGAGTTGCATGTCAGCCAGGGGGCTGGCGGCGCCGGGTTGGGTGGCAAAGTTCCAGTCGTCGATCCAGGCGTTGAACGGCACCGCCTGGGCGCCGGCCTGGCCGACGCCGCCGCGGGCCAGACGTTCGGCGGCGTAGTGGCGGGTGGCCGAAGTGACGGCGGCGTGACCGAGCCACACCGTTGAATCGTGCCAGCCCGGTTGCGTGGAGCCGGCCTTCAGCGCATTGCGAAACAGCGTCCATTGCACACCGAAGAGATTGCCCTGGGCATCCTTGAGGTTGGCGGTGACGTACCACCATTCGATACGAAAGCCTGGGTGCGGGCCATGGTCCTCGGGAAAGCTGAAGACCTTGCCGGGCACAACCTGAGTAAAGTCCGCCGCCTCACTGCCCAGGCCGGCGAAGCTGGTCTCGGGCGCAGGCGTCTTGTCGCATGCGCTCAGCAGTAACAAGGCGGCGCAGCACAACGCCTTAATCTTCATGGGCAAAGGTCCTCAACAAATCCGCCGGGCGGCTGCGGTACAACTGCCACAAGGGCCAGGCAGACGCCAGCAACGTGGCAACCATCGCCAGCCCCAGTAATTGCGCAAGCTGCCAGGGGAACACCTGCAACGGCAGGCGCCAACCGAAGGCCTGGACGTTGATCACCGCATCCAGGCACCACGCCAGCAGCAGCCCCAACGGCAACGCCAGGATCAGTGTGAGCAACGCCAGCAGCCAGGTCTGGCCCAGATTGAGCAGCATCAGTTGGCGCCGCGTCACACCCAATGCCCACAGCGGCGCGAGTTGGCCGAGGCGGCTCTGGCTCTGGGTCAGCAGGCTGATGAACAACGCCACGCCAGCCACGCCCAGCGTAAGGCTGTTCAACGCGGCGGTGGCGGCGAAGGTGCGTTCGAAGACCTGGCTGGACCAGCCCTTGAGTTGCTGTTGATCGACAATGTGGCTGTCTTCGAGGGCAAATTGACGCTGCACCTCACCCACCAGCGCCGGCACGTTCTGGGGCGCCACCCGCAGGTTGAAACGCGCCGGTGACAGTGTCGGCCAGTGCGCCAGCAAGTGCCGGGCATTGACCAGCAGGTGGCCCTTGGGGTTGCCGTAGTCGGCGTAGATCCCGACGATCTGCGGCGCCCAGCTTCCTTGTGGCGTTGGGATCGAGAGGGTATCGCCCAACTGAACGTTCAAGCGTCGCGCCAGTTGCTCGCTGAGCATCACGCTGTCATCTTGCAGCAAGCGGTCCCAGGGTGCGTTTGCAGCCTCAAGCAACGGCCAGTGCTGGCGATAGGTGGGGTCGTCGACCACGCCAAACACGTCTGCCGGCCAGCCTTGCAGCTGCACCGCCACCTGCCAGGTAGGCAACACTGCCTGCACCAGCGGCTGGCGTGCCAGCCAGGCATTCAGTTGCTCGGCCTGGGCCGGGTTCTGCGGGTTGAGGTACAGCTCGGCGGTCAGGCGCTGCTCCAACCAATGATTGAAAGTCTGGCGGAAACCCGAGGTCATGGAACCGGCCCCGATATTCGCCGCCAGGGCCAACAGCAGCGCCATCAACGCCAGGCTCAGGGCCGGCAGTTGCTGGCGGCAATCGGCGAGGAACCATTGGCCGAGCACAGCGCGACTGCGGCCCAGCACGATTTTCAACAGCCCGTTGAGCAGCACCGGTAACCCCAGCGCGGCGCCCAGCAGCAACGCCGCCATCAGCACAAAACCGGCGGCCAGGCTATCGCCCAGCCACAGCGCCAGCAGCGCGATCAGCAGTGCCGCGCACGCCACCCAGCCCTGGCGCCGCAACCAGCGCCCGTGGGCCTCATGCCAGGCTTGGGCGTTAGCCAGCGCCAGTAAGGGCAAGCGCGCGGCACGCCACAGGCTGCTGGCCCCGGCGAGCAGTGCGCCAAGCAGGCTCAAGCCCAGGCCGGCGAGCCACCACCAGGGGCTCAAGCTCAGTTGGCCCGGGACTTCAGCGCCATACAGGCCACGCAAACTGGCAGCCACATCCGGCAGCAACAGGCTGGCCAACACATATCCGCTGGCGATGCCGAGCAAGCCGCCCAACAACGATAAAACCCCCATTTCAACGCCCAGGCTCAGGATCAGCATCCGCGCGCTGACGCCACAGGCGCGCAAGGTGCGCAGCAGGCCACGGCGTTGTTCCAGGGCCAGGCCGATGGCCGCATGCACGATAAACAGCCCCACCACAAAGGACAGAAAGCCCAACGCATCAAGGTTCAGGTGAAAGCTCTCGGTGAGGCGCGCGAGGTTGTTGTCCTCGCCCTGCTTGAGTTGCAGCGCGGCGGGTGGCGTGGGGTGGCGGGCGGCGAAGGTGTTGTCCAGCAACAAGCGTGACAGTTGCCCCTGCATGTCGAGCAAGGGTTGGGCAAACGCGATATCGGTCAACAGCAAACCCGGCGCCATGTCCGCCTGTACCTGCAATGGCGGCAGGGAGTGCCCGTTGAGTGTCTGCGGCTGATCGCCCTCGTGCAACCCGAGCGCCTGCAAGGTTTGCGCAGCCACCCAGGTACGCCCTGGCGGGGTGAAAAACGCCAGCATTTGCGCCTGGCTCAAGCGTTGCCCCGCCACACTGCCACTGCCGGGCAACGACACCGGGTCGATGCCCATCAGTTGCAGGCGCTGTTGCTCATGCCCCTTGAGTACCAACCGTCCCTGCACCACCGGGGAAACCGGCCACCCGGCGCGGCGCAGTTGGGCAAACAGCGCTTGCGGGAAACTGGCGGCGTCCGGCGCACTCAGGCTGGCTTGGGGCTCACCACCGATCAACTGGCTGGCGCGTGCATAGCTGTCCCGTGCCTGGCTGTTGAGGGCCTGCACGCCGGTCAATAAAGCCGTGGCCAGCCACAGACCGGTGAGCACGCTGAAAAACTGCACTGGGTGACGTCGCCAATGGCTTACCAACGCACGCAATGTCCAGTAGAACAGTGCCATCTCAGCGCGCTTCCATCGGCACGACACGGCCGTGATGCAGCACCACCTGGCGGTCCAGGCGTGCGGCCAGGCGTGGGCTGTGGGTGACCATCAACAGGCTCGTAGGGCTGTCGTGCAGCAGGTCCAACAGCAGTTGCAGCACTTCATCGCTGGTGGTTTCGTCGAGGTTGCCGGTGGGCTCATCGGCCAACAGCAAGCCCGGGCGCGAGGCCAGTGCTCGCCCTACCGCCACCCGTTGCTGCTGGCCGCCAGACAGTTGCTCAGGGTATCGCTTGAGCAAATCGCCCAGGCCCAGGCGCTCCACCAACTGCGCCTGCCACTGCGGATCGAAACGCCCGGCCAACCGCGCCTGGAACGCCAGGTTGTCCTCCACGCGCAAGCTGCCGATCAGGTTGAACTGCTGGAACACCAGGCCGATTTCAGTACGCCGCCAATGGGCCAGTTGCGCCTCCGTCAGTTGGTCGAGGCGCTGCGCGCCGATTTGAATGCTGCCGCCATCCACACGGTCCAGCCCGGCCACCAGGTGCAACAGCGTACTTTTGCCGCTGCCCGATTCGCCCATCAGCGCCAGGCTGCTGCGTTCCCCCAGGTAGAGGTCGACACCCGCCAGGACGGCCAGCGGGCCTTGGGGGGTGGCGTAGTTTTTTACAACACCTTGCACCTGCAACATAAAAACGCTCACTGGAAGGACTGCCAACGAGAATAACGGCTGATTGTGCAGCCCATGCAAATTTTTCACATGGATTTCACTGCTTGCCCATCCTCGGCACTTTAGATTGCGCGTCAAATGGCGATAAGCCGCAACTTATTAGTTAGTACACATGGTGTTTTTTAATAGGCACGTGTTCAGCAAAAAGACAGCAACGCTATGACAGGCTCCTGTTCCACAACGGGCAACTGCCCATTAACTGTGCGTGTTTATAAACACAACAATAGTGCCGAATGGTGAACAGCGTGGCAGATATGACCCTGGCCAATCCTAAACCCAAACGGGCACGGTTAAAGCGCCTGAAAAAATACCGCCTGCATTTGCTCGGTATCACTGTTACCGCCGCTCTTCTGACGGGCTTCCTGTTATGGCCGGCCTCGCCGCTGGACCTGGGCGTCGGCAACCGGCTGGTAACCTCGGGGGTGCTCGCCAGTTGGCGCAATGGTGACGTGGTAGTGCTGGTGCGCCATGAAGAGCGTTGCGACCGCTCCACCAACCCGTGCTTCGGCCCCGCCGGCGGCCTCACGGTCCAGGGCAGCCAACGCGCCGCGCAACTGGGCAAAGCCTTTGATTCACTGGGCATGGAGCTTACCGACGTGCTCAGCAGCCCCACCACGCGCACCGCCCAGACGTCACTGTTCATGTTCGGCAAGACCGAGCTTTCGCCGGGGCCCCTGGCCATCTGCGGTGACGCCATGGGCGAGGAAATCCTCGGCCACAAACGCAGCGGTCGCAACCTGATGCTGATCACCCACAGTGCCTGCATGAGCGACTTTCAAAAGTCGCTTGGCTTTCCCCACGCTGCCGCCGCCGAATACGGCAGCGCGCTGTTCGTCAAGGTATTGCCCAACGGCGAATTCGAAACATTAGGCACTATGAACATGCAGCAATGGAAGGTCTCACTAAAACAACTTTAAACACACTTTTTTACATATACCACGGCTATTACGTTCAGCAAAACGACAGCCCTGTTATGGCATGTTCGCTTGCACCTGTTAGTTAAGTTCCCCTTCAATGGTTCAGTGAACATCGTGACTCTTCGCCCCGCTTATTTAATTGCCTCATTGCCCCTTGTTGAACGTCAAGGAGCGACGTATTCATGACCCGTTTCAATCCCCTGCCCTGGTTACTACTCGGCTTTGCCGTCTTCTTCCTGCTGCCCTTGGGCTTGCATGGTTTATGGACCCCGGATGAAACCCGCTATGCCCAGGTCAGCCAGGAAATGCTGATGAGCGGCAATTGGGTGGCGCCGCACTTCATGGGGGTGCGTTATTTCGAGAAGCCCGCCGCCGGGTATTGGCTGATAGCCCTCGGCCAAGCGGTGTTCGGTGAAAACCTGTTTGGGGTGCGCATCGCCTCGGTCCTGAGCACCGGGCTGAGTGTGCTGCTGGCCTACCTGCTCGCCCGGCGCTTGTGGAACGATCCGCGCAAGAGCTTCGCCTGCGCCCTGCTGTACATGAGCTTTGGCCTGGTGGCCGGGCAAGCGGGGTATTCCAACCTCGACCCGCAATTCACCTTGTGGGTGAACCTGAGCCTGGTGGCGCTGTGGTTTGCCTTGGACAGCCGCACACCTCGCGAGCGCCTGGGGGCCTGGGCAGTGTTGGGGTTGGCCTGCGCCATGGGGTTTATGACCAAGGGTTTCCTGGCATGGCTGCTGCCGGTACTGATCGCTGTGCCTTACGTGCTCTGGCAGCGCCGCGTGGGCGAGCTGATGCGCTACGGGCCGCTGGCAGTGCTGGTCGCCGTGCTGGTGTGCCTGCCGTGGGCCCTGGCGATCCACGTGCGGGAACCGGATTACTGGCATTTTTTCTTCTGGCATGAACACATCCGCCGCTTTGCTGCCGACAACGCACAACATGCGCGGCCGATGTGGTTCTTCCTGCCAATCATGGTGGTGGCGTGCCTGCCGTGGGCCGCCTTGTTACCCACCACATTGCTCAAGACCTGGCAGGAAAAGCGCCAGCCGGCGATTGCCTTTCTCGCCCTGTGGCTGCTGCTGCCCCTGGGCTTTTTCAGCCTGAGCAAAGGCAAGCTGCCGACCTACATCATGCCGTGCCTGTTGCCCCTGGCATTGCTGATGGGCCACGGGTTGATCGACCTGATCAAGCAAGGCAGGGTGCGCACGATCGTGATCAACGGCGCGGTCAATTTCACCCTTGGCATGGCCGCCATGGTGCTGCTGATCTACCTGCAAATCACCGACCCGCTGTATGGCAACAGCCATGCCGAGATGTTCAGCCTGTCCCTGGTGTTTATCGTGCTGCTGGGCTGGATCCTCGCCAACCTGCTGCAAGCAGTACGGCCAATGACGTTATGGGCGATGCCGGCGCTGGGCATCGGCCTGCTGGTGGCATTGTTGCCGGCGGGCATGCCGGCGCTGATCGCGGATAACGAAATGCCCGACCAGTTCGTGCTTGAACACCTGGACGAACTGCAGCAAACCCAGGCTTTGCTGAGCAACGAACTGGGGGCTGCGTCGGCCTTGTCATGGCGCTTGCGGCGGCCGCAAGTGGCCTTCTACAGCACCGTGGGCGAGCTGCGCTACGGCCTGCATTACCAAGACTCGGCACACCGCAAGATCACGCTGGATAACGTCCAGGCCTGGTTGGCCGAGGCTCGCCAGCAGGGTTCGGTCGGCGTGCTGATGCGGGTCAGGAGCACCAGCGAACATCGCGAAGAAGGGCAACTGCCTCTCGGCGGCAAGCGTTATCGCAAAGGCAACCTGGTGCTGACGATTTACCCACGACAACCTTAATGCAGCGCCTGCCACAGGGAAAACCCATGAGCTTCTGGAGAACCGAACGCGGCGCCTTGGCTTTATTGCTGGGCACCTCGGCCTTGCTGTTGCTGCTGGGCCTGGGCAGCCGCGACCTGTGGGGGCCGGAAACCCGCTGGGCGAACATCGCCTTGCAGATGCTGCAAAGCGGTGACTACTTCGATCCCTATCTCAAAGGCACGCCCTACTACGACAAACCCCTGCCCTCCTACTGGTTGATTGCAGGCTTCGCCCACCTGATGGGCGGCCTGGGGCCGTGGTCGCTGCGCCTGTCATCGGTAATTGCCGCATGGCTGAGTATCTGGCTGATTTACCTGATTGGCGAACGCCTGTTCCGCAAGGGCACCGGGTTGATTGCCGGCTGGATGCTCGCTACCACCTTCTACTTCCTGTTCTGGGGGCGAGTAGCCACCGCTGATGTGCTGACTGTTTGCGGCGTGCTGGCGGCGGTGTGGTGGTATTGGCGTGGGCCGGACGACACACGACTGGGGCGCTACACGGTATTTTTCCTGCTGTTGGCAGCCACCTCACTGTTCAAAGGCTTGATCGGTTTCGTGCTGCCGGGGCTGCTGCTATTGCCGCACCTGCTCAACGGGCAGCGCTACAAACGTCACCTCAATCTACGCCTGCTGCTGGCCGTGCTCATTGCCGCAGCGTTCTACGCGATCCCTTTCGTACTGTCCCATCACTACGGCGCGCCCACTTACGGCCAGAGCGGCCTGGAACTGGTACTGCGGGAAAACGTGGTGCGCTTCTTCGACCCCTTCGACCATATGGGGCCGATCTACACCTATCTGATCTACCTGCCGGTCTACACCCTGCCCTGGGCGCCCTGCTGGCTGCTCGGCCTGTGGCTGGCCGTGCGGCAGTGGCGCCATACCCCGCCCAACGTGCGCTGGCTGGTGTGGGGCCTGGGCCTGTTGTTTGTGTTCTTCACCGCCAGCGGCAGCCGTCGCAGCTACTACGTACTGCCGCTGGTGCCCTTTGCCCAATTGCTCGCCGCCTGGTGGCTGAGTGAACGCCTGCAAACAAAACCGGCGAGTTGGCCGCGTTGGCAGAAAGGTTTTGGACTCAGCGCAGGCTTGATGGTGTTGGTGCTGGGCGTGATCTACCCCTGGACCAACGGCAACGGTGGCGTGACCCGCTTTGCCGCAGACCTACAGGCCCAAGCGCTGAAAAGCGTCCCCTGGAACCAGTGGCAAATGGTGCTGGTGGAGGTCGACAACAAGCTGCCGATGTACCTGCAAAACCATGGCAAGCCCTTCTACTACGTCAGCGAAGCCCAGGACTTCCCCCGCCAGGGTGACAGCGCCGCATTCATGGCCTGGCTGGACAAAACCAGCGGCCAACGCTTCGACCCGCAGCGCACGATTATCGTCGTGCAGCATTCCAAGCAAGAGCCGATGCCGCTGGAGTTCCTGGGGGTGGATCATCAGCTGGTCAGGACGCAGCCGGATAATGGCGAGCGGTTGTTTCAGCCGCGTGAGGATGGGAGCGTGGCGTTTGTGCCTGCGCCGCGGTGAGCCTGTGTCGCTACTGGCCTTTCGTCATGGTTTGTAAAGGGCCAGCAAGTCGTATCCCTTTAAATTGCAGGACGTTTCCGAGACAATCCCCGCCGCCTTGTGCCGGTTGGAATCGGTGGCTAGTCTGCGATCCGTCACTGCTCATCAGTGATCGGGTTTAGTCGCCCGGATTCCAGTTGTGCGCAAGCTGTCACCCCGATCGTGGTGGCTGTGCGCAGGGCACCTTCGGGTGCGCCGGATCCAACTGGCCGGTCGACTAACCTGCGTACAGCCGCCTCCCAACGTTTAGTCGCGAAGGGTTCGGCTCCTTACCTACCAGTTGGAGTTACACCATGAATAAAGTCCTACCCGATCCACCCTTCGATCCCGCCAAAACCCGCGCCGCGTTCAACCGCGCCATCGACCACTACCTGCCCAGCCAGGGTTTCCACAGCGTCAACGACGACCTGAGTTTTGAAGATGCGTTGCTGTACACCGCCAGCCTGCTCGACAGTGCTTCGGCGACGGCGCTCGATTGTGGTGAATTGCTGGATAGCCCGGGGCGGGCGAAGATCCTCGCGGTGTGGCATTTGCTGGAGATTGCCAGGACCACAGTGGATCGCTCTATCGAGTGTATGAAACCCTTGAAGACAACACCTTAAAATGTGGGAGGGGGCTTGCTCCCGATGGCGGTGGCTCAGCTGATATATCCACTGCTGACACTCCCTCATCGGGGGCAAGCCCCCTCCCACACTGTGCGCATTCCAATGCTTGGATTCGGCTTCAGCAGGCGAAGAGTTGAACGTTCCATCGAGTGTATGAAGCCCTTGAAGACAACACCTTAAAATGTGGGAGGGGGCTTGCTCCCGATGGCAGTGGGTCAGCTGATATATCCACTGCTGACACTCCCTCATCGGGGCAAGCCCCCTCCCACACTGTGCGCATTCCAATGCTTGGATTCGGCTTCAGTAGGCGAAGAGTTGAACGTTCCATCGAGTGTATGAAGCCCTTGAAGACAACACCTTAAAATGTGGGAGGGGGCTTGCTCCCGATGGCAGTGGGTCAGCTGATATATCCACTGCTGACACTCCCTCATCGGGGCAAGCCCCCTCCCACACTGTGCGCATTCCAATGCTTGGATTCGGCTTCACAGGCGAAGAGTGGAACGTTCCATCGAGTGTATGAATCCCTTTAAGGCAACGCCTTAAAATGTGGGAGAGGAGCTGTCTGTCAGCCGAACCCCAGGCATTCAACTGGATAAAACGGGGTTAGCGAGCGGTTCATTGCTGAAACGATTAAAGCCCTGTAGGAGATTGGCTATATGTAGCCGATGCTGGCAGTCGATCATTTATCTAAATTAATATTTTTATCCCGAATATCAGTTACTTAACTTTCTGTAAAAATAATCCACCTGCCTTCGTTGCCGTTTTTACTCGCCAGAAACGTCGAATTACTGACGCGACTTTTATGGCAGCCTTTGTCCCGCGTTTCCGCTACATACGTAGGATAAATCCCTATGGCTTAATAAAATCTCGAACGCCGAGTTACGTTCAAGCAGTACGGACCGTCCCGCCCAGGCCTAGCGCGTCGGTTGACGGTTTTCGACATCAAGGATGAGATGGCTATGAGTCTGACCCGTAGTATTGGCGACACACAGGGCCCGCATTTTTTTGCCGAAATGGGCGAGTTGATTTCAAGCAGTGGCAACGAGCACTTCGCCGCCAACATGCTGCATCTGGTGGACAAGTGGGTGCCAATCCATTTGGTAGACCTCAGCGAATGGACCCTGGATGAACTGAGCGACCGCGTGCTGGACATCAAGTTGCTGGGCAGCGCCGGGCTGAACAAGGACTTGCCTGTAGCTCAGATCCTGCACCCGCTGGGCGACCACCCGTTGCTGCGCCAGATGCTGCGCATGCAAGACCCGTTGTTGATCCAGATGAAAGCCAAGGCCGACAGCGCTCATCCACGGCGCAGTTCGCACCAGTGCAACCTGGTATCGCGCCAAGGCAATCGACGCTGCGTGATTTCGTTCTATCGGCCTGCGACCCAGCGTGGGTTTTCCCTGGCGCAGTTGTCGTTTCTCAAATGCTTGTCGGACACCCTGTTGCCGCTGATGGAGCGGCACGCGCAGCTTCTGCGCCAGGCACCGCAGGCCGAGACCGACCCGGCCCATACCCTGCTGGAGCAATCGCAATGGCAGCGCGAATTCTACAAACGCCTGTCCCTCAGCGATATCACCTTGTCGGCACGGGAGCAGGAGGTGTGCCTTGGCCTGTTGACCGGCGGCACCGTGCCGCAGATCGCGGAAAAACTCAGTGTCAAAAACAGTTCCATCGAGACCTACCTCAAGCGTGCCGCCGCCAAGCTCGGCGTGAGTGGCCGGCACGGCCTGGCCAAATGGATGGTCGGCGCCTGATGAACAAACTGACACCGCAACCTGCGGGTGGCGGCCCTGAATGTGCAGGCGTTCCAGGCACAGTACCGCATCCAGCGCGCAGACCTGTTCCCGGCGATCACCCCGACTGCCGCAGCCGATACTCCCCCGGCGTCATCTGCGCATAACGCAGGAAAAACCGGCTGAAATATGCCGGGTCCTTGAACCCCAGCTGGTAGCAGATTTCATTTGCCGAACTTCCGCTGAACAGCAGCAGGCGCTTGGCCTCCTGCATCAGCCGTTCAAGGACCAGACGCTTGGAAGGTAAGTCGGCGATGCGACGGCACACCTCATTGAGCCGCGCCGGTGTCACGCCGATTCCTTCGGCATAGCGCACCAACGGCCAATGTTCCAGGTAATGGGCTTCGACCAGTTCGTTGAAACGATGAAAAATGCGCAGGTCTTCACGGGCCATCGGGCGTGCCGGTAACGCATGGGCGCACAGGCGCAGCAGGCGGATCATGATCAGGCGCGTCAGGCTGTCGAGGGCGGCAGCGCGCCCTGCCCGCTCGGCGTTGATCTCGCTGCACAGGGCTTCGAAGAGCTGATCCAGCCCGTCGGCGTCGTCGCCCAGCGCGACACAGGCCGCACCTGAGGCGAGGCTTGGGTCGGCGTCGATCAATCCCCACACCAACTGCTGGCGCACCGTCAACACATGCCCGTCGGCATCAGCTTCGGTGACGAAGGCATGCGCCACCGTGGGCGGCGTGAGAAAAAACATCGGCCCCGACTCGACGTATTGACGATCATCCAGATAAACCCGCACTGCACCACTCTTGACGTAATGCACCTGGAAAAACCGGTCATGCCGATGCACGGCCATGTTGCGCCCGAAAAAACCCGCCAGGTTGCCGAGCTTGTCGTAATGCACCTCGGCATCGCTGTAGCGCTGGTCGTAGACCTGCCCGATGTTGATATTGGGAATCGGCTTCACGCGGCCCTCCTCTTGTTGTTCTGATGCCGTTGGAGTTTGCCATGCTTGACGGTAGTTAACATATTAATTATAACGTTAACAACTTAACGAACTGCCAACGCAGCCTTCGCCACCGCCAGGAGAAACGCATGAGCCGTACCCTGCATGATGTTGCCAGCGGCACCCTGTTCGGCGTTGCGCTGAACTACCAGGGCCTGCTGGAGCAACATCTCGCCGCCTTCGAGCAGGCGCCCTACCAGAAGCCGCCGACCAAGCCGGTGTTGTTTATCAAGACCCCCAACACCCGCAATGCCCATGGCGGCGTGGTGCTGCAGCCTGCGGGCGAGCGCCTGCAACCGGGCCCAGCATTGGGCGTGGTGATCGGCCAACGCGCCAGCCGCGTCAGCCTGGACAATGCCATGGCCCATGTCGCCGGATATGTGGTGGTCAACGAGTTCAGCCTGCCGGAAGACAGCTACTACCGCCCCGCCGTCAAAGCCAAATGCCGCGATGGGTTCTGTGCCCTGGGGCCTGAGGTGATTGCCCGCGACCAAGTGACCAACCCCAATCAATTGGACCTCAAGCTCTTCGTCAACGGCCAACTGCGCCAGGAAAATTCCACCGTTCATTGGGTGCGAGACATCGCGCAATTGATCGCCGAGATCAGCGAGTTCATGACCCTGCACCCTGGTGACGTGCTGATCACCGGCACACCGGAAGGCCGCGTCGATGTGCAGCCCGGCGACCGGGTTGAAGTTGAAATCACCGGTGTGGGCCGTTTGCTCAACACCATTGAGGCAGAGGTATTGGCATGAAGCGCGCACGCATCGGCTTTGAAGGTCAAATCCATTCCGTGCAGGTCGACGACGACTGCAGCGTGCGCCTCGGCGATGGCCGCCGGCTCGCGCAAGAACAGGTGCAATGGCTGCCACCCGCCACCGGCAACATGTTCGCCCTCGGCTTGAACTACGCCGACCACGCCGCCGAACTGGCTTTCACACCGCCGACCGAACCGCTGGTTTTTATCAAGTCAGTCGGCACCTACACCGGCCACCGCCAGGTCACCTGGCGCCCGGACGACGTTGCCTACATGCACTACGAGTGCGAGCTGGTGGCGGTGATCGGCAAGACCGCCCGCAACGTCAAGCGTGCCGACGCCCTGGATTACCTGGCCGGCTACACGGTGTGCAACGACTACGCGATCCGCGACTACCTGGAAAACTACTACCGCCCCAACCTGCGGGTAAAAAACCGCGACGCCACCACCCCGGTCGGCCCGTGGATCGTCGACGTGGCTGACGTGCCCGACCCGGGCAACCTGAAATTGCGCACCTGGATCAACGGCGAGTTGCGCCAGGAAGGCAGCACCAAAGACATGATTTTCGATATCCCCTACCTCATCGAATACCTGTCCAGCTTCATGACCCTGCAACCTGGCGACATGATCGCCACCGGCACGCCCGAGGGCCTGGCCGATGTGGTGCCGGGGGATGAAGTGGTGGTGGAAGTCGAAGGCGTGGGCCGCCTGGTCAACCATATTGTCAGTGAGACGCAGTTTTTCTCCGTGCGCAAAGAGGCTTGAGCAACATGATCAAACATTGGATCGATGGCCGTGAGGTCGAGAGCAAAGACGTGTTCGTCAACTACAACCCGGCCACCGGCGAGGCCATTGGTGAAGTGGCCAGCGGCGGCGCCGAAGAAGTCGCCCAAGCCGTGGCGGCGGCCAAGGCGGCGTTCCCCAAGTGGGCCAACACCCCAGCCAAGGAGCGCGCACGCCTGATGCGCAAGCTGGGTGAACTGATCGAACAGAACGTGCCACGCCTGGCCGAGCTGGAGACCCTCGACACCGGACTGCCGATCCACCAGACCAAAAACGTGTTGATCCCACGCGCCTCGCACAACTTCGATTTCTTCGCTGAAGTCTGCACGCGCATGGACGGCCACAGCTACCCGGTGGACGACCAGATGCTCAACTACACCCTCTACCAGCCGGTGGGCGTGTGCGCGTTGGTGTCGCCATGGAACGTGCCGTTCATGACCGCCACCTGGAAGACCGCACCGTGCCTGGCCCTGGGTAACACGGCGGTGTTGAAGATGTCGGAGCTGTCGCCCCTGACCGCCAATGAACTGGGACGCCTGGCAGTGGAAGCCGGGATCCCCAATGGTGTGCTCAATGTGATCCAGGGCTACGGCGCCACCGCTGGTGATGCCCTGGTGCGCCACCCGGATGTGCGGGCGATTTCCTTTACCGGCGGCACCGCCACCGGCAGGAAAATCATGCAGACCGCCGGCCTTAAAAAGTATTCCATGGAACTGGGCGGCAAGTCGCCGGTGCTGATCTTTGAAGACGCCGACCTTGAGCGTGCCCTTGATGCCGCACTGTTTACGATCTTTTCCCTGAACGGCGAGCGTTGCACCGCCGGCAGCCGGATCTTTATCCAGGAAAGCGTCTACCCGCAGTTTGTCGCCGAGTTCGCGGCGCGGGCCAAGCGCTTGATTGTGGGCGACCCCCAGGACCCCAAGACCCAGGTCGGCTCGATGATCACCCAGGCCCATTACGACAAGGTCACCGGTTACATCAGGATCGGCCTGGAGGAAGGCGCTACGCTGCTGGCCGGCGGGCTGGAGCGGCCGGCCAACTTGCCTGCGCACTTGAGCTGCGGCCAATTTATCCAGCCGACGGTATTCGCCGATGTGAATAACAAGATGCGCATCGCCCAGGAAGAAATCTTCGGCCCGGTGGTGTGCCTGATCCCGTTCAAGGACGAAGCCCAAGCGCTGCAATTGGCCAACGACACCGAGTACGGCCTGGCCTCCTATATCTGGACCCAGGACATCGGCAAAGCCCATCGACTGGCCCGCGGCATTGAAGCAGGCATGGTATTTATCAACAGCCAGAACGTGCGCGACTTGCGCCAGCCGTTCGGCGGGGTGAAGGGTTCGGGCACCGGCCGTGAGGGTGGCCAGTACAGCTTTGAAGTGTTTGCCGAGATCAAGAACGTGTGCATTTCCATGGGCAGTCATCACATTCCGCGCTGGGGCATCTGAAACAGGCTCCTACCGACCTTACAAGAATAATTATTCAGGAGAATCATCATGGGCGAAGTGGTTCTGGCAGCGAAGATCTGCCACGTACCGTCGATGTACCTGTCGGAACTGCCCGGCAAGCATCACGGCTGTCGCGAAGCGGCGATTGCCGGGCACAAGGAAATCGGGCGCCGCGCCCGCGAACTGGGGGCCGACACCGCCGTGGTGTTCGACGTGCACTGGCTGGTCAACAGCGGTTATCACATCAACTGTGGCGAACGGTTCCAAGGCACCTACACCAGCAACGAGCTGCCGCACTTCATCAAGAACATGGACTACGCCTACCCGGGCTGCCCCGAGCTGGGTGAGCTGATCGCCGCCGAAGCCAACCTGGCCGGCGTGCGCAGCATGGCCCACAACATCCCCAGCCTGGAGCTGGAATACGGCACCCTGGTGCCAATGCGCTACATGCACATGGGCGTGCCCGAGGATGAAAAATTCAAGGTCATTTCCATCGCTGCCTGGTGTGCCTGGCATCGCCTGGAAGACAGCTTCGCCTTCGGCGCCGCCGTACGCCGGGCCATCGAAAAGAGCGAGCGCAAGGTGCTGGTGCTGGCGTCTGGGTCGCTGTCCCATCGTTTTTCCGACGACCGCCAGGCCGAAGCGAATATCCATAACTGGACCCGCGAATTCGACAAGCAGGTGGACCTGCACGTGGTCGAGATGTGGCAGCAAGGCCGCTACAAGGAGTTCTGCGCCATGCTGCCGGACTACGCCGAACACTGCTTTGGCGAAGGCAAGATGCACGACACCGCCATGCTCCTGGGCCTGTTGGGCGGGCCGGACTATGCCCAGCCGGCCGAGATCATCACGCCGGCGTTCGGCAGTTCGGGCACCGGCCAGATCAATGCGATTTTCCCGCTGTAGACCAGGGAGAACACCATGCCGCACTTTATTGCCGAATACACCGACAACCTCGAACAACAGGCCGACCTGCCCGGCCTGTTTGAAAAAGTCCACCGCGTGCTGGGAGACAGCGGCGTGTTCCCCCTCGGTGGTATCCGCAGCCGCGGCGTGCGCCTGGACACCTGGCGCATGGCCGACGGCAAGCACGACTATGCCTTTGTACACATGACCCTCAAGGTCGGCCACGGCCGCGACCTGGCCACGCGCCAGGCGGTAGCCGAAGCCTTATTCGGGGTGATCACCGCGCACTTCGCCGAGCTGCAGGCGCAACGGTTATTGGCGCTGTCGTTCGAGATGGTCGAACTGCACCCGCAGCTCAACTTCAAGCAGAACAATGTGCATGCGTTCCTGAACAACGCGGCGGGGTAAAAACCCGCCCTCCTCTTCACGGCCACTCAAACAAAAAGTACAACATCATGAGCACAGCCCACTCCACCGCAAGCCTGCGGCTTGCCGAGCACGACCGCACCCATCGTTTGGTGACCTGGCGCCTGATGCCCTTGTTGCTGGTGTGTTACCTGTTCGCCCATCTGGACCGCATCAACATCGGCTTCGCCAAGATGCAGATGAGCCACGACCTGCAGTTCAGCGACACGGTGTACGGCTTCGGCGCCGGGCTGTTTTTTATCGCCTACGCGCTGTTCGGCGTGCCCAGCAACATGGCCCTGGACCGCGTCGGGCCACGGCGCTGGATCGCCTGCCTGATGGTGGTGTGGGGCCTGCTCTCCACCGGCATGCTGTGGGTGGAGAGCGCCCGCGGTTTCTATCTGCTGCGCTTTTTACTGGGGGTGGCCGAGGCCGGTTTTTTCCCTGGCATCCTGGTGTTTCTCAACCGCTGGTACCCGGCGCGTCGGCGTGCCCAGGTCACCGCCTTGTTTGCCATCGCCGTGCCCATGGCCGGGGTGTTGGGCGGGCCGATTTCCGGGGCGATCCTGGAGAACTTCCACGACGTCGGCAGCCTGCGCGGCTGGCAGTGGATGTTCCTGATCGAAGGTGCGCCCGTGGTGCTGCTGGGGCTGGTGGTGCTCAAGTGCTTGCCGGACAGTTTCGAGTCAGTGCCCTGGTTGAGCACCGAGCAAAAACAGCAACTGCGCACCCAGTTGAGCAACGAGGAACAGCGCAAGACCATCACCTCGTTCAGCGGCATCCTGCGGGACCCGCAAGTGTGGCTGTTGGTGGCCGTGTACTTTGCAGTAATGCTGGCGGTCAACACCCTGGCGTTCTGGATGCCAAGCCTGATCCACGGCGCCGGCATCGGCCGCGACAGCCAGGTCGGCCTGCTCAGCGCCGTGCCCTACCTGGCCGGCTGCTTCTTCATGATCGGCTGCGGGCGCTCCTCCGACCGTCACCGCGAACGCCGCTGGCACCTGTGCGTGCCGCTGCTGATGGCCGCGGCCGGCATCGCCGTGGCGGGCCTGGCGCCTGGCAACGCGCTGCTGGTGATGAGCGGGCTGGTGGTTGCCGGCATGGGCGCCAGCGCGGCGCTGCCGATGTTCTGGCAACTGCCGCCGGCGTTTCTCTCCAATACCACCCAGGCGGCGGGCATCGCCATGATCAGCTCGTTCGGCAGCATTGCCGCGTTCCTGGCGCCCTACCTGATTGGCTGGATGCGCGACGCCACCCAGAGCGCCAGCCTGGCCCTGTACGTACTCGCCCTGTTTATCGCCCTCGGTGGCCTGCTGGTGCTGCGCACCCACGCCGCCATCGTCAACCCCCACTAGAGACCGTTGCCATGCTCGACTCCCAGCAAATCCTCGCGGCCGCCGCGCACCTGGACCGCGCCGAACGCAGCCGCGAACAGGTGCGCCAGTTTTCCCTCGACTACCCCGGCATCACCATCGAGGATGCCTACGCCATCCAGCGCGCCTGGGTGGCACAAAAAATCAACGATGGGCGTACGCTCAAGGGCCACAAGATCGGCCTCACTTCACGGGCCATGCAGGTCTCTTCAAACATCACCGAGCCCGACTACGGCGCCCTGCTCGATGACATGTTTTTCGATGAAGGCAGTGATATTCCCTTCGAGCGCTTCATCGTGCCGCGTGTGGAAGTGGAACTGGCATTCATCCTCGGCAAGCCGCTCAAGGGTCCGAACTGCACAGTGTTCGATGTGCTTGATGCCACCGAATGGGTGATCCCGGCGCTGGAAATCATCGACGCTCGCATCCAACAGATCGACCCACAGACCAACGCCACCCGCAAGGTGTTCGACACCATCTCCGACAACGCCGCCAACGCCGGTGTGGTGCTCGGTGGCCGTGCCGTGCGGCCGACCGAGATCGACCTGCGCAAAGTGCCGGCGGTGCTGTACCGCAATGGCGTGATCGAAGAGTCCGGCGTCTCGGCGGCAGTGCTCAACCACCCGGCCAAAGGCGTGGCATGGCTGGCCAACAAGCTGGCGGCGCATGACGTCACCCTGCTGCCCGGCCAAGTGATTCTAGGCGGTTCGTTTACCCGCCCGGTGGCGGCCCGCCCTGGGGATACTTTCCACGTCGACTACGATCTGCTCGGCTCGATCGCCTGTCGCTTCGTCTGAATACTGGAGCACTGTCATGGACATGCCTGTCAACCGCTTCAAACAACGCCTTCACCAGGGCGAGGCGCAGATCGGCCTGTGGCTCGGCCTCGCCAATGCCTATAGCGCGGAGCTGGCCGCCAACGCCGGTTTCGACTGGCTGCTGATCGATGGCGAACACGCGCCCAACCACCTGCCGGGGATGCTTGCGCAATTGCAGGCCATCGCGCCCTACCCCAGCCAGGCGCTGATTCGCCCGGTGGTCGGCGACACGGCATTGATCAAGCAACTGCTGGATATCGGCGCGCAGACGCTGCTGGTGCCCATGGTCGAAAGCGCTGCCCAGGCCCAAGAACTGGTGCGCGCCCTGCGCTACCCACCCCAGGGTACTCGCGGCGTCGGCAGTGCACTGGCCCGTGCTTCGCGCTGGAACGGCATCACCGACTACCTCGACCAGGCCGACGCGCAGATGTGCCTGCTGGTGCAGATTGAAAATCGCGAGGGCCTGGCCAATCTGGACGCTATCACCGCCGTCGAAGGCGTGGACGGTGTGTTCATCGGCCCGGCGGACTTGAGTGCGGCCATGGGGCATCGCGGTAACCCAGGGCACCCTGAAGTGCAGGCGGCGATAGAGGACGCCATCGTGCGCATTGTTCGAGCGGGCAAGGCGGCAGGGATTCTCAGTGCGGATGAACGCCTGGCGCGGCGCTATATCGAGCTGGGGGCGACGTTCGTGGCGGTAGGAGTGGATACCACGGTGTTGATGCGCGGGTTGCAAAGCCTGGCCGGGAAGTTCAAAGACATTCCAGCGGCCGTGCACACAGGCGGAGTCTACTGAGCCCCCTCCCACATGTTGACCTGTTTTGATCATGAGATTGATTCAGCGCTTGATGTTCTTCAAGTCATCCAGCAACCCCAGCAAGGTCTGGAATTTCTCCTCGCCAAACTGATCCTGCAAGCGCTGGTAGTTGGCCTCCATGCACTGGCTCATGGACTCGAAACTGGCCTTGCCCTTGTCCGCCAAAGTAATGAGCACCCGGCGCTGGTCCTGTTCGGCCTTGCGTCGGTGCACCATGCCGGCGGCTTCCATGCGCACCAGCACGCCGGTCATGCTCGGCTTGAGGATGCAGGCCAGTTCCGCCAGTTGGTAAATCTCCAGCTCACCGTGCTGTTCGAGGATGCGGATGATGCGCCATTGCTGTTCGGTCAGGCCGTGCTCATTCAACGAGGGGCGGAAAAAACTCATCGCCGCTTCACGGGCTTGCAACAAGGCCAGGGTCAGGGATTGTCGAGGTTTGGACATAGGGCTCAGGGTCACGAAGTATTTAGTTAATAATTTAACGAAACTCTAACATTCCGCGCCCATTCGCGCGCTATAACTTGTCTGTCGCCGCGCCCGTGGCGCGCTGAATCAAAAAGCCGGGCACGCAGGATCAAGACTTCCAGCCCGCCAGGGGCCCTAATGGAGGCATCCGCTTCAGCGCCTTCCTTCACTTTTTCAGGCTGCGCCATGATCAACATCGAAACCCCTACGTATTACACCGCCACCAAGAAATACAACCTCAGCTTCCCCACCCTGGAGCAAGACATCGACGCGGATGTCGTGGTGATCGGTGGCGGCTTTTCAGGGATCAACACCGCGCTTGAACTGGCGGAAAAAGGCATCACCAATATCGTGGTGCTTGAAGCGCGCTACCTGGGCTTTGGTGGCACCGGACGCAACGGCGGGCAGATCATGGCGGGCATCGGCCATGACCTGGAGAAGATCAAGAAGGACGTGGGCGAAGACGGCCTGCGCCAGGTGTTCGAGATCAGCGACCTGGGCGCCGACATCATCAAGAACCGCATCGCCAAGTACAACATTGATGCGGATTTCTGCCACGGCTACGGCTACATGGGCTTCAACGCCCGCCAGGAAAAAACCCTGCGCGCTTGGGAAAAGGACTTCAAGTCGATCAACAGCCAGCACGAGATCCGCTTTCTCGGTGGCTCGGATGTGCAGCAGATCATCGGTTCCAACGCCTACACCAGCGCCCTGCTGCACATGGGTGGCGGGCATGTGCATTCGCTGAACCTGCTGCTGGGCGAAGCCACCGCGCTGGCCAGCCATGGCGTGCGCATCTTCGAGAACAGCCCGGCCCTGGAAGTCAGCTACGGCGAGCGCATTACCGTGCGCACCGGTCGTGGTTCGGTGCGCGCCAGCAAGGTGCTGTGGGCTTGTGACAGCTTCCTCAACAAGCTGGAACCGGAACTGCACCGCTCGACCATCAACACCTACGCGTTCCAGATGATGACCGAGCCATTGTCCGAAGAGTTGATCCGGCGCATCAGCCCGATCCGTGGCGCCTACAGCGACATCCGCCCGGTGATCGACTATTACCGCGTAACCAATGAAAACCGTTTGCTGTTCGGCGCCGCGACGCCCCTGGTGGAACACATTCCCGGCGACCTGAAAGCCTGGAACCGCACGCTCATGCTGAAAATCTTCCCCTACCTCAAGGACGTCAAGATCGACCTGGCCTGGGGTGGCCCGATGGCCTGCAGCCCCAATCTGTTCCCGCAGATCGGCACCTTGCCAGGGCGCAGCAATGCGTTTTTCGTGCAGGGCTATTCGGGCTTTGGCGTCACCCCCAGCCACATCATCTGCAAGGTCCTGGCCGAAGGCATGAGCGAAGGCTCGGCGCGCTATGACCTGGTCAGCTCGATCCACCGCCCGACCATCATCGGCAAGGACGCGATCCGCCCCTTGCTGCTGACGGCGGGTAAATCCTGGCACCAACTGTCCGGCTACTGGAACGGACGTCGTTGATCCACTTTTTCATTCATCAGGAACCACTGCCATGTCCCTTACTCCCCTCAAACACAACATCCAGCTATCGGAACTCGATGCCTGGGGCACCGTGGCCGACCTCGGCTCGCAGATCCTTGAAGGCGAGGTGCGCGCCTTCGGCAAGATGACCTTCGGCGCCCCCACCGATGCGGTCAGCAGCGCCTACTTCGGCACCACCCAGGGCAAGTTCCGCATGGTCTACCCCTTCGCCGAACAAGCCACCGTGGTCACCGGCGAAGTGGTGCTCACCGATGAGTCCACCGGCCAGTCGACCCGCTACAGGGCTGGCGACAGCTGGTTCGTGACCAAGGGCACACCGGTGCTATGGGATGTGGTCAGCGAGAGTTTCGTCAAACACTACTTCGCCGTTGTTTAAGGAGCCTTGTCATGAGCACTTCTTCTGACTGGATCACCGTAGGCGCCCTGGCGGACGGTTTTGCACCCGAGGCATTCATCCT
This sequence comes from Pseudomonas synxantha, assembly GCF_900105675.1. Taxonomy (NCBI): domain Bacteria; kingdom Pseudomonadati; phylum Pseudomonadota; class Gammaproteobacteria; order Pseudomonadales; family Pseudomonadaceae; genus Pseudomonas; species Pseudomonas synxantha. The sequence continues at coordinate 1,272,536 of NZ_LT629786.1, read as the reverse complement.
GCCGAACCTTGCCGACCTGGCCGGGCAGACCTTCACTTTGCACTTCGCCAATGGCTGGCAGATCGAACACCGTTTCGAGCAAGAGCGCCTGGCTTGGCACGCCGCCGACGGCCACTCCAGCGGCAGCGCCGCCTACCGCGCCAGCTCGATTCGCCCGGGCCTGTACCTGGTGGACTTCATCAAGCATGAGGCCGGGCAAAGCTGGTCGATCAGCCTGGTGCTGGACACGCCAACGGCCTCCTTTACCGCGGTGATTGGCCGTATGCCGGAGCCGGCAGAGACCCACGAAGGTCTTTACCACCGCGCCCTGGCTGGCAAACCGCTGACCTCGGTGCACGCCGAGTTCCTCCACGGCAGCCTCGACCGGCCGTGGCAGGAAGGCCATTGCCTGCACGCCCCCACCGAGGAACTGGTGGGCCTGCGCAATCACTACCGCTACAGCCCCAGCGAGGTCTACGAGCACATCTACCTCAACCCGCAGTTCTACGCCTGGCAATGCCTTGAGGGGGTGGAGAAAGGCTTGTGCGACACCGACCGCTGCCATTACTACAAGATCGCCGAGCAGCTGTACCTGTTCGTCTGGCAGGAGAAGATCGTGCCCACCCTCGGCCTGGTGTTGATCGACCTGCAACAGCACCGCAGCGACGGCAAGATCTTCGGCTATGCGGGGGCGTCCTTCGATGCGCTGTCGAACTTCCCCATCAGCTCCTATTGCCAGGTGCTCAACCACACGGAATATCCCCGTGACTGAGGCGCGCACGGTGGTGATCACCGGGGCCGGCACCGGCATCGGTGCCGCCTGTGCCCAGCTGTACGCCGAGGAAGGCGCACGGCTGGTGCTGATCGGCCGGCGCCGTGAGCCGCTGGAGCAGGTGGCGCAGGCAACCGGCGGCCTGGTCCTGGTGGGCGATGCGGCCTGCCCTGACAACTGGGACGGCTTTATCCGGCAGATCCACACGCACTACGGACGCATTGATGTGCTGCTGGCCTGTGCTGGCGGCCATGGCCTGGGCAGCGCCACCCAGACCAGCCCGGCTACCTGGGAAACGGCGCTGCGCAGCAACCTGGACAGCGCGTTCTACAGTGCCCGCGCCTGCCTGCCGCTGTTGCGGGAAAGCGCCGGCAGTATCGTGCTGATCGGCTCCATCGCCTCCCTCGCAGCAGGGCCAGAAGTGTGCGGCTACACCACGGCCAAACATGCGTTGCTCGGGCTCAATCGCTCGTTGGCACGGGACTATGGGCCCCACGGCGTGCGCGTCAACGCGGTGTGCCCAGGCTGGGTGCACACGCCGATGGCCGATGCAGAGATGCAGCCGTTGATGGACGCCTACGGCGACACCTTGCAGCAAGCGTACGAGCGTGTGTGTGCCGATGTACCCCTGCGCCGCGCCGCCCGTGCCGATGAGATCGCCAAGGTGTGCCGCTTCCTGGCCAGCGACGACGCTTCGATCATTACCGGGGCGACCTTGGTGGCGGACGGTGGGTCCAGCATCGTCGACGTGCCGACGCTGGCGTTTACGCGCCTGGAGCCTGCCCATGCCCAATGACCTGGATTTCAGCGGCCAGGTGGTGCTGGTCACCGGCGGTGCCCAAGGGATTGGCCTGGGCATCGTCCAAGCCTTTGCCCAACGTGGTGCGCGGGTGGTAATTGCCGATCGCCTGCTTGAACAAGCTGAAAGGGTGGCCGCTGGGTTGTGCGCGCAGGGCTATCAGGTCGAGGCCGTGGGCGTTGACCTGGCGCAAGCCGAGGCGGTAGTCGCCTGCGTTCAAGAGTTGGCGCAACTGGATATTCTGGTGCACAACGCTGGCTATTTCCCGCTGACCGCGTTCGCTGACATCACCCCGCAGATCCTGCAACGCACCTTGGCGGTGAACCTCTCGGCGCTGTTCTGGCTGACCCAGGCGGCGCTGCCGATGTTTCGCGAGCAAGGCCGGGGTTGCGTGCTGGTGACGTCTTCGGTCACCGGCAATCGGGTGGGTTATCCGGGGCTGAGCCACTATGCAGCGTCCAAGGCCGGGGTGAACGGGTTTATCCGTAATGCGGCGCTGGAACTGGCGCCGTTGAATGTGCGGGTCAATGGCGTGGAGCCGGGCATGATCGCCACGCCGGCGATGGGTAACCTGGGTGATGCCGCCTTGAATGACAGCATCGCCAGCCGTGTGCCGTTGGGGCGTTTGGGTACGGCGGCGGATATTGCCGGCGCGATGGTGTTTCTGGCTTCTGATTTGGCTGGCTATATCACCGGGCAGACCCTGGTGGTAGATGGTGGCTCCACCCTGCCCGAAATCTGACACTCAACTCGGTCCAATGTGGGAGGGGGCTTGCTCCCGATGGCAATGGGTCAGTCACATATGCATCGACTGACACACCCTCATCGGGAGCAAGCCCCCTCCCACATTGGATCTCCTTTGATTTGAAGACAGTGGCCTTTAAGCCCCCACCGCCTGCAACCGGCTGGTGCGAAAATCCTTGGGCGACACCTCGAACTGTTTCTTGAATGATCGGCTGAAGTGCGCCGAGTCGGTAAACCCCCATTTGTAGGCAATCGAGGTGATCGATTCACTGCGCAGGAACGGGTTGGTCAAGTCGTCCGCACTGCGCTTGAGCCGCGCCCGCTGGATGTAGCGGCAGACGCTGTCGTCCTGTTCCTCGAACAAGCGGTACAGGTGTCGCACCGAGATATTCAGGCGGTTAGCCAGGCCAATCGGGCTCAGGCCAGGTTGGCCCAGTGACTCGTCGATGACTTTTTGCACATAGCTGCGCAGGTTATTGCCCTGCAACGAGGCTACACCTTCGTGGCAGTCATCGCCCTGCTCCAGCGCCGAACCCAACAGTGAGACGAAGGCCGCTTGCAGTGCTTCCACTTCCGTGGCGTTGTCTTCGGTATCGTCCTTGCACAATTGATCCATCAGCACATGCAACATGCGCCCACAGGCCTTGGTCGATGAAATCTTGCCAAAGGCCCGCCCCTGGCCGCGCAGGTGCTTGCACACCTCAGTGCGCGAGAGGGACAACGAGGCGTGTTCGATCAAGCCGAAGGGCGTGATTTCGATGGAGCCTACCGAGTCCATCAGCAGCATCTCGCCAGGGGCCAGTTGCACGGTCTGGTCGTTCTGGGTGATCTGCGCATAGCCGCTGCGCTGGCTGACCAGGAAACATTCCTGGTCGTTGTCGTGGTCGGCATGGTGCGTGAGGCGCTTGATCAGCCCGGCATTGGTGCGCAGGATGGCCAGGCCACGGGGCAGGTTGTGAATCTCGCCGATAAACAGCGAACGGTTGAAGGCCAGTTCGGTGTCGAAGTGGCCGCACGCGGCGCGCAGTTCGCGGTTCCAGCTGTCGAGCCCGTCGGGTGCATGCTGTGGGATGCTCATGGGGTGTCTCCGCAGTGGCGTTCTTTTTGTTGTTCTGGTGCAATAGTTAACATGTTATCTATATGCGCGCAACAACAACTCGTTTGGCCTTTGCAGAAGCACTAATGATGCCAATCAGAGATTCGACAGTACCCGCTTCATGCCCGCCAACGCCGCCAGTAAATAGTTGCGTTGCTCCGGGCTTACAGCGATATAACGCCGAAACGCCGGCATGCGGTTGACCACTTCGCTGCCGCCCATATGCTCCAGGCGCACGCACCATTGCCGGTCCTTGAGGTCGATACGCAGACGCTTGAAATCCAGGGGCATCAGCGCTTCGAATAACCCTTTGTCCGCCAGCAAACGCGCCTGCAGCTCAGGCCCCAGGGCCTGGTTGCCAGAACGTTGCCGCACGCGGATGCCGTTGCGCCGAATAGCCCCGCCATGGTGCACCTCGAAGCTGCCCGCCCCTGGGGTAGGCGTGGGTACGTGCAACACGAACTCCGTCATGACCAGATGCATCAACAACTGCGATTCGGTGCGCTCGACCAGCTCAAATACCGCCCCACCCACGTCGAGTTTCGCCAGGCCAAGATCACGCCGCAAGCGCGCCAGGGTCACCCCGGGTCGATAGCCGCTCGGTGCGCGATCAGCGCTGAACAGTTCAAACAGCCTTTGCCGCAAAGTCGCTATAAGGCTCATGGGCATGTCCCGGTTCATGACTGAATTCCTTGGCCAACACCTCCTCGACGCAGGCGGGCTTGAAGGGGTTGACCTTCTGTACCACCAGGGTCCAGAACAACGCGTAGGCCGCCGTTACGCCAAGCATCACTCCGAACGGCACATAGATATCCGCCGGGTTCATGCCGGGTGGGGTGATAAACCACATGCCCAGCAGGATGCCGATGCTCGACACGACCTGCGGCAGCGGGAACCACGGCGAACGGTACGCCCGGGGCAAATCCGGACGGCGAATGCGCAGGATCACTACCGACAACGTCACCAGCAGGTAGGCAAAACTCCACGCGCACACCGCCGCCAGCACCAGGTGCATGATGTTGTCGGTGTTGCCGCCCAGGTACAGCGCATGCAGGCACGGGATCAACATCGCTACGAGGATGCACAGCAGCGGTGTCTTGAAGCGCGGGTGCAGGTAGGTGAACACCTTCGGTAACGCGCCATCCACCGCCATGCCATAGAGGATGCGCGGTACGCCAGCCATCAGGGTATTAATGGTTGCAGCGCCGGCAAACAGGAAGCCAATGCCCAGCCACAACGGGCCGATCTGCCCCATCACCTGTTCAGCGAACCGTGGGATAGCCATGGGTGTGTCCAACAGGTGCACGCCGGAGGCGGCGTCGAGCACCACGTTTTCCACCTGGCGCTTCATCGCGGCGCCATAGATAAACATGCACGTCGCCACGCCCATCAGCCCGAGCATCATCGCCCGTGGCATCACCTTGGCCGATTGGCGCAGGTCCGGCGCCAGCGGGGTGACGAACTCGCAGCCGACGAACATGAACATCGCCATGCCCACCAGCGACAACACGGTGACCAGATCAGTGCCCACCAGCGATTCCCCGAACCAGCCGTCCAGTTGCACCGCTGGCGCGGCGATCAAGCCCAGCACGCCGAACACCATCAGGGTGGTCCACATGCCGAACGTAAGGATGATCTCTGCGCGGCCAAAGGCGCTGACCCCGAAGGCGTTCAGCACCCCGAACACGATCACGAAACCCACACCCAGCAGCCACGAGCCGCCGGCCGATTCTGCCAGGGTATTGAGGTGTTCGAAGTTCACCAGCGCCATGACCCCGGCGAGGATGGTTTCGGCGGTGCCGGCGAACACATGCACGATCAGATACGCCGACAGCGTGCCGGTGATCGCGAAGAACCGGCCCATGCCGCAATTGATGTAGTCGTACACCGAACCGGTGGTGGGCAGCATCGAGGCGGCCTCGGCAAAGGTGGTCGCCTGGGCCAGCATCATCACCACGGCGATCAGCATTGCCAGGGCAAACGCACTGCCGCCGATGCCGAAGCCCATGGTGGCGGTAAGAATCACCGGGCTGGCCATGATCAGGCCAATGGTGCTGGCCAACGCGGTGGGGAAACCTACCGTGCCTCGGTTGAGGTGCGCGGTGAGTCGGTCGTTGATCGACATGGTGGGGTCCTCGAAAGCGGTTTTTTTAGTGTGTCGGCACTCTGCGCCCCACCCGCGTTGATCGTCTTGCCGCTGTCTGCCGCTGGTTTTGTAGCTGCCTGCCACGGCGTAGCACCTGGCGGCCAGGGTCAATTCCCTGGCACGCATGGCAAAGACTTGGCTTGACGCCCCTCGCCCTAATGCGCCCTCACTCTTAACCAAGATGGGGACAATAACAATGGAGCACACACTGAAAAACCGCCGTCTACGCCAAGCGGTCGTCATAGGCGTCGCGCTGTTGGCCGGGCAAGCTCATGCCGTCGAGTTGTACGCCGATGCCGACACCCAGGTCACGGGAAACTTCCTCGCTGTGTATGGGATGTTCAACAGTCCGAAAAATTACGACGGCCGCCGCGGCGGCTCCACCTGGCGCGAGGCGTTTATCAAGTACGGCCTGAGCGTCGAGCAAAACCTGGGTAGCCTGGGCGGCGTGTATGGCACGGCTAACCTGGTGAGTTCCGGTACCTGGGGGGATGGCGATGCGTCCGGGGTCACCAATGGCACCGAGCGCACCACCAAGTTTGACGAAGCCTTCGCCGGCTGGCGCTCCGGCGAGCTGTTCCCGGCATTGGGCAAAGACGGTGTAGACCTGTCGTTCGGCCGCCAGATCATCATGCTGGGCGACGGTTTTATCATCAACGACGACGGCCCCAACCTCGGCAATGGCGTGGGCGATGGGGAGTTCAATCGCGGCGGCGCCTACTACATCGCTGCGCGCCATGCCTTCGACAAGACCGCGGTCGTTCGCCTGGGCGGCAAGGATGGCGTGCATGGCAGCCTGATGTGGATCAAGTCCGACAACCGCGCCCAAGCCAGGACCGAAATGGCTGCGGGCACCCTGGAATACAGCGCCGCCCCGGGCACCCTGGGGCTCACCTATATACACGGGATCGACGTGGATGAGCGTTTCGCTACCGACCTGCAACGCCAGCGCAAAGGCATGAACCTCTACAGCCTGCGCGGTGCCGGTAGTGCCGGCATCGACAACGCGCACTTCGCCTTCGAACTGGCCCGCCAGGACCGCCGCGACAGCCAGCAGAGCGCCGGCTACGCCGAAGCCGGCTACACCTTCGCCGACCTGCCCTGGTCACCGGACCTGACCTACCGCTACGCCCGTTATTCAAAAAACTGGGACGGCATGTTCTCAGGCTTCAACCGCGGCTATGGCACCTGGGTACAGGGCGAAGTGGCGGGCAACTATTCCGGCCCCTACAACAGCAACACAGCGGTGCAACACGTGGCGCTCAAGGTCAAGCCGCTGGAGAACCTCACCCTCGGCGCGCTGTTCTTCGACTACAACACCGTCAGCACCCGCGGCCAGTTGAACCTGGATGGCCGCGAACTGGACCTGTACGCCGAATGGGCCGTCAATGAACACCTGATCATCACGCCGCTGCTGGGGCTGTACAAACCCGACAAAGATGCCGACACCGGCGGCAACCAGGTCGGCGGCAACGCTACCAATGTCTACAGTCAGCTGGTGGTGGCCGTACCGTTCTGACCCCCCTCGGGCGCGCACGGAGGCAGCGCCCGCACCTCGGCATAGGCGCCTTGATGATAGAGCAGCGGCGCACGGCCAAAGTCGTCGAAGGCCACCACCTTGCCGATCATGATCCAGTGGTCGCCGCCATCGATCTGCTGGTATTTCTCGCAGTGAAAGCGCGCCGAGCAATCGGCGAACACCGGCGAGCCGCCCTCCCCCGGCTCGTATTCGATCAGGGCGAAGCGGTCTTCACGGGGGCGCGCAAAGTTGTTGGACAGGTGCACCTGGTCGGCCGCCAACACATTCACGGCAAAGTGGCTGGCCTCCTCGAACACCTCATGGCTATTGGAGCGTTTGTCGATGCTCCACAGCACCAGCGGCGGGTCGAGGGACACCGAGTTGAAACTGTTGGCGGTCACGCCCACCTTGCGCCCGGAAGCGGTGGCGGCGGTGACCACGGTCACGCCGGTGGCGAAGTTGCCCAGGGCGCGGCGAAAGGCACGCGGGTCAAAAATGTCAGACATGCAAGACTCCCGGGTGGCGTCTATTGGCCGCCCTGATGGTTATGGAGGAATACGCGACTACACCATGCTCGGGTCGGGCTCCAGGCCCATCAGCTCACGGCCGAGGATCTGCGCGCAGACGTCGTAGTCGGTGTAGGCATGGGCGCCGGTCATATGGGAATCGCGGAACAGGCGCTGCATCTCGTTATGTTCGAACCAGGCGTTGCCACCCGCGGCGGCAAACAGGCGATCCACCGCTTCGATGCACATTTTGGTGGCATAGGCCTGGTTGGTGCGCCAGAACGCCAGGGTCTGGCGCGTCGGGTAACGCTGGGCGGCGCTGTGTTCAGCGTGTTCCTGCCAGGTCTTCTCCAGGAACGCCCGGGCGGCGGCCACCTGATGGGTGGACTCGGCCAGGCGCATCAACGCCGGGGTGGCGGCGCCCACAGCGGCACCGGTGTAGGCGCGCACCCGGGTCTTGGTTTTTTCGCGGAACACCTCGAGCATGCGCTCGGCCACACCGAGGCTGACGGTGGAAAAGCCACTGGCAAAATACGGTCGATAAGGCGCATAGAAAATCTGGCTGTCCGGGTAGAGGCCAAAGCCTGCGGACTTGCCCTCCATCATGTCCTTGGCCTTCTGGATACGGTGCTCGGGCACCCAGGCGTTGTCGATGACCAGGGTTTTGGTGCCGCTGCCTTTCATGCCGGCAGCGAACCAGTCGTCGCGAATCTGATAGTCACTGCGCGGCAGCACGGCAAAGCAGTAATCCTGGGTGCCTTCGGCATTCTGGCGGCGGCAGCCGACAATTGCCCACTCACCATGGTCGCAGCCGCTGCTCCAGCCCATCTCGCCGCTGAAGTACACGCCGCCTTCGCCCTCGGTGACCCGACCAAACGGCGCAATACTGCTGCTGGCCGTGGCATCCGGGTTGGCGCCCCAGATTTCCTCCTGCAACCGAGCCGAGAACAGCGCCAATTGATGGCTGTGGGTGCACAACAAACTCATGGCCCAGGCGGTGCTGGCACAACTGCCGGCAAGCAAGGCGATACAGTCGGCGAATTCGGGCAATGACAGCTCGAGGCCGCCGTACGCCTTGGGCTGAAAGGCGCGGTGCAGGCCGATGCTTTTGAGCAAGGCGATATTCTCATCCGGCACTTGGCGCAGCTGTTCGGCGCGGCTGGCATTGGCGGCGATGGCCGGCAGGATGGGCTTGAGGTCTTCGAGGAGCGGGTTTGGCTTTTTCATGGACGGCCCTGCTTATTATTGGAAGTCCGGCAGGCGCTCCGGATCGCGGAGCGGCGCGGGATGCAGGGCCAGTATCGAACGGCTCACGCAGGCGGAGAATGCACATTCGGCAGGCAAACTTGTACTTTTCACAGGTGCGGCAGGCACAGGCATAAAACCTGGCAGGCACAGTCAAGCCGCTTATCGGTGCGTTGGTTACCCTCGGGTTTTCTTTATGAACTGCCAGGAACCTGCCATGAGCGATATCCCGCTGCTGCCCCAAGTCGAAGCCTTTCTGCGTCGCCGCCATGGGGTGTTTATCGACGGTGTCAGCGTACGCAGCCACGCCACTGAAAGCCTGAGCGTGACCAACCCTGCCAACGGCCAGGTCATCGCCGAAGTGGCCGACGCTGACCTGGCGGACATCGACGCCGCGGTCGCGTCCGCCAACCGTGGTTTCCAACTGTGGTCCCAGGCCGCCCCCGCCACCCGTGGCAACGTGCTGCTGAAACTGGCCGATCTGCTGGAACAGCACCGTGAAGAACTGGCGCAGATCGAAACCTGCCAGTCGGGCAAGATCATCCAGATTTCCCGCGCTTTCGAGGTCGAGCAGGCCGCGCACTTCCTGCGCTACTACGCTGGCTGGGCCACCAAGCTCAGCGGCCAGACGCTGACTCCATCGCTGCCGTCATTCAATGGCGAGCGCTACACCGCCTTCACCCTGCGCGAACCGGTGGGCGTGGTGGTTGGCATCGTGCCGTGGAATTTCTCGACCATGATCGCCATCTGGAAACTCGCTTCGGCACTGGTGACCGGCTGCAGCATCATCATCAAGCCCAGCGAATTCACGCCGCTGACCCTGCTGCGCATCGCTGAACTGGCCATCGACGCGGGGTTACCGGCGGGGGTGCTCAATGTGTTGACCGGCAGCGGCCATGTCGGCAAGGGGCTGGTGGAACACCCCGGCACGCACAAGGTTTCATTCACCGGCTCAGTGCCCACCGGCATCGCCGTCGGCCGCAGCGCCATGGGTGCCGGGCTGACCCGTGCGACCCTGGAACTGGGCGGCAAGAATGCTGCGGGCTTCCTGCGTGACATGGACGTGGACAAAGCAGTGGACGGCATCATCGAAGCAGGCTTTTTGCACTCGGGGCAAATCTGCGCGGCGGCCGAACGCTTCTTCGTGCACCGCTCGCAAATCGACGCCGTGCTGGAAAAACTCGCGGCGCGCCTGAGCCGCCTGAACATTGGCTCGCCCCTGGACGAACACACCGAATTCGGCCCGGTCACGCACCAGCAGCACCAGCAGAAACTGCTCGGCTACTTCAACCAGGCCCGCACCGAAAACAACACGATCATCCACGGCGGCCACCTTATCGACCGGCCTGGTTGCTACGTCGAACCCACGGTGATCCTCGCCAACCACCTGCACGACACCCTGCTCAACGAAGAAACCTTCGGCCCCATCGCCACCTTCCTGCCCTACGACGACGAAGACGAGCTGCTGGCGCTGATGAACCACGGGCCCTACGGGTTGAGCGCCAGCCTGTGGACCAACGATTTGGGCAAGGCCCTGCGCATGATTCCGGCCATCAAGGCTGGCACCTTGTGGGTAAACATGCACACCTTGCTCGACCCGGCAGTGCCGTTTGGCGGCAGCCGGTCTTCGGGGGTTGGGCGGGAGTTTGGCAGTGCGTTCATTGAGGATTACACCGAGCTTAAGTCGGTGATGGTTCGGTATTGAGGACTGAGTGCCGGCGACCGGAATCAGGGCTCAGGTTTGGCTGGTGGGCCACGAAACAGATTCCTGGAAATGATGTCGGCCTTCAGCATCTTGAGTTGCAGATGACGGTTTACTGCGCCAACGACTTCCATATAACGGGTGACGTGGCGCTTCCACGTATCGACCAGCAGGAAGGGCACCAAGCCAATCGCAACAAACGGCAAAATAACCACACCGAACAGGATTTTCAGAAGCTCCCAGCACCCCTGCAGCAAATCCACAGGACCCAAGGTTTTTTCATAATGCAACTTCTTAGTCAGCACGTCGGAAATCAGGTTCGTGCCGATGGCGGCGGTTACAAACGGGAAAACAAACAGGAACAGGTTGGAACGGTGTTTGACCTGGTCAAACAGATCACCGCTGATTTTGCCTTGTTCGTGTAGTGACTGAGCCAGCCCATTGAATGCGTCGATAGAGACCACGGCACACGCGGCAATCGAAATCAGCGCAACGCCGGTCGCCACGACAACTTGCGGCGTGGTGTCTTTGTCAAGAATGAAACCAATCACCGCCATCACCAACACAAAAGCCATCACCAAAAAGCCCAGTTGCACATCCAAGCCAAACAACAACGCGTAATTCATCCGTGAATTCCTCTATTAAGACTAATTAAAATACCCAACTGTCACTGATAAGGAATCAAGCGATCGTGGTCCAGATCCCGCATCAAGTCGCTCAACATTTCGCTTTCACTGCGGGGCTCGGTCATAGGGATATACCAGGTCGTGGCCGTCCAGCCACCGCGTTTGTAGGCATAGGTTTTGAGCAGGTGCCCGTCTTTGTACAGCGAGCCGTGCAACTGGCGCTCATAGGTGTAGGGCACCGGCACGGTCAGCAGCGTCAGCGCGCCGAGTATCGCCGGGAGCGCACCGGCACCTTTACCGCCGCGTTGATCGACCAACAAGCTGTAGCCGGTCTTGCTGAAGCCGCCATCCATAAAACTGAAGGCACCTGTGTCACGCAACAGCTGGATGACCTCGCGCTGCGTCTGCTGTTCAAACCTCGACGTGGGCGACGGCATTGTGACGCTCATCGGCACATAGGCACGCTCTGCCTTGTAGTCCAACGGTTTGAGGGCGGTACCGCAACCGCCAAGCAACAGCACGGCAGCCAGTAGCGTAGTCCTGATCATTGTGCGTGCTCCTCGGGCAGCAAGCCGTCGCGCTGTACATCCTCGGCAAAAGCACGTGCAACACGATGACCGTTCTGTAACTCCATCCCGCCAGGGCCATCCAGCAACCAGGAGTATTTGTGGGTGACGTTGCGGTAGCTGTACTGCTTGAGCTGCTTTCCATTGTGCTGCAGGGAAAACTCGGTGGTGGTGTCGACGGTCACTGAAAGGGGCATTAGAAACAGGGTTGCCGCACTCAGCAATACCAAGGGGAAAGGCGGCATATCACGCTGGATGTTGTAGCGCACCCACACCGAATAATCCCCCGGGTTGCCCCTGCCGGTTTCGACACTGCGAAACACCCCGGTCTCGCGCAACTGATTACGGATGAGTGCGGCATTGAGCGGATCATCGATCATGACGTGGATCGGCTTGAGGTATTCCTTGCCATCCGGCAATGCACGCTCAGGCAGCGTATGGGTGGTTGCACACCCGGTCAGCAGCGCCAGGGCGCCGAGGGTCATAAAGCGGTTCATGGACGTGTCTCGTGAAGGGTGTTCTGGCCCGCGCCGGCTGGCAGAGGCACGATGATGTAAGGGGCGGCGCTGCGATAATCCAGGGGCAGCAAATCCAGGGTCGGCAGGCCCGGAACATAGTGGCGCGCAAGCGGCTCGTCACGACCTTGCTGGTCACGCCAGTGGAAGCCACACAGGGAAGCGCCAAGGCATAACGAGCGAAATTCTCCGAGGTAATAGGCGTTGCCGGCCTTCAGACGCAGTGGCAGGTTGAACTTCTCTCGCGCCTGCACCGAGGTGTAGGTGGTCCCCAGAGTCGGTGAGTAACTGCTGGAGAAAAACTGAAAATCATAAAACTCATAATCCCCAGGCTTGAGCGCCAGCACAAATACACTGGCGGCACCGGCCGCATCTTTCACATCCTGAGGGGTTTGGCGCCCCGCACCGACCCATATCGCCGCGGCACCAAACTCCGAACCACGCTTGCGAAACAGCAGACGCTGATTAGGCGCGGGGGACGCACTGAGGCTCTGCGGGCCGATCGACCCGACAACATAAGCGACTGGCTCCAGAGGGCCAGGTTGCAACGGCTGGCTGACCAGCGATGCCGGCTGAGTACCGCAACCCGTCAGGGCCGCCGTGATCAAGAACAAGGCCAAAGGCCGGGAGAAGCAAGACATATCGAATCCTGAACGCTGGCAAAAAGTACACTGCAGTCGCCAGGACAAATATGGGATGAGCCTTCCTGGCGCTGCGCCTCGCGTCACTGCGAGGGGGGGCGAATGGTACGGCGGGAATCGGGGTTTGACTACAAATGATGCTCAAAGCAGCGCAGATCAAATGTGGGAAGGGGCTTGCTCCCGATGAGGTAGTGTCAATCAATACATCTGTGACTGACCCACCGCCATCGGGGGCAAGCCCCCTCCCACAGTTGGATCGCAGTCCCCCGCGCCTGCGCCTCCATCTCGATCAACCTTGCGGCAACGACCACCCGCTGACGTTGATCCAAGGAGTGAGTTCATCAGACCGCTCTTACACAAACTTCGGGTTGCGTCCGATGAACCTCGCCGCTAACCTTCGCGGGTCGCTGCAAAATCAGCGAACGGGTGTGGAAGCCCGAACTCTCCAGGCGTATAAGCGCCCATAGCCTTAGCGGGCGCTTTTTTCATGCTCGCTATAAAGTGTTATGGCGGCTGTGCGCGGGGCACTTTCGAGTGCGCCGGGGTCCTGGAGTCCGGTCTTCCACACCTGCGTACAGTCGCCACCCCATCATGTGGAAGTGATTGTGGCGGCTCCTCTAACTCCAGGAGCAACCGTATGAAAAAAGTCACACCCAATCCCCCGCCATCCCCCTCGGATGACAACCCTCAGCTCCCCTCAGATGTCATCTTCACCGTCCGCCCCGGACTCAGCACTGAAGCGGCCTTGTGCAATGCCAGCGAAATGCTGGAGTCAGCGACTGTCTGTGCCTATGACTGTGCCGAACAGCTTGACGGCCAGAGCCGCAAGCATGTGCTGGCGGTGGTGCAGATGATCGAGATTGCGCAGTTACTGGTCGATGAAGCGCTGAACCGGGAATGCCCGGTGGCCTGATTAACAAGCGCAAACTCAACAGGCAATGACGTTCCTATGTGGGAGGGGGCTTGCCCCCGATGAGGTAGTGTCAATCAATACATCTGTGACTGACCCACCGCCATCGGGGGGCAAGTCGAATCGTCGCACCGCCCATCCCACATTTTGATCGGATTGCATCAGTGAGATAGCTGTCGTTTTCAGCCCCAGCGCCTGCGCCTCCATCTCGATCAACCTTGCGGCAACGACCACCCGCTGACGTTGATCCAAGGAGTGAGTTCATCAGACGGCTCTTACACAAACTTCGGGTTGCGTCCGATGAGCCTCGCCGCTAACCTTCGCGGGTCGCTGCAAAATCAGCGAATGGGCGTGGTAGCCCAGTTCTTTCATAGACCCCAAAACGCTCAAGGGCGTTTTTTTGTGCGGGCTGCTTTGTGGCGGCTGTGCATGGGAGGCTTCGGCCTGCCGGGTTTCTATGACCGGTCTACCACCCCGTGTACAGTCGCCTCCTTACTTCGTGTGGTAGCGAAATGGATGTGCTCATTCATAGGAGCTTCGCCATGAAGAAAGTCACACCCAATCCCCCGTCATCCCCCTCGGATGACAACCCTCAACTGCCCCCCGACGTCATCTTCACCGTCCGCCCCGGACTGAACCGAGAATGCCCGGTGGCCTGATGAACAAACGCAAATTCAACAGGCAATGATGTTCCTATGTGGGAGGGGGCTTGCTCCCGATTGCGGTGGGTCAGTCACAGATGTATTGGCTGACACTACCTCATCGGGGGCAAGCCCCCTCCCACATTTTGATCTCACTGCATCAGTGAGATAGCAATGCCTGGGAGCGGGTGCCCGGCTACCAGGTGCCCATCGCCAGGCTGTGCGGTGAGAACTGCGCGAACTGCCAGCGCAATGCCAAGGCTGCAGGACGGCGGACCACATGCTCCACCGTCACTGTCCACAAGCGTTGCGCGCCTTCAAACTCGGCCACTTGCGGCCCGCCAAGAATCAACGATGTACGCCCCGCCACTTGCAGCACGTCGCCGGTTTCAAAATCGACAAACAGCAGCCCCGCTACCGGGTTGGCTTGCAGATTACCGAGGGTGTTGAAGAACAGGTTGCCGGCAAAATCAGGGATGGTCAGCACGTTGCCTTCTACCCGCACAAACCCCGTGTTGCCGCCGCGATGGGAAACGTCCACCGAGCGTTCGCCGTGCTGGTCCACGTAGCTGGCGACGAAGAAGGTGTCGGCGTTGCTGATCAGCGTTTGGGCGGCAGCGTCCAGGCTGGTGCTGCGCTCGGCTGTATCGCCAGGTTTGCGCGCAACCCCAGCGACGGGCCGCAGTTGGATGTACTTGGGGCAGTTGCCGAAAGTGTGCACCACATCAACCGCAAAGCCGTCATGATCCAGCGCTCCGATCCGACCGTTCATGCGGTTGCGACGCCGGGTGCCGAGGTCGATGCCCAGCAGGCCAACGGACGCGCCACGAGTGATGCCAGCCGAGGCCGGGTCGCTTCTGGCGGGCAGGCTGTCGATTTGCAGCGCCTGTGGATCCGGTGAATGGGCAAACCCTGGCGCGCCCTCCAGCATGGTCGCCCAGGGGATACCCTGTTCGTCCACCACACCCAGAATGAGGTAAGGCAACAACGGATAAAAATCACGATGCTGCTCGGGCAAATGATCACGAATGACCTTCGGCCCGATCATGGCCATGCGTTCGGCAACGCCGGCGCTTTCCTGCAGTTGCCGTTCGCCGGTATGCCAAGGGGATTGTTCGATCGAGTTCATGGCGATCACCTCTGGTTGGATAACCGAATGCTGCGCCTGCCCAGCCATGCAGAGAATGCCCACCCCAGGCAATCCACTATTACGCCAACTGAAATGCCGGATGTTCGCGCAACGCGGTGACGCAGTAGTCGACAAAACTGCGCACGCGCATCGGCGCATGACGGCCTTCGCGGTAGATCACATGCACTGGCAGCGGCGGCAGTTCAAAGGCCGGCAAGACACGGCGCAGTCGGCCACTCATCAAGTGATCGTGAACCGGATAGCTCAGGCAACGAATCACCCCCGCGCCCTGCACCGCCGCATTGATCGCGCCTTGCACCGTGGCGCAACTGAGGCGTGCGCGGGCCTTGAGGGCGTAGTGGGGAAAACCCCAATGCACCGCTTCGGCGCTGGCAATCAGGTGATGTTGCTTGAGGTCAGCCGGATGCCGGGGCTCGCCCCTGGCCGCCAAATACGTGGGGCTCGCGCAAAGCAGGGTGCGCACTTGCCCGACCTGTCGTGCAATCAGCGATGAGTTGGGCAGCTCACCCACCCACACCGCCACGTCAAACCCCTCTTCGTGCAGGTTGGGGTAATAATCGTGGTAGTTAGCGATGACACGCACCGCCGGGTAGCGGTCCATATAGCCAGCCAGCAGTGGCGCCATCACATAGCGGCTGAACAGCAACGGCAGGCATATCCGCAGGTTGCCCTGGGCGTGCACATGGGCGCCGTTGGCCGAGGCTTCGGCCGCATCCACCGCTGCCAGCAGGCGTACACAGTCGGCAAGATAAGCCTGGCCTGCATCGGTGAGGTTGACCCCGCGTGTGCTGCGCTGCAGTAACACCACCCGCAGGCGTGTCTCCAGGCGCGCAACCGCACGTACCAGGGTCGGGCCGGAAACCCGGGCATGGCGTGCTGCCGACGCCAGGCTGGGTTGCCCGGCCAGCGCCGCAAACAACTGCATATCGCGAAAGCGCTCCATCAGGCGCGCCGCTTCGTCGCTGGATTGAGGGCCGCGTCCTGTCCGAGGCGCTGGCTTAAGAAATCCACAAAGGTATGGACCTTGGCCGGTATGCGACCGTTTTGCTGGAACACCACGTGGATCGGCAGCGGCGCCGGTTCGAAAGCCTCCAGCACCAGCTCCAGCTCACCCGCCGCCACCGCTGCCGCGACTTGATACGACAGCACCCGCGTCATGCCCCAGCCCAGGCGCGCCAGATTGATTGCGGCATTGTTCGCCGTAACGCTCAGACGCGGCTCAATGGCTATCTTCAGCGGCTGGCCGGCGTCGACGAACGTCCATTCACTGACCAGTTGGCTGGACGATGAGGTGACGATCTTGGCTTCTCGCAATTGCTCAGGCCGCTGCGGGCGCCCACGTTGGTCCAGATAAGCCGGCGATGCGCACACCACCCGGCGCACTTCGCCGACCTTGATCGCCTGCTGTCCGGGTTCTTGCAGATGGCCGATACGCACCGCTACATCAACGCCTTCGTCGGTCATGTTGACCACACGGTCGACCAGCAAGGCACTGATGTTCACCAGGGGGAACTGGTCCAGGTACTCCCCCAGCACAGGCGCCACATACAGCTCGCCAAACAGTACCGGTGCGGTCACTGTCAGGTGGCCGCCGGGGATGGAGTAACTGCCCGCTGCCGCTTCCTCGGCCTCTTCCAGTTCGGCGAGGATGCGCCGGCAATCTTCCAGGTAACGCTGGCCGGCATCGGTCAGGTGCAGGCTGCGCGTGGTGCGCGCCAGCAGTTGCGTACCGATGCGCTGTTCCATAGCGGCAATGGCGCGGGTCACGCTGGGTGGCGAGGTCTTCAGGCGGCGTGCAGCAGCCGCAAAACCCTCCTCCTCGGCCACCGCCAGGAATACCTGCATCTCATGAAATCGGTCCATCGGCATCCCTTGATCGTTACTGTGATTGCAGCCCCACCGCCGTGCGCGGCATAGCGACAAACCCTGGCAAGGCTTCGATGCTGGCAAGCCAGGCACGCACCTCAGGGTAGTCGGACAGCGACACGTTGCCTTCCGGCGCATGGGCCACGTAGGTGTAGAACGCGATATCGGCAATGCTTGGCTGATCACCAGCCAGAAAACGGCTCTCGCCCAGTTGCTGCTCCATCACGTTCAGCAGGGCATAGGCTCGGTTGATTGCGCTGACAGTGTCCACCTCGGCGCCAAACACTGTGGCCAAGCGCGCCGTGGCGGGCCCCGCATGGAGTTGACCGGCGGCGGCCGAGAGCCAGCGTTGGACCCGCGCTTGGCCGATGGGCTCGCTCGGCAACCACTGCCCTTTGCCATAGGTACTGGCAAGGTAGACCAGAATCGCATTGGAGTCGGCCAAGACAGTACCGCCGTCATCGATCACCGGTACCTGGCCGAAGCGGTTGAGATTAGCAATGAATTCGGGCGTTTTATGCGCACCTTGCTTGAGGTCCACCAGGATAAATTCATTGGGCAAGCCCAGCAGGGACAACATCAGCTCGACCCGATGGGAGTGGCCGGACAATGGAAAACCATAAAGTTTGATCGCAGGCTGGGTCATGAAAGGCTCCAAAAGAATGGGTATCGACGCCAGGCATATTCCACTGCCGCCTCAGTCGGCGGAATGACCAGGATTTACAATCCAGCATTTCATTGGACGAAACAATCACCTGTTGGAAGTTCTCGGCGCCGGCGTCGCAATTTCATGAAAAAAATTCAAACTATCGTCCTCCCCATCGTTCACACCTTCACGTGCAACGTTAAGTAGGAGGCGACATGCAATACCGACAACTGGGTCATTCCGGCCTGCTGGTATCGGAAATCATCCTGGGCACCGTGCCCTTTGGCGGTCGTGCGGAGTTCGAAAAATGCGGCGCGGTGGACGTGCCCCTGGCCAAGCGTATGTTCGACATCGCGTTCGATGCCGGGGTGAATATGGTCGATACCGCTGACCTCTACTCCCACGGCCTGGCCGAAGAGGTGGTCGGCAAGGCCCTGGGTGACAAGCGCAACGATATCCTGCTGGCTACCAAGGGCCGCAGCCCGGTGGACAGCAACCCGAACAATTCCGGCTCATCGCGCTATCACCTGATCCGCGCCTGCGAAGCGAGTTTGAAGCGTTTGGGTACCGACCATATCGACCTTTACCAACTGCATAACTGGGACGGCATGACGCCGATCGAAGAGACTCTCGAAGCCCTGCGCCTGTTGGTCGGTTCGGGCAAGATCCGCTACTTCGGCACCAGCAACTTCACGGCCTGGCAGATGATGAAAACCCTGGGCAAGGCCGAGCTGCACGGCATGCTCAAACCCATCACCCAGCAGATCTACTACACCCCGGAATCCCGTGAAGCCGAGTACGAATTGCTGCCGCTGGCCTTGGACCAGCACGTCGGTACTTTGGTATGGGGCCCGATGGGAGAAGGCCTGCTGACCGGCACGACCCGCCGCGGGCACAAGCCGCCACCCAATACCCGCCAGGGCAGCGGCTGGCCGGAACCCTATGTGCATGACCAGGAGCGCGCCCTGGACATTATCGAGACCCTCGCCGCCGTCGGCGATGAGCATGGCGTCTCGGTCGCCCGTACCTGCCTGGCCTGGCTCAAGGATCGCCCGGGGATCACCTCGCTGATCGTCGGAGCGCGTACCGAAGAGCACCTGCGCGACAACCTCGCCGCCACTGAGCTGAAGCTGACCGAAGCACAATCGTCACGCATCGAGGCGGTCACCCGTCGCCAGCCGCTGTACCCCTATTGGCACCGCTTTACGGCCGGGATTGATCGTTTTGATCCTGCGGAACAGCCGTTTCTGGCCGAGCATCAAAAGACCATGGATGCGCGCAAAGACAAATAACAGTGCGGTTCAAAGGTGGGAACACATCCTTCCCACCTTTGAATCAAGTGCCCCCGGCAAAGGAGTCTGGCTTTGATCGCGCAAATCATGATCGCCGCCCTCGGCGTCGTCGCTATCTGGTTCAGCCAGAGCAAACGCTTGAAAGTGCGCCGCTACGCTTGCCTGTTTGGCATGGCCGGCCAGCCGTTCTGGTTCTGGTCGTCGATCAACGCCGAGCAATGGGGCATCGTCTTGCTCAGCTGTTTTTATACAGTGGCCTGGGCCAAGGGCATCAAGACCCATTGGATCGATCGCAAGGGTGATGGGCAAGGTTGATTTGCATTCGTGCGTCGCGCTGCCTATATTTGCGGCCTGGCGCTCTCCACGCCACCTTCCGCGGAAAGGGCTGCGCCCAGGACATCACAGCTCTACCTCATTTCTACGACTCCCAACCTTAAAGCGGAAAAGGTTCGAACAAGGAGCTCGTATGTCGCAACGCCCTTTCGCCTCAAACACCGACGGCCGCCTTAACCTTGAGCAGCAGCGCAAGCGCGCCAAGGAACTGTTGTCGCGCCTGAAAAGCCAAGACCCCAGCGCAACCTTGTCCCAGGCTCAATGGCAGCTTGCCAAACAACTGGGCTTCGCCAGTTGGCCCAAGCTCAAGGCCCATGTCGACGCCCTCGACTTTGCCGCCCGACACCCTGGTTTCGAGGCCAGCGATGAATCGCGCACCACCCATTGGCGGTGTGGCAACGATATTGCCCACAGCCTGCAACTGGCCGGGTTCAAGGGCCAGTTCCGGATGCTCACGGACCCGTTGTGCATGGGGCCAGTGCGTGAACTGCCCAGCCAAACGTTCCGCGCGATGCGCAGTATCTTTATCAGTCAGGCCTTTGCCCTTGACTCCACTGAAGTCGCGCATCGCGTCAACGATGAATACGACCAGCTACAAACCTTGGCCAATGCCGATCACAGTGTGCTGTGGTGCGAAGCGGACGCCTACGACCAACTGTTTCTGGTGCGCGCCCTGGCCGGCCTGGAGCGGGCGCCGCACAAGCTGGAGCTGATTGAGGCAGACCGCATTCCCGGGGTCGAGCGATTTATCGGCATAGGCCAATTGGCCCCCGATGTGCTGGCCTGGCTCTGGCCGCAGCGGCGCTTGATCGACGACAACGCAGTGCAATTGGCCAAACGCGCCTGGTCGGCTTATTGCGACAGCTCACCGCTCAAGCTCGCGGAACTGGCCCATGGCAATTACCCCTGCCTGCCCTTTCTCGCTCCGGCGCTGCTGCGCCAATTGCAGGAGTTACCCGGAACGCATGATGGCTTGTCGTTGACCGAACGCCTGGGCCTGACGTACATCGCCGAGGCCGGACCGGTGCCATTCGGCCGGGTGTTCGCAGAGCTGATGGGTAAGCGCGAGCCGTTGCCATTCCTGGGAGACATGATGTTCCATGCCCTGCTGCAGCCGTTGATTGATGCAGAGCAGCCGTTGCTGTTGGAAACCGAGACGCATCTGGAATGGCCTCGGCGCCACCTGGAACTGACAGCCTTGGGGCGGGAAGTGCTCAGCGAGAGCGCCTATTGGCCAGACCATAGCTCAGAAGCACGTTGGGTAGGCGGTACCTGTATCGAGCCAGGTCAGTCGCATTGGACAATCGACAGGTACGCTCAGCTTGTCTGGCGCAACGTCATCGCGTAAGCCTCCTCATCAGAGAAGCCCTCCATAATGAGCTCGATGATGGCTTCTCTGTACTCACTCACGTTAGCCGGGAGGTTGGATTTGTTCGCCTGATAGTAAGCCGCCATGCGTTCGCGTGCCTGCGGCTTCTTGACCTTTTTACGCGGCTTCACCGCTTTCTCGGTCACTTCGACAAAACCTGCAAAATCCGTAGTCGCGGTGTTCCAGTCAAACGCAAAGACCTGCTCACGCGCAGCCACCGGATCGAAATGGCGGGTGAAAAAGCTCCCACACTCCCCCGTGCCTTTACTGATTACCAGCGACGTCAGGTCTGGCAACTTGCGCTCGTCAGTGAACAGCCTGACTACATCCAAGCGCCGCCCGGTGGATACAGGGATGGCATTCTGAACGACCCTATGGTCGGGGTTCTCATGCTTGGCCCGATCAACCAACTCGGTGTAGGTCAGGCAATGTTTATGCTTGGCCAGGTCGACCAGAATCGGGTAATAGACAGACGCCAATTGAATGTCAATAAGCGTGACATTTTCGTAAAGACCTTGTTGTGCGTTCATGTTGATCCTGAAATGCGCATGGTTTCCTTGAGTCGGGTAACATCTCACGCTTTGCAAATTATGGCTAATCGCCACTTATCTTTATCAAGGATGAACCTGTGCACTTGAAAACCGCGGCTGAGCTTTGGGACAGCTTGAATTCAGAGGGCCGGCTGGCCCCCATGAGCCACGATAAACAATTCGTCGTGGACCTACGGGCGGCGTTGCACATCCCCGCGTTCCAGGACGTTGGCGCTTACTTGCGGCTGCACGACGTCGACATCACGTCGTTCCTGATCGCGGTACTCAATGCCTTGCAGCCGTTCAGCATGATGCTCACTGACATCTATCAGATGATGATTGAGGCAGGCGTATCCCATAGCAATGAGCGCCTGTTACTCGAGTTCAACTTTGATGAAGGCGAAAAGCTGTCTTTCGATGCAGAGGCCTTTCGCAGCGCACGCAACATCATGGAGCGACTCAATAGCACTGTTGCGCAACGCGCTTATAACCCCAGGGACTTGGTAGCGATCAGCGGGGGGCTTTTGACCACCTTTGCAGACACACTGGGCGAGGAAAATGCTCGGGCCGCCCTCAAAACGCCCATCGCGAGCGATGAGGTAAAAAACTGGATAAACAATTTAGACTGGCCTTACCAGACATCCGTACCACTGCCCCAGGGACCGATCACCGACCCACTGACCCGCGCACTCCAGCCTATCGCGGACCTGACCGAGCAATTGTGCCGTCGCACAGGCCGCTACGCCAGCCAGGCTGAACTGCGCAGCGTGCGCAGGACCGACGATCCAGCCATGCCGGGCCGCACACCTATCAGGCAATGGAGCGAGTCCTTGCTGGCTCATATCCAGGAAGACCACATTGCGCGCTTTCATCTTCTGCCGGCGCTTTGGTATTGCCACCAACAGGTCCCTCATTCCCAGCGAGCCGTTTTGGCGAAAAAGGTCGAAACGCTGGTCAACGCTCACTCAGACGTGGTCGCGGCCAACGCGTTATCCCATGAACTGGAGGACGTGCTCGACCTGCCCATCTGGAAACACCGCTCACAGCTCTACTCCGTGTGGCTCGTTACCCTGCTCAAACGTGAACTGCAATACGCGGGTGAGCACTTTGAATTGATGGGCACGGACAATCGCCTGACATTCGCTTTCAGTCCCAGCCATATCGCTAACCTGCGCATCGGTAATGACGTTCTCGAATTGATCGCGGAGTTTCGCGTCGCGGCCCAAGGTATTGGGCTGACAGGAACGGGTCGCAAGCAACATATTCAACCAGACTATTCACTCCTGCAGCGCAAAGCGGATGGAAGCCATCGCATCATTTATGTACTTGAAGCCAAACAATATGCCAGGGCTAATACACGCAACTTCAATCAAGCATTGCGTGACTATGCAAAACTCAATACAGAGGCGCTGGTAGCGCTCGCCAACTATGGGCCGGTGCCCGCCTGCCAGCCCAGGAAACTCCGTGAGATGTGCAAACATAAAGGCGACGTGAACGTTAGCGAGCGCTGCGAGGCATTCGCCTGCGTGACACCCTCCAATGCGGCTTCAGCGCGCCAGTTGCGCGAGCACTTTCGTCGTGTCCTTACGGAACATATTCGGCCGCTACCCAAGCTGATTGTCGATGCAACAAGTTCGATGGCACATGTCTTGGCCCCTCGGGCGCAAGCCTGTTGGCCAGACATTGCCGGGTATATTGCCGACGCAGGCATGGAGTTGATCGTTAACGAATATTATCCGAGGTCGGTTCGTGCAGGAGTGCCTGCCCGCCACGCCATGCTTGGCTTGTTCGAAACCGCCAAACACGGCCCGTTGCTGGACATTTACGCCATCACCAGAACAGAGCGCGGTCCGTTGATGTTGTTTACCGACGAGGGCGGCTTCCATGAAGTACGCAGCTATCATGACAAACTCGACGGGATCATCATCCTGCAATCGGACGGTTCCCTGATGCTACGCATGAACACGCATGCAGAGAGCCTATTAAGAAGAGCACTCGCGCAATTGATTGCACACTGCTCGATCGGCGAGCCTTATTGAGTCATCCACGCCCAGGCGTCCACTGCGAGACCATTCCATGCGTAATCTGATTGTCGCGAGCCTTTGCTTGCTCACCACCGCCCTCACAGGCTGCCAGCAGACCCCACCGGCCAACGACCAACTCGACGCCGTGCTCTGGACCCAGACGTCCATCGAGCACGAGCTGATCTACCGCCAGCTCTTCGCCAACGCCACCCGCCAACTCGATGTAGCGCTGGCCGACCCCACCTGGGACGCCCTGCCCTTGCCGGCGCGCAAGCTGGCCGGCCTGCCACCGGCGGTGGTGGTGGATATCGACGAGACCCTGTTGGACAACGTGCCGCTCAACGCCCGCGACATCATCAATAACCAGGTGTATTCCTATGACCGTTGGAACACCTGGGTGGAGCAGGCCAAAGCCCAGGCACTGCCAGGTTCCGTGGCATTCCTGCAGGCTGCCAGGCAAAAAGGGATCAAGGTGTATTACCTCACCAACCGCGAACACAGCCAGGTCGCGGCTACGGCCAACAACCTGCGTTTACGCGGCTTTCCGATTGAGAGTAATGAACAGATCCTGGCGGCCAGCACGCCTACCGGCCACTGCGAAAGCGCCGGCTACGGCAAGAACTGCCGCCGCCAATGGGTCGCCAGCCAGGCACGCGTGCTGTTGATGGCCGGTGACTCCCTGGGAGATTTCGTGCAGGCCGAACACAACACCCTGGCTGCGCAGCGCAAGGCCGTCGAACCCTATGTGAACTGGCTGGGGCAACGCTGGTTCCTGCTGCCCAACCCGAGCTACGGCAATTGGTACAGCGCGCCGTATGGGGATGATGAAAAGTTGCCGTTTGCGCAGAAGCGCAGGCTCAAGCAGCAGGCGTTGTTGTTGCAGGAATAGGGAGTAGCCATGTGGGAGGGGGCTTGCTCCCGATAGCAGTGGTTCAGTCAACACATGCAGTGACTGACAATCCGCTATCGGGGGCAAGCCCCCTCCCACATTGGATCTGCGTTGAACCAGTATCTGGAGCGATCAACACTTCAGCCCTGAGGCTTGGTGTGCCAACCCGAGGGCCGTTCATCCCACTCATTTGCACTGCGGCCCTCATATCATCACACTCGTCATCCACCCGCCGGCTCAGGAACCGCAAATGCCTCACTCCTTGCTCAAGCCTGCGCTGCCCGGCATTGCGCTGCGGCGATGGCGTTTGCTGCACCGCGTCAAGCAAAGCCATGCGGCGCAGCTATTCAACGTCACTCAATCGACTATTTCGCGCTGGGAAAGTGGCGTACAAGCGATGGATCCGGCTGCGCACCAACAGCTTGAGCAGTTGTTGGCAGCCCGGCTTGATGCAGCCGCCGACCAGGCATTGGCCCGGCTGGTCAGTGAGAGTTCGCAAGCGATGCACCTGGTGTGCGACCTGACGCACCGCCTGCTCGCATGCTCGCCCTCCCGCGCACTCCAATTCACCAGCCCGCTCGCCGATCTTATGGGCCAGTCGCTGTGGCGCTTCGCAACCCAGGAAATCCAGCTGATCGAAGCCAGCCTGGAACACACCGGCTGGCGCGAAACCCAGGCCCCCCCAGCCCTTGAGTTCACCACTGGAAGCAACGATTCCAGCCTCGTGCCGATACGCCCAAGCCTGTGTCGCTGGACACGCATGACCCTGAGCGATGGCAGCGCCGCGCGCCTGGTCGAGACGCTCTGACTGAACACCGCGCATATTTTATGCGTGGACGATCTACGCTCGCGCACCTAGGCTTAGCTGCATAACCGACCTTGTGGGGGCAGCATCATGGACCTGGAAAAAATCAAAGGCCGTCTCGATTTCCTGCGCGAAGCGGAAAAACTCAAGGATGTGCTCAGAAGCGCCCACACGGCTTCGGGTCGCACTGAAAGCACGGCCGAACACAGTTGGCGCCTGTGTCTGATGGCGATGGTATTCGCCGATCAACTGCCCGGCCTGGACCTGCTGAAAATCCTCAAGATGTGCGTTATCCATGATTTGGGCGAAGCCATCCACGGCGATATCCCGGCGGTTAGCCAGGCGGCCTTTCCCAACAAGGGCGAGCAGGAGCGGCTCGACCTGCTGCTGTTGGCCCAGTCCCTGGACAGTCCGCTGAAAACCGAGATCCTGACGTTGTGGGATGACTACGAGAACGCGCTTTCGCCGGAAGCAAAAGCCGTCAAAGCCATGGACAAACTGGAGACCCTGCTGCAGCACACCCAGGGGCTGAACCCTCCCGATTTCGACTACGCCTTCAACCTGGCCTACGGCAAAAAACACACGGATGCCGACCCCTTGTTCGAAGCATTGCGGGCATTGATCGATCGAGCGACAGAGCAAAGGCTTCACGCCGCCGAGTAACGGGTTTGATCACAACGCCCGAGCAGCAATCGCCTCCACCTCCACCAACGCCCCCGGCAACGGCAACGCCACCACTTGCAACGCTGTCCGCGCCGGTTTGTTCGGCTGCTCCGGCGTGCCGAAGTACTGCGTATACCCACGCTGCAGCCCGGCAAAATCCAGCTTGCCGTCGGTTTCTTCGGTACCGACCAGAAACACCCGCAACTGCACGATATCGCCTAGGTCCAGGTCGTGTTGGCTCAGGATCTGGCGCAATTTGTTGAACACCGAAGCAGTCTGCACTTCGGTATCGCCAAAAACCCCAGGCACACTCGGATCGACGAGGTCCGGTAGCGTGCCACTGACGAACACCAGGCTGGCGGAAGCCGGCACGGTGACGGTTTGCGAGATGGGGAAGTCGCCGACGCTGGTGCGTTGGATGCTGTTGCTCATGGTGTTACTCCTTAGGAAGCGGCCACGGCCGCGGTCTGTCGTTGTTGGATGACGCGCTCGGCCAGTTGCGCGACCACATGGCGCGCTGAGTTGGCGGCTGACTCCTGCCAGATCCCCACGCCGCTTTGCACCAGGCCGTCGCCGGCGAAGTACACGCGGCCGTGGGGGCGCTCGAGCAAGGCGCTGGCCTCGGCCGGGAAGTGCTCACGTTGCAGCCATGGGCCTTCGCTGTAGGGGATCTGTTCCCAGGACACCGCCAGCGGATTACGCAGGTGCTTGGAATAACCCGGATGCAGGAGCTCCACGGCCTCCCTCGAAGTGGCGTACTGCTTATCGAGCGGCTGCGCACCAAACACCTCAGCGCCCTCCCCCGTCACATAACCAGCCACCAGCACACCGTCGCGGGTGTTGAGGTCGTTGCTGGGATACCAGAGCAGGCGCGCCGGGTGTTCGATCCACGACAGGCCGCCGTAGGTGCGGTAATCGGTTTCCCAGAAGCGCGGGGATTGCCACGCCACCTTGGTCGCCTGATCGCTGCGGGTGCTGCGCAACGCGGCCTTGATCGGGTCGCTGAAATCCGTATCGAGTTTGGCCAGCAATGGCAGCGGCAAGGTCGAGATCAAGTAATCGGCGCGCACCACCTGTTCACGGCCGCTGTGCTGGTCGTGATAGGTCACCGCCACGCCGTCCTCCAATTGGCGGATCTGCCGCACCCGGGCGCCCAGTTGCACCTGCTCATGCACGCGCCGGTAGAAGGCATCGGTGATGCGGTCCATACCGCCCACCGGTTGGAACATGGTGGCGGAAAATTCCGGAAACTCGGTGTGCAGCAAGGCGCCCCAGAGTTCCGGGTGCAGCAGGCGTTCGAGCCCCAGCGGGCGACAACGGGCGGGCAAGGCGCCAGGGTGGGCGGCGGATTCCAGGTGCCCCGAGCGCAGGGTGCCCTCGAAGGTCAGTTCCTGGGACAGGTCGCCATACACCTGCAGGAAACCCAGCAAGCGCGTGCGCTCTTCGCCGCTCAACACATCATCGAGGGCGTCACGCTGCACCGCCTTGGCCAACAGCCCGGACAGGTGCCCACGGGTATCGTTGAGCGCCTGGCCGACGCTGAACGCTGGCTTGCCCAGGTCCGGCCGCACCTGGGCGCCATGGCTGCTGTTGACCAGCACTTCCAGGGGCACACCCAGCTCACTGCAGTAATCGAGGATCGTGCGGTGTTGGCTGGGAATGCGCGCGGGGCCGGCGTTGAAATACCGGCCCGGATCAAACCCTACGGTCTGCGAGCGACCATCCTTGTAGTCCACGCGGTCACCGTTGCGCAGGGTCCAGGTGCGGCCCCCCACGCGCTCTCGGGCTTCGAGCACTTGCACGTTGAAGCCGGCGCGGCTCAGTTCCAGTGCCGTGACCAGCCCGGCAATCCCGGCGCCCAGTACCAACACGCGGGTGCCCTGCCCCAGGCCGTCCTTGAGTTTCAGCGGTTGCGGCCGGCGATGTGAGGATGGGCCCAGGCCCAAGACCGCCAATGCATCCTTGACGGCCTTTTCACCGCCCACTGCGGCAATGCTCGACAACGCTTCACGTCGTGTCAGTCCCATGTCCAAACCTCCTTAGTCCGGCAGCCCGGGCGGGTTGATCAGCGATTGGTCGACCCGCTCCACATCCAGGCCCCAGCGCTGCAAGACCTGTTCGTATTGGCCACCGGCAATCGCGCCTTGCAAGGCGGTGTGGATCGGCTGGACCAGGCCGTTGTCCTTGCGCGTGGTCACGGCGATATCGGCCTGCAGCGGCCAGCCACCGTTGACGGTGCCGACGCGCTTGATACCGCCGGTGATCGCCGCCGAATAGGCGTACACCGAGTTCGGCCCGAACAGCGCATCACTGCGCCCTGACTGCACCGCCAGTTGCGCGGCGGCCTGGTCGTCGAAGTACTGCAACAGCGCAGGCTTGAGGCCGGCTTTTTCATTGGCCTCGTTCCAGGCCAGCAGGACCTTTTCCTGGTTGGTGCCGGAGCCGACGATGATCTTCAGCCCGGCAATGTCCGCCGCCTGCTTGATCTCAGTGATCTTGCTGGTGCTCTTGACGTAAAAGCCGAGCACATCCTGGCGGTAGGTGGCGAAGTCAAAACGCTTTTTGCGCGCTTCGGTGA